>DATCFM010000001.1:0-3308 GCA_036509515.1 Acidobacteriaceae bacterium
CGTCTGCGAAGGATCCGATCGAGAAGATCGTCGTCGACAAGGCGACCTTCGACAAGATGCACGCTGAGAATCGCATGGCTCACGACAAGCTGAAGGAAGGCATCGAGGGCTTCTCAAAGTCGCTCGAAGATCTCGAGAAGCTGCTGGAGAAGCGCCTGGCAGCGCTGCCCAAGCCGCAAGCCGTTCAGCGGTAAATTCCGAATTCGCTCACACCAACAGAAAGGCCGCCTCAATCGAGGCGGCCTTTCTATTGATCCGGATATCGGCCCGATCTAGCGGCGCTTCAATCCGAGCAGGCTCAAAAAGAAGCTGGCGAAGCAGATCTCGGTGCCCAGCATCAGGCAGAGCATGGCAGGCAGCGTGCGCCGCATCATCTGCACCGGCGGCAGCGCACCGTAGCCAGCGTGCGACCACGAAACTACCGACGACACCGCGATCCCGACGCCCACCAACACCATCAGCACACCGACAATCAGGCCCGTTTCGAGCGTGATGTAGCGGAACCAGCGGTCGAAACTCTCGTCCTCTGGCAGCAGGCCTTCAGTGATGGCGAAGACCTTCGCAGCCACGGCGAAGAAGACGAGTTGGAAGCCGAGCAGTACCGCGGCGGCGACATAAGCGAGCGTGTCGACGCCAAGATTCAGGTGGCCCAGCGGGCGCTCCGCCGGCAGCAGCCAAGCCATCAGGGCGAGGCCCACCAACATCAGCGTCATTCCCGGGTACAGGAACAGCCAGCGCGGCGAATACATCAGCAGAAAGCGCAGATGCCGCCAGCCATCGCGCCAGGTCTTGAGATGCGGAGGACGGCTGCGGCCATCCTTCTGGAGCGTGGTCGGAACCTCAACAATCTTCTGCCCCAGCAGAGATGCCTTCACCACCATCTCACTGGCAAACTCCATGCCCGTGGTGCGCAGGCGGAGACGAGCGTAGGCGTCTTTGCTAAACGCTCGCATGCCGCAATGGAAATCTCCGATGGGAGCGTGGAACAGCTTGCGGCCCAGCAGACTGAGCACCGGGTTGCCGAGATAGCGATGCAGCGGCGGCATAGCCTTGGGCCCGATGCCTCCGCGAAAACGATTGCCCATGACCAGGTCGGCGCCGCCCCGCAGCTCCGCGAGGAAGCGCGGGATGTGGGCGAATTCGTAGCTGTCGTCGGCGTCGCCCATCAGCACATATTTGCCGTGCGCGGCCTGAATCCCAGCGTTGAGCGCGGCTCCGTAGCCACGCAGAGGGACCGGCACAACGCGCGCTCCGTGGGCCAGAGCAATCTCCTGCGAGCCGTCGGTAGAGCCGTTGTCGGCGATCACGACTTCGCCTGCGATGCCGTTCGCCGCCAGGGCAGCGAGAGCCTTGTCAACGCAAACCGCCAGCGTTTCCGCCTCATTCAGGCAGGGCATCACCACGGTCAACTCCACCGACGGGGTCTGGCTGGCGGCCGACTCCATGCCGGCAGCAACGATGGTGCGACCTCTTGCGTCCTCAGCGTCGGTACTCAATGCGTTCTCCCCCAGCCGCACTCACGGCGCGGCATCTCCTGTAGTGTCCCACGGCAGCGTCGCTGGCGTCGCGCGCGCGGGCGCTGGAATATTCAACGGCAGCGCGTAAAGGTCAGACTCGCCCAGCCGGATCCATCCTGCTGACGCTGGCGTGCGGCCGGTCATTTCGCCGGGATCGAAGGCCGCGACCAGCACCTTGGCACCCTGCGCCTTCAGCACGTCATCGACCTGATCGCGATTGGGCAGACCTTCGAACTCTTCAAGCAGATGTTTCCCGTCGGGATTGTAGACCTCGGTGAGCACGCGCACATCCGCCAGCCGCATCCAGTAGGGATCGTTGAGACAGGCGATCGTGCCCATGCAGGCGATCTCGTCGCCATGCCCCACACCGAGCGCGTTGAGCGCCTTTGCCGCGCCGAAGATGTTGGGCGCACACCACGCCGCGGGAAGGCCTGCACTGGACTGATCGCGGCGTTCCTCGAGGGCGATGCGCAGGCTTTCGCCGAGCGCGAGAAAGGCCAGCAGCGCGACCATCGCAGTGGCACAACGGCGCAGCCATGGGGTGTCGGTGCCAACTATCTGCGACGGTGTCTGCGGTTTTGTTTGCAGTGTTGCGAAGAGCGGCAGCATCACGAGCAGGTACGCCAGGGTCACATAACGTTCCTCAATATTGACGAGGCCGTAGATGCCCCAGATCGCCAGCCCGAGCACGAGGGGCGTCAGCCAGAACGCCCTGTGCCTCCAGTCGCCAAAGCCGAACCGTGCGCCGCAGAGCAGCAGCAGCGCCAGCAGAATCGGTGCCTCCGGATGGTTGAATAGGTAGCGCAGGCTGAGCACGGCATTGCGCACATCGCGATGCACGAGGCGCTTAGCATTGAAGGCTGGAACGATGCGCTCGTGGAAGTACGTCGGGTCAAACCATGCGGGATACGTGCCGTAAGGCTCGGCGCGATAGCTGTAGATGCCGGGGTGCGCGAGCAGCTGCTTCTCAGGATGAATCAGATGCACGCTCGCCGAACCGAAGTCCTTCGTCATCCACGGCTCGAGGTGCATCTTGACCGTGCCGCTGACGTACCACGCATAGTTCAGCGCGCCGGAGTCACCAAAGTCGAAGCGATGTTTCTGCCTTGAAAGCGCAGCGACGTACGGCCCCGCAACCGCTGCAAACACCACCAGCGCGAGCGCTCCGCCAGCCAGGACGCGAACAGGCTTGCGCCGCTGCAGCCACGCCTGAAACACCACCATCAGCGCAATCGTGAGCAACGCGACGACGAAGGCGAATGACTTGGTGAGATACGCGAGGCCGAAGAACAGGCCCATCAGCGGCGCGAAGGCGAGGCTCTCCGTCGCGAGCGATTGCAGCAGCATCGCGAAGGCCGCGAGCATCAAGGCTTGCAGCAGCAGGTCGGGGCGAAGTTTGCCCATCGAGAGCTCGCGCTGCGACGCGATTGCCACCAGCGCCACGCCCAGCAGTCGCAGCGCGTTCAGGCCCAGCAGCGGGCCGACTCCGGCAGTCTGATCGGGGCTCGGGGTCATCCGCTTGCGCAGCTTGACGAGCGCCGAAACAAACGCGAGCATCGCCGCGACCGACGCTAGAAAAATAAAATAGTTGAGCACGTAGTAGGCGTGCAGTTCGTTCATGCGAGTGGAATGAAACAGCCGCTGCGCCAACGCCATGCAGGCCGGATAGAGCGGGTGCCAATAGGCATTGACCACGCCTGCCCAGTGGTGCCCTCGCATCAGGTCCGCGATGTCCATGTACGCCATCGCATCGCCGTCCACCTGGTAGGGATCGAACTTCGTCGCCAGCCA
>DATCFM010000002.1:0-12733 GCA_036509515.1 Acidobacteriaceae bacterium
CCCCGTGGAGCGTCTCTCTTTCCACTCGGGCACAAGTCTTAGCAAAGGACCAGCCCAACTTTCCGCTCACGATCACCACGACACCGACGGCACAGCCGATGCGTTCGCTCGTGCTTCATATGCCCCCATCGTGGACTTCTACGCCGTCACCTGCGTCGATCCATTCAACCGGCGAAGTCCATTTAGAGATTCACGTTCCCCTCGAAAGAGGTGCTCCCGTCGATCTCGAGGTAAGTGCCAAAAGCCCTGACGGCCCGACCTTCTCCGAAGGCTTCCGCCCCGTCGGTTACGGCGATCTCCCGCGCACCAACATCTACACACCCGCCACCGACCGCATCGTCCCCGTCGATCTCAAACTCCCGCCACCAGACAAACGCCGCATCGGCTACCTCGAAGGCACCGGCGACGACGTCCCCGCTGCTCTCGCCTCCATCGGCCTCAAACCAACCATCCTCACCGTCGCCGATCTCACGCCCGAAAAACTCTCGCACTTCGACACCGTCATACTCGGCGTCCGCACCTACAACGCTCACCCCGACCTCCACGGCGCACCCACCGCGGCCCTCCTCGACTTCGCCCGCTCCGGCGGCAACGTCCTCGTCCAGTACCAGACCTACGAGTTCACCGCCGCCGACGCTCCTTTCCCCCTCGAGCTCGGTCGCGCCGAGAAGGTCGTCGACGAGACCGCCCCCGTCGAAATCCTCCACGCGGACTCCACGCGTTTCACCACACCGAACCACATCCTAACCAGCGATTTTGACCACTGGATCGAGGAGCGCGGCCATGGTTTCCTGGGCTCCTGGGACCCCCGTTACACCGCCCTCACCGAGACCCACGACCCCGGCCAAGCTCCACAAAAAGGAGGACTTATCACCGTCCAACTGGGCCGCGGCCACTGGAGCTACTGCGCCTTCGCCCTCTACCGCCAGCTCCCCGAGGCCGTCCCCGGCGCCTTCCGCCTCTTCGTCAACCTCCTAAACCCCTGAGCCCACATAAGATACGTCGCCAACACCACGGAAAATGGCCCCTCGAAAGATGGGCCATTTCCAATCCAGCGCCTAAAAGATGAAGCTGTGTTTCCTACGACTTACCGCCTCCGCCGCCGCACCGGCGGATGGTGCACCGGAGTCGCCTTCTTCGGCGCCACCGTGCTCGCATCGCTCATCGTAATCATCAATGGCGAAGGAGTATAGGACGCATAGGTCCCTTGCACAGTCACCTTATCTCCAACATTCGGAACGGTTTTGAGCGGCTCCTTCATATTGAAAGTAAAGTCCGCGGTCGGCTTCGGCTGGGCCTGCTGCGAGTCATCGGAGACCGCAACCTGCAGCTGATCCGCCGTCGCCGCCACCACAACCGCGCCAGGAATCTCCACCGACTTCCCCTTCACCGTATCGAACACCTCATCCGCATAGCTCTTCTGCGTCTTCGGGTCGATCGCTCCTCCATACTGCAGCACAAACTCCTTATCGCTGATCGCCAGCGTTGCCAGATCCGGAGTCGTCGCAATCAGGTTCGCCACAATATCAGCGGGCTTCGGAGCCGGCGTCACTGTAAACCCTGCCGGCGGATCCAGATTGGTCTGAACCGCCGTCTGCATGGCGTCATACCCATCCGGCCTGCCGTGATACTTCGTGTAGCAGAAGGTTGCTAGCTTGCCAATCTGTGTCTTGTAGGGCTCCGGAGCAAACGCCGCAGCACGCGTCGCGTACCATGCGCAATTCAGATAGTCCGGCGGCGTCGACGTGTAGTATGCGTTTGCCAGGGTGTAGACGTCCTGCAGCACGAAGCTTCGCTTTTGCGTATCGGCCTGGTCCGCATCGATCTCTGTCTTCAGCGCCGCGATCGCACCCGCATTGTCCTTCTTGGCCAGGTCGTCATCGGCAATCGCACTTTCGAACGTCGGCAGTGTCTGCGACTTCAGCTTCGCAAACTCCGCATCCGACTGATCCTTCGGTTTGGTTGCATTCAAGCCCGTCTGCGCATAGGTCGCCACCTTGTCCAGCGCCGCCTGCTTGGCCGCCGGATCCGTCAGCTTGTCTGCATCGGTGCGACGGTAAAGTACCTCAAACATCAACGCACGCACGTCGTTCGGCTCGATGGCCAGCAACCGATCGGCAGCATCCAGTCCCTTCGCTTCATCGCCTGTCTGGGTGTACAAATACACGAGTTGGTTCAGCGCTTCGACCTTCACCTGCGAGTTCGGGTAGGCCTTCAGGTAATCCTCGTAAGCCTGCGCTTTGGCCGCGGGCGTCGTCTGCGTCACAGCGTTGTTGTACTTCGCATACTCCTCCTGCGACATCGTCGGTCCCGCGTTCGTCTGTGCCTGCGCAACAATCGGTTGAGTAAAGACAAAGGGCGCCAGTGTGGTCGCTGCCAGCAGCGATGCAAGTACAACCTTCTTCATAAAGAGTGCTCCTAGGAAATCTATGGTTCTTCTCGGAATAGCGCAGCGCCAGCCCGGTCTTTCGACCGCTCCGCTTCTCGCGACCTACGCTCGATGATGCGGATTATAGAAACCGTGTTGCTCTTCGCGCAAATGGAGGCACGATTAACCATTCTTGAAACGGACAGAATTGGGCGAATACCGCATCACCATCCTATTCCAAGGCACATTGGACCTTCGGCCGGCACAAGCCCAAGGTATAGACATCGGTACTCCTTATCCACAAGATGTCGCCCGGCCGTGTTGCTTCACGTGGTTCACCCGCTTACGATTCAGCTAGCGGTCGGCCCCCCTGCTGGCGTCCTCTTAAACTGTACGAGGTCTCTCCTTGCTTAAGCTTAAAAAAGTCCAGATTCTCGGCTTCAAATCCTTTTGCGACCGCACCGAGGTCCAGCTCGCCGGCGAAGGCATCGCCGCCATCGTTGGCCCCAATGGCTGCGGGAAATCCAATATCTCCGATGCCATCAACTGGGTGCTCGGAGAGCAGTCGGCCAAGAGTCTGCGCGGCATCCGGATGGAAGACGTGATCTTCGCCGGCACCCGCGATCGCAAGCCCCTGGGCATGGCCGAGGTGTCGCTCACCCTCGTCGACCCCGGCGTCTACGACGGCAACACCCTCGCGCCGGATGAATCCAATGCCGAGCCCGAACTCGTCATCGATGGCGAGCCCGTTGCGCCCACCGAGATCTCCGTCGCTGGCGACTGGGACGAGGCCGCCCTGCGCGCACAGAGCGCCGAGGAGACCGAAGAAGCAATTACCGAAGCACAACCCGGCGCCACCTATGAGGCAGACGCGCCCACCGCCCGGCACGCCGCTGCTGCCGAGCACGGAAAAGATGTCGTCCTGAAAATCCGTCGCCGCAAGTTCGGCCGCACGCCCGTTCGCGCCGGCGAGCTCACGATCACCCGCCGCCTCTTCCGCTCCGGTGAATCCGAGTACCTGGTCAACGGCAAGATGTGCCGCCTGCGCGACATTCAGGACATCTTCATGGGCACCGGCCTCGGCGGCGACAACTACGCCATGATCGGCCAGGAGCGCATCGGCCAGATTCTCAGCTCCAAGCCGCTCGATCGCCGCGGCATCATCGAAGAGGCCGCCGGCGTCACCCGCTTCAAAACCAAAAAACGCCTCGCCGAGTTGCGCCTCGAATCCGCTCGCCAGAACCTCGCCCGCGTCAACGACATCTTCGAAGAGGTCACCCGCCAGGTGGGCATCCTCAAGCGCCAGGCCTCCAAGGCCGAACGTTACGGCGCGCTGCGCGATGAGCTCCGCGGCAAGCTCCGCATCGTACTCGCCAGCCGCCTCTCCCAGATGGACGCCGAGCAGGCTGCGGCCGCAGCCGAGATCGCGCGTCTCGCCTCCCTCATCGATGCGCAATCCGCCGAGCTCGAGACGATGGACGCCGAGCACTCCGCCGGCGTCGCCCGTGGTTACGAGCTCGATAGCCAGATCCGCGAGGCCGGCGGCCGCGCCAACTCGAGCGCCGTCGAACTCGAGCGCATCACCGCACGCCAGAACTCCAACACCGATCGCGTCGCCGAGCTCGAGCAGCGCATGGCTACCGCGAACGACGAGCTGGCCCACACCCGCGGACAACTCGAAACACTCGCCGGCGAACGCGAGCAGCACCGCAGCTTCCTTGAGAACGCCACCGCCGAAGCCACCACCTCGCGCGAAGCCGCGCAGACTCAGCAGGCCCAGGCCCACGAAGCCACACGTAACGTCCTCGCTACTGAAGCGACCGCCGAGAATCAGCGCCGCGCAGCGATGCAGGCCATGCAGAAGACTGCCCAGGCGAACAGCGAGATCGCGCAGGCTGAAGCCGCTCTCGCCGGACTGGACCACGAGAACGAGCGTCTCGCCACTGAATCTGAAGTCGCACGCGCTGAACTCGAAGCTCTCGGCCAGCAGCGCGGCCAGGTAGCGCTCAGCTTCGAAAGCGTCACCGAACGCCTGCATCGCCTCGAAGCCGAGATCGCCGATCTTCGCCAGACCCTCGAAGCCAAGCGCCAGGCCGAAACCCAATCGCGCCGCCGTGGCGACGAGCTCCGCGCCGAGATGGCCACCCTGATGGGCCGCCGCAGCTCGCTTGAATCGCTCATCCGCGAGCACAGCTACTCCACCGACACCGTACGCAATCTCTTCCGCGCCAACTCGCAAAGACAGCACGCCGCCGGCATCGCACCCGTAGGCACGCTGGCCGACTTCCTCGAAGTCGATGGACAGTACGAAAGCGTCGTCGACGAGTTCCTTCGCGACGAGCTCAACTACATTGTCGTCAAGAGCTGGGACGCCGCCGATGAAGGCATGCGCATGCTGAACTCCGACGTCGCCGGCCGCGCCACCTTTCTCGTGCACCCCAATGACGCGCAGGCCGCCTTCCCCTTCGCCGACGGCATGACCAGCTCCACCTCCACCCACGGCGTCATTCCTCTCAAGGACTGCATCCGCGTTCTCGACGGCTTCGGCAAATCGCTCGAAGTCATCCTGCCCAAGCTGCGTGAAGGCTTCGTCGCACCGGACAACGCAACCGCGCGTTCACTCGCACTCTCCAATCCGCAGTCATTCTTCCTCTCGCCATCCGGTGAGACCTTTCATAACGTAACGGTTACCGGTGGCCGCCCCCGCGAGCAGGGCCCCCTCGCTCTCAAGCGCGAGCTCATCGAGGTGCAGACCAAGCTCGAAGCCATCGAAACCGAGTTATCGCAGAATGATCTCTACACACACGCTCTTACACGTGAAATAGCAGAGCTCACTGCCGCGCTCGACGCGAAGACCAATGAGCGCCGCGACGCCGAGCGCGAGAGCGCCAACTCCGGCGCCGCGCTCCGCCAGATGGAGTCCGAAACCACCCGCATCGATCGCCGCCTGCAGGAGTCGCAGCTCGCCATCGCCCGCAATCAGGACCAGCGCCAGTCCCGCCAGGACCTCATCGCCCGCAAGCGCGAGGAAGCTCTCGCACTCGACGCGGAGCGCGCGAATCTAGACCAGCAGGTCAACGAGCTAACCGAGCGCATCGCAGCTCTGCGCGCCAGCCGCGAAGACCTGCAGGCCGCCGCTTCAGCCGCCAACGCCGCGCTCGCCGGCCTCGAAGAGCGCCGCCGCAACGCCAGCGCCAACTTCGAGCAGACCAATCGCCTCTACGAATCGCAGTCGCAGCGCACCGCGCAGCTCGAACAGCAGCTTTCGTCCGCGTCCGCAGAAAAGCTCCGCCGTGAAGAGGAAAACACCGCCCTCGCCGCGCAGCAGACCGAGCTTGCAGAGATGCGCGCGCAGGCCATCGCCGAAGGCGAGACGCTCTCCACCGAAGCCACGTCTCTCCGCGCCGCGATGACCGAGCTCGACACCAAGCTCCGTACGCTGCGCCACGAGACCGAGGCCCTCCGCGAACAGCGCGCGACTCTCTCGACCCGCGCCGCCAAGCTCACCTCCGACCTCGAGCATCTCGAAGCCACCTGCCTCAACGATCTTTCCGTCGAGGCCATTGCTCTCCGCGAAGATGCGTCCATCGAACGCCTGGAAGGCGATGCCCTTCACACCGAAGACGAGGTTGCCCGCGCGCTCAAGCAGCGTCTCGAAGCCATGGGCCCGGTCAACATGATGGCCCTCGAAGAGTTCACCGAAACCAGCCAGCGCCACAGCTTCCTCGAAGCCCAGCGCAAGGACCTCATCGACTCCATTGAGAACACCCAGGCCTCCATCAAAGAGATCGACGAGGTCTCGCGCGAGAAGTTCGATGAAGCGTTCAAGATCATCAACGAAAACTTCTCCGCCACTTTCAGCAAGCTCTTCGGCGGCGGCCAGGCCTTCATGCGCCTCACCGATCCAGACGCCGGCAATTCCAAAAGTTCCGATCAGAACGGCATCGACATCATCGCCTCTCCTCCCGGCAAGAAGCTGCAGAACGTCCTTCTACTCTCCGGCGGCGAAAAAGCCCTCACTGCCCTCGCCCTGCTCGTGGCCGTCTTCCAGTTCCAGCCCGCGCCCTTCTGCGTGCTGGATGAGGTCGACGCTCCCCTCGACGAGACCAACGTCGGCCGCTTCGCCCGCCTCATCAGCGAAATGTCCGCCCATACGCAGTTCGTCATCATCACCCACTCCAAGCGCACCATGGAGCAGGCGGACGTGATGTACGGCGTCACCATGCAGGAGCCCGGCGTCTCGAAGATCGTCTCGGTCTCGCTCGGCGGCCGCAGCGTTGGCCGTGAAGCCCGCACTGCCGCCTAGCGCATGAACCCGCTCGACTGGCTGCTCGCCCTCATTCTCGTCTACTCCATCGTCCGCGCGATCATCCGCGGTCTCGCGCGCGAGGCCTTCGCTCTCGCCGGCCTCATCATCGGCTTCGTGCTCGCCTGCTGGAACTACCAATCCGCCGCCCTCTACCTGCGCGGCCTCATCAACTCGCCACCCCTCGCCGAGTTCTGTGCGTTCATGCTGATCGTCGCCATCGTCATGGTGCTGGCAAGCCTGCTCGGACGCCTCGTCCAGCGTACCGCCTCGGCCGTTGGCCTGACCGTGCTCGACCGCCTGGGCGGCGCGGCCTTCGGACTCGTACGCGGCGGCGTTCTCGGGACGGCTCTTCTGCTCGCCGTCACGGCGTTTCTGCCCACATCCCCCTGGGTTCAGAATTCCTGTATTGCACCCTATTTGCTTCGCGGGGCTCATGCTGTATCCTTCGTCATGCCCCGGCAGTTGAAGCTTCAGCTGCGCGAAGGTCTGGAACACCTCAAGCACACAACGCCTCTCTGGATCAACCACGGCTTCTCGTCGCACACTGGTACCAACGTCACGACCTAAAGGAACCTGAGCGAGTGAAACGCGAACTCGACAATCTCGTCCTCCAGATGCACGCCGCCAATGTCAGCTACGCCGACGCGGTGCGCGAGTTCAAAAAACGCTTCATTCTCGAAGTCCTCGCTCGCCATCGCGGCAACCAGTGCAAGGCAGCCGAGGAGCTCGGCATGCACCGCAACACCCTCAGCCGCACGCTCGCCGAGCTTGACCTCGACTCCGCCCAGATCCGCCGCGGCATGCGCCGTCCCCCGCGCTCCGTCCGTCCAGCCGCCCGCCCTGGCCTCCAGATCGTTGGCGGCGGACGCTAGGCAGTCTGGTCGCGGCAGACAATGACCCCGGAATCGCCTGCCGCTGAACGACGCCCGCGCACTTCATTCGTCTAATCTGCAAGCAATATGCCCACCCTGCCCTCGCGCCGAAGCCCTCGCCACGGCCCCCGATGCGGCCCGCTCTGGCTGCGGCACGGAGCCTTGCTGACTCTCGCCTTCCTGGCCGTCCCTTGCTTCTCGCAGAATCCCGCCTCAGCCCCGGCCAGCATCCCTGCCGGCGCCCAAGGCGCCGCCCCCGCAAGATCCAGCGAAACCGTCGTACCCATCCGTCCCGTCTCGTCCAAACAAGCCCGCGAGGCCGAAGATGCCTATCTGCAGGGCGCCAAAGACATCGAACACAAGAACCTGGCCGCCGCTGAAAAAAACTTCGAACGCGCCGTCCAGCTCGATCCCGGCCATCGCGACTACGCCCTCGCCCTCGCCGTCACGCGTGAGCACCGCCTCACCGATCTTGTGCAGTCTGCCGCCAAAGCCCGCCTCCTCGGCGACACCGCGCGCGCTGACGCTCTGCTCGATCAGGCCCGCGCCATCGACCCCGAAAACGCCATCGTCGCCCAGCACTTCAACACCTTTGTTCCCACGCATTCTGAATCCGTGCTTCCCCTCAACAACTCCGCAGCAGCCTCGCTCAGCAGCGGCATCGAGCTCGCCCCCCAACACGGCACGCGCGACATCCATCTCCGCGGCGCTCCGCAAGATGTCATCCGTTCGCTTTACAGCATCTTCGGCATCAAAGTCGTCTTCGATCCCTCCGTCACCGTCACCACGCCCGTCAGAATTGATCTAGACAACGCTACCTTCGCCGACGCCGCGCGCGTCTCCGCCGATCTCACCCATACCTTTGCCGTCCCCATGCAGTCCAACTCCGTGCTCATCGCCGCGGACACCGAAGACAATCGCGATCATCTCCTTCCGCAGTTCGAGCAGACCGTCTATATGCCCGGCCTTCCGCCCGACCAGATGACCGAGATGGCCAACCTTGCGCGCAACATCTTCGATCTAAAATCGGTCACCGGAAGCAGCGCCACCGATACCATCGTCCTGCGCGGCGATCGCCAGAGTCTCAAAGCCCTCGACGCCACCTACGCCAACCTGCTCAACGGCGGCTCCGACGTCATGCTCGACATCAACCTCTATGAGATCGATCGCACCCACACCCGCAACATCGGCGTCCAGCTACCCTCCTCCGTCGGCGCCTTCTCGGTCGCGGCCGAGGCCGCCCAGCTGGTCGGCGCCAATCAGTCCATCATCAATCAAGCCATCGCCGCCGGCCTCATCAAACTCACCGGCAACAGCGTCACCGACCTCATCACCGAGGTCGGGTTTCTCATCGCCTCCGGCACCGTGAGCGGCGCCCAGTTCACCAATCTGCTGGGCATCTTTGGCAACGGTCTCTCTCTCGCCGGTCTCTACGTCGGCTCCGGCTCCACTCTCAACCTTCTGCTCAACTCCAGCGATGTGCGCATCCTCGATGCCGTGCAGCTTCGCTCCGGAGATAAGCAGGACGCCACCTTCCGCGCCGGCACCCGCTATCCCATCGTTACCTCCACCTATACCACCGGCCTCAGCAGTTCTCTCGCCTCTTCGGTCGCCGGACTCAACATCAACGGCACCAGCGTCGGCTCGCTCCTGCAAAAGTATCTCGGCACTTCTTCAGTCACCGTCCCGCAGATCCAGTTCGAAGATCTCGGCCTTACGCTGAAAGCCACGCCGCATATCCTGCATGACCACTCGGTCCTGCTCAAACTCGACATGAAGATCGAATCGCTCGGCGCCGGTTCTCTGAACGGCATTCCTGTCCTCACCAACCGCCAGCTCACCTCGACCATAACCGTCCCCGCCGGCCAAACCGCACTGATGGCCAGCGAAGTCACCACCTCCGAAACGCGCGACGTCCAGGGCATCCCCGGCCTCAGCGAGCTCCCCGGCTTTCAGGGCACAACCAACAGCTCAGTCGAGAAAGACGCCGGCGAATTGCTCATCGTCATCACCCCCCACATCGTTCGCGAGAACGATGTGCACTTCGCCAGCCGCGCGCTTTCCATGCCTCACCTCACAGGCAACGCCACATCCTTTGAACCTCCTCCAGATCAACCCATCATCGAGCCGGCCCGGCCTCCCATAGCCCCGCCTGTAGGACCACCCCAGATCCCAGGCTCGCGCGCAACCCCCTCGCAACAGCCAGAACCGCGCTAAGCATCCCCAGACGGGCCTCATCGCAGCTTGGCAAGACCCCAACCCACTAGCTATACTCAACCAAGGCAGGGCGGGAGTAGCTCAGTGGTAGAGTGCTTCCTTGCCAAGGAAGATGTCGCCGGTTCGACCCCGGTCTCCCGCTCCATAACACCTCTCTTCTGCGGTACACTCCACAAGTGTTTGTGTTGTCCTGCATCGCGAGGGAGCGTTGTGGGTCGTTGCAGGTTACGGGGCGCGGTACCCAAGCGGTAAGGGAGAGGTCTGCAAAACCTTTATGCGTCGGTTCGATCCCGACCCGCGCCTCCAAACTTTCCAAGGACTTACAGACTTTCATCCGGGATAGCGAAAGCGGCATAGTAGCGGAAAACGTAGCGACCCCCACCCTTTTCGGCACGCCGCCATGCCTGGTGTTCTGGAAGACCCCCCGGCACAATTCCCTACCCATAGGCGAGACCGGTTCTCGTCGCCGATCTCGTTACGCCTACGCAGATTCCAGGTCGAAGTACATGCGGTAATTGGCACGTGCCCGTACCTCGTAGAAAGGAACAAACCTTGCGGTCGCGCGATTCTCGGCTTGGAACTCCAGCCCTTGGCCTTTGGAGCCGATCCACTTGGAAATGTCATTGAGATCGGGCACCAAAACGTTCTCCTCGTCGCGCACGAGCACCACAGGACCGTACACGACCGCTACACGATGCGGATGCTGCTGGTCGATCGCCGCGAGCGCGAGCTTCATGGGCAGATGAATCTCCATCCGGTCTCCGGCATTCCATGTGCGGTCCACCGCGGCCCACGTTCCCGGACGACATTCGATAGGCTGCTTGTCGCCGTTGACACTGACCCAGGCTCCCTCGCTCCATCCCGGCACGCGGAACTTCAGGCTGAATTTCACCGGCTTCTCAGGCCGCACGGTCAGGGTGGTCGTGTCGGACGCCGGAAAATCCGTCTCCTGTTCGACCTGCACCGCGTTATCATCCACCTTCCATGCCACCTGCGACGGGATGAAGAGATTTACGTGCAGGCTCCGGTCACCCTTGAAGTAAATAATGTCGTGATAGTCCGCCGCATCCTGGATGTACGTCCCCGAGCAGCATGGCCAGGCGGCGGTGTAATAATTTTTCTCGCCTCCGCCAAGACGGTAGTCGGAGTAATAAAGTGTGCGACCACCTGGCGCCATCGGCAGTGCCGCGCCGATGCCGTTATAAACCGCCTTCTCCATCCAATCGCCGTATTTTGCTTCGCCGGTGAATTGCAGCAAATACTTGCTGAGTTTGAAGATGGACCATGATCCACAAGGCGTCTCGAACGTGTCGCCGGTACGTTCAAGGGATCGTCCGAGCGATCCGTCATTGTTGGCCAGGCTCTCTCCGGGACCGTACCCTCCGGTCGCATAGCACTGCGCCCGCTGAAAATAATCGTGGGCGTTGACGATTGCCTTCAGATACTTCTTATCGCCGGTCACGCCATAGCTCATCGCGGCGCTCGAGAGCGTGTTGACGTGACTGTACGCATGCAGACTGTGAATGTCCGGATTTTCCTGGTCGACGAACTTGTCCCAGTAGCTGTCGTATCGCCACACGTCTCCGAAGGTCTTGTACTTGGGATCGCCCGTCAGCACGTAACCGCGATACAGGTTTTCTGAAAGCGTGTACCACTCGTTGCCCGAGGGGAAGGCCTCGGGGGCCTCTGGCGATGCCGGTATCCGAATGCGGTCGAGCTTCGCGGATCCCCAGTCCACCATGCGATCGAGGAGAGCGGCCGCATCCTTACTGTTGGTGTACTTCGCCATGTCGACCAGACCGCACACGGTCTTGTCGTAGGAGTAGTGGACCCGGCTGGCGCCGAGGTCCTTGCGACGCGAGGTGACGGGCTGGCCGTCCTTGCGGAAGGCTTCGCCCCATCCATTCATCAGGACGACGGCTTTGTCTCGCATCTCCGTGTCGCCGGTGGCCTTGTACATACGCGCCATGCCGCTGAGCCATTGTCCAAACACGCCGGAGGTGTCGTTCTGGGCCCAACCACCCATCGACTTCCCGGGAGCCGGCAACCCCGCTCGTTGCCGAAAGCCGTTCAAGATGTCGTCGTTGGAAAGCTTGAAATAATAGTCGCGCGTTCGGTCGTACTGAGCCTTCAACATGCCATCCAGTAAGCGCACGCCCTGGTAGTCGAAGGGTTCCAGATACACCTTGGCGGCAAGGCCGCTCGTCTTCGCCGGCATCACATCGAATGGCTGAGAAGTGCGAAGAACAGAAGGCGCGAGAGACGCCCCTGCCACCATTTTCACAAAATCGCGTCGCGTACCCATAATGATTCTCTCCAATGAGTGATGATGACCAACCGCGTTCCAACTTCCTGAGCAATGCCATTGCTGCTCAGGAATCTCCAATATTGGATCCAATAACAACTTACACCCCAGGAAGAATCCCCTGCGAGGTCTGCAAAACCTTTATGCGTCGGTCCGATCCCGACCCGCGCCTCCAATTTTCTCAACAATGCACAGCCATTTAGAGAGATGGCTTTCGTGTCTGCGGGAAGCTGGATCGCGTACCTCATCGCAGCACAAGATATCCGCTTCGCCCTTGACGCTGAAGTCGCAGCCAAAATGCGCCGCCATCAAGCAGAAAGGCGCGTCAATGACGCGCCTTTCTCATCCCGACAAGGCTCTCTACTTCAGCGTGGTCAACGTCGGTTGCAGATGCACCGTAATGCCATCCTGCTGCGCCTGGAACGCCACAATCTGCTTCAGCGTTTCGTATGGAAGCGACGCGACCGAAAGCAAATGCCCATTCACTGCGAGCGTCGGCGCCTGACTCACACCCACATCCTCGCCTAGTTTCAAGGAAGCTTCTCCCGCAGCCTTCGTCTCAGGAGCCGCCGCGCACGCGGCTACCGCTGCCGGATCGGCGCCAGCCGCCGTCTCCGCGGCCTTCAGCGCCTCATCCACGCTCTGCGCCGTCAGCCCTGCCT
>DATCFM010000003.1:0-2255 GCA_036509515.1 Acidobacteriaceae bacterium
ACTGAAGTCGTTGGGAGTGGAGGCAGCGGTGGTGAGCAGGCGAGGCGTGGCGGGGCTTTTGTCGGCAACGCTGCTGGCTTGTGCTGTTGCGTCGCAGGCGCAGGATGGAGATTCGTCGGAGTCGCTGAGGGCGCTGCGGCAGGGGCCACTGATTGTGTGGTTTGTGGTCGCGCCGAATCGTCCTCCCAAGACGGCCCTTGCTGCGATCTTCGCGCTGCATGATGTGCGGCCGTCGACCTACGTGGAGGAGACGCCGGGGAACTTTGGGCAGAGCTCTAGTACGTATGGGCAGAGCTCCTCGAGCTACGGTGTGGACGCCAGCAGCGCAACCATCAGTGCGCCGCATTCCGGACCTGGAGAGGATGCTCCGGCGGCTCACAATGGCATCGGGTATAAGCAGCAGGAGGCGGGGAGCTTTGGGCAGACGGCGGGCAACTACGGGACGACGTCGGGCACGTATGGGATCGAGAGCGGCAATCTTGGTCAGACGGAGGGTAGCTTTGGAACGGCCGCGAGCAATCACGGGGTGGATCTGGCCGGCCTTGGAGAGTCGACGAGCGCGATGAGTGAGGCGGGTAAGCGGAAAGCAGCGCCTGTGCCTAGTGCTGTGGTGCAGCGGTTTATGGACAGGCTGCGAAGGGCTTTCCCGAATTTGGAGGTTACGTTCACGGAGGTGGACCCGGACAAGTTGGCGGAGAAGCTGAGGACTGCGCAGGGGGCGGCGGCGTATCCGGACGTGCTGTTGGGAGCGTTGCCCTCTTCGTGGTGGAACCAGATGCAGGGTGCGTATGGTCTGGCCATGCTGCGGCCGGCAAGCTTTTATCAGGATGGAGTGACGGAGGACGAACCGCAGTTGGAGCAGGTTGCGATCCTCTCGCATGCTGTGCACATGGCGGCGGCGCGTGCGTTTGCGCTGTGGATGAGCGAGCCGGGCAAGGATTGTCCAGGCTGCGTGCAGGTCGCTCTGACCAGCCAGGAACGGGCGGCAGCGGCGGTGGCGACGAGTGCGATGAAGCGTCTGCTGAACGGTGAATCGATGGGCGATGAGGCCGACCCTGCGATGGCGGGCAACCTGTCTGAGGGGGTGCGACGAATGCTTACGACGACGGGAGATGCAGTCGCTGGGGATGCGTCGTTTCGTGTGGAGGTGGAGCACGTTTCGACCAACGGTGGGCTTGCTGCGGTGGCGCTGCGCGTGGTGGCTTCGTCGAAAAATGTGTTTGGCGTCGCGCATCCGCTGGTGGTGTTGCGCACAGCAAAGAATGAGCAGTGGAGGGTGCTGCAGATGTCGCTGAATCTGCCTCAGTTCGAGCAGACGAATGTTCGGGAGAGGCTGATGGAGACAGCTCCGACGTCGGCGGCGGAGCGGCGCGGCGGGGTGAAGGGCGTTTCACTGGCGACTCCGCATGATGGAGCTCAGTGCGTGCCACAGCCCGAGTTAGTGTGGGATAACAACGGCGGTGCCGGGCTGCAGGTGGTGGAGTGGCAGAGGGGCAGGGGAGGTTCGTGGTCGGACGCGCGACTGTACCTGGTGGAGGATCGGAGCCCGCGATTGCAGACGCACGTCATCGCACAGTTTGCGGGTGAGGCTGGACGATATCGCTGGCGCGTGTGGAGCGTGGGCGCCGAGGGCGACATGAAGATCAGTCCGTGGCGAACGTTCAGCGCGGTGGAGTGATGGGGTGCTAAGGTTGCCGATCCGCTATGCTCGGATGGTGACGTTGGTTAGACATAACGAGGCTTCGCCGCTGTTGGGTACACCGTTGTTGTCGGTGAGGGATTTGCGCATTGCGTTCTCGCAGCAGGAGGCGGTGCGCGGCGTGTCGTTCGAGATTGCTCCGGGTGAGACGCTGGGGCTGGTCGGGGAGTCAGGGTCAGGAAAATCCGCGACTTCGCTGGCGTTGCTGCGACTGCTTCCGCCGAGCGCAGCGGTGAGCGGCGCGATCGAATTGGTGCGCGCTGATGGAGTGACGGACGACCTGCTGGCGCTGCCCGAACAGGCCATGCGGCGGCATCGCGGCAGATCGATGGCGATGATCTTTCAGGAGCCGATGACGGCGCTGAATCCGGTGATGAAGGTGGGGCGGCAGATTGCGGAAGCGTTGCTCGCGCATGCTCCGAGGACAGCACGGCGCGAGGTCCGCGAGCGTGTTCTGGCAGCGATGCGAGAGGTCGCGCTGCCCGGTCCGGAGCGCCGCATGAATGACTATCCGCACCAGTTCTCTGGCGGACAGCGGCAACGGATCGTGATTGCG
>DATCFM010000004.1:0-18790 GCA_036509515.1 Acidobacteriaceae bacterium
GCGTTGACGATCTCTTCTTCGAGGCTTTGTTTCTCGAAGAGCTCGCTGTAGTAGCCGCCGCGTGCGAGGAGTTCGTCGTGGGCACCCAGCTCGGCGATGCGGCCATCGACGAGGACGGCGATGCGGTCGGCGTTGCGGGCGGTGGAGACGCGGTGGGCGATGAGGATGGTGGTGCGGCCCTGCATGGCGTCGCGCAGACCGCTGAGAATCTGTTCTTCGGTGTAGGTATCGACCGAGGCGAGTGCGTCGTCGAGGACGAGGATGCGGGGGTCGCGCAGAAGGGCGCGGGCGATGGCAGTGCGCTGCTTCTGGCCGCCGGAGAGCGTCATGCCGCGCTCGCCGACCACGGTCTGAAAGCCGCGTGGAAATTCAAGAATCTCCGCGCCGATCTGCGCGGTCTCGGCTGCGTTGAGCACGGCGTCGTCGCTCGTTTCGTTGACGCCGAAGGCGATGTTCTCGCGGATGGTCTCGGAGAAGAGGAAAGTTTCTTGAGGTACAAAACCTATGGCGCGGCGGAGGGTTTCGAGGGGGTAATCGCGGATGGGGCGGCCGTCGATGAGGACCATTCCCGGATCAGCGTCCTGCAGGCGTGGGATGAGCGAGACGAGGGTGGACTTGCCGGAGCCGGTGGGGCCGGTGATGGCGAGCGAGGAGCCGGCGGGGATGTCGAGTGAGAGGTTGTGGAGGACTTCGCCGCCGGTGGCGTAGGTGAAGCTGAGGTTGCGGAATTGGATGTGGCCGCGGATGAGCGCGGGGGCTGATCTAACTGCGGGTCTCTCCACTCCGCCGCGCTCCGGTCGAGATGACAGAGTTTCCGCGGACGGTGGGAGGAGCGCGGGGTCGGCGGCGGAGTCGTCGATGGCCGGCTGCTCAGTCATGAGGGAGTGGATGCGGGTTACGGAGGCGGCGCCGCGCTGGACGAGGTTGGTCACCCAGCCGATCGCGATCATGGGCCAGGTGAGCTGCACCATGTAGACGCTGTAGCTGGTGAACTGGCCGACGCTCATGCGGTGCATGACGACCTCGCGACCGCCGAAGAGGAGCGTGAGCATCAGCGAGATGCCGAGCACGAACTCGAGCGTGGGCCAGAGCATGGCCATGAGGCGGGCGAGGAGCAGGCTGCGGCGGATGTACTCCTGGTTGGAGGTTTCGAAGGCGGCGATCTGCGCCTCTTCCTGAGCGAAGGCGCGGATGAGGCGAGCGCCGGAGAAGTTTTCCTCGGCCTGCGCAGAGATGTCGGAGAACATGGCCTGGATGCGCTCGAAGCGGATGTGGATGCGCGCGCCGAAGTATTGCACCAGGATGGACGCGAAGGGCAGCGGAAGAAAGGCGATGAGCGTCAGGCGCGGGCTGATGTGGATCATGAACGGAAGCGCGGCGGCAGTGAAGACGACGGTGTTGGCCGAGTACATGATCGCGGGCCCGAGGAGCTGGCGCACGGCGCTGAGGTCGTTGGTGGAGCGGGCCATGATGTCGCCGGTGCGATGGCGCTGGAAGAAGCTGGGAGGCTGGGTTTCGAGGTGCTGGAAGAGGTCGTTGCGGATGTCGAACTCGATCTCGCGTGAGGCACCGATGATGATTTGGCGCATGAGGTAGAGAAAGACGCCGGAGAGGACGGCGACGCCGAGGAGGAGAAGAGCGTCGTGCTCGACGCGGGAGGTGGAGAGGCCGTGGCGCATGTCGTCGATGGCGTTGCCGATCAGCAGCGGGACAACGACCTTGGCGGAGTTGTAGATAAGCAGCGACAGGCCGCCCCATAGAAAGCTGTGCCAGTAGCGGCGCAGATAGGGGAAGAGCGGACTGAGGCGGGTAAACATGCGGTATTGGATGAGGGGCGGAGCTGTTCGGCTCCGCCCTTGATTTTATTTAGCTCTACTTCTTCGGTTCGATCGTGGAAGAAGGCTGCGTGGGTTGCGTTGAGGTCGCCGGGGTGGTGGAGTTCACCGGCGGCGGAGCGGCTGTTCCCGCGGGCGAGGGGGCGTGAGGAGCCGCAGGCGGGAGGTGCGGCGCAGGTGGTCTGGGAGCAACTGCACCAGCCGGTGGCGCAGGCGGCGCATCGGTCTGGTTCAGCACCTGAATGTCGAAGACGAGCATGGCCTTGGGCGGGATGGGACCTCGTCCATTCTCTCCATACGCCAGTTGGTAAGGGACGAACAGACGGCGCTTGCCGCCGATGTGCATGCCTTCGAGGCCCATGTCCCAACCGGGAATGACATGGTGTCCGCCGAGAACGAAGCTGAGGGGTTTGGCGGGATCGGTGGAGGAGTCGAAGGTCGTGCCATCGACGAGATAGCCGGTATAGAGGACGTCGGTGGACTTGCCGTGCTCGACGAGAGGACCTGAACCGGCCTTCTCATCGGCATAGACGAGCGAGATGACTATGGGCGCAGGGGCGAGCATCTGCCGCAGCTCCGGACTTACCAGCGGCGAGATGTAGTCCGCGTGCAGGCTGCTGGTTTGCGTGACGGTGAACAGTGGTTTGGGGCAGGGAGTGCCGGCAGGGAGTGCCGGGATCTTCGGAGAGAGCTCCGGCAGCTTGGCGCATTCAACCGCGGCGGGACGATGCACCGGCGTTGTTCTGTGGACGGCGGGTCTGGTGGCCTGGGCTGTGGCCGTAGCGGCTGCAAGAGTAGTGGCTGCAAGGGCGAGGAGAATTGTTTGGGTTCGCATACTGTCTCCAGTGTATGCGGAAGAGGGGCTCAGGTTGGGGTGCGCAGCAGCAGATAGGAGCCGGCCATGGCGAAGAGCAGGTCGGGTGACCAGGCCGCGAGCACCGCAGGCAGGGTGTTGACGTTGCCGAGGTTCTCGAAGATGCCCGCGAGGACCCAGTAGGCGATCGCCAGACCGATGGCGGTGCCGATGCCCGCGAGGCTGCCTCGTTTGCCGGCGGTCAGAGAGAAAGGAACCGCAAGGATGGCCATGACCAGCGTCAGGAGAGGATAGGAGAGCTTGCGGTTCAATTGCACGCGAAGTGGCGTCGTGTCGAAGCCGCTCTGCTGCAGGTCGTGAATGTAGCTGGAGAGCTCGCTGTAGGACATCTCCTGCGACGGGCGCTCTTCTTTTTTGAAGTAGGCGGGCTGCTCACGGACCTCGGGGAAGGTGGCCTGGGTGAAGCGCTGATAGCTGCTGACAGTTTCGCCGCTGAAGTTGCGCTGCCACCCGTTCTCGAAGACCCAGCGGCCGGCGCGGTCGTCCCAGTGCGCGCTTTCGGCGTAGATGCGGCGAGCGAGGGTGAAGGAGCCGGGTTGGAACTCGAAGACGGTGATCTTGGCGAAGCCCTCGGCCTGGGGATCGAAGAACTGGTAGTAGAAGATGCGCGTCGGCTCGGCGGAGGACGAGCTGCCGGTTTCACCTGAGATCCATTTTCGGTCGGGTCGAAGGAAGGTCTGCGCGGGCTTGCCTTTGATGCTGGAGAGCAGCGCCTCCTGGCGCCGGTTGGCGGCGGGGAGATAGCCTTCGTCGAAGGCGAACAGCAGCGCCGACAGCACGGCCGCTACCAGAAGCACAGGTGTGACGACTCGATAGAGGCTGATGCCGGTGGCCTTCATGGAGGTAATTTCGCTGGTGCGACTGAGCGCGCCGAAGGTGATGAGCACGGCGACGAGCGAGCAGAGCGGTGTCATGTTGTAGAGGATGAATGGAATCAGATTGAGGAGGTAGTCGCCGACGGTGACCAGCGGCGTGCGGTATTTGATGATGTCGCCGATGAGCTCGAAGAAGGTGAAGATGAGGAAGAGGACGGTAAGGGAGGCGAGGATGAGGATGAAGTTTTTGACGAAGCCGCCCATGACGTATTCGTCGAGGATGAGCGGGAAGCGGCTGCGAAGCGTGCGGCGAAGGCGACGGACGCCATCGCCTGCGCTGAAGCCCGCGGATGCGGAGAAGCGGCTGCCGATGAGGCGATCGAAGGCCTTGCCGAGCGCGAGCCCGCAGCTTGAAAGCAGGTTCAGCGCAACGCCGCCGCGCGTCATCTGCTGGATGAGCAGGACGCCGGCGACGGTAAAGAGAATGTTGGCTCCCCAGACACCGGCGAAGGCGGGGATTTTGTTTTGGCGCGCGAGGGCGACTCCGATCTCCGACAGGAAGTAGTAGATGAAGACCAGCAGCAGCGTGACGGCGAAGCCGGTTCCCTTGCCACCGCGCTTGGAGGCGAGGCCAAGGGGAACGCCGACCAGCATCAGCACCAGGCAGGCGAAGGGAAAGGAGAGTCTGCGGTAGAACTCGATGAGATACGTGCGCGCGTTGGCCGATCCGTCTGCTCCGTGCGCCCTGCTCCATACCTCGCGGGTGCTGAGCGCCATGATCGGCGTGTCGCGGCGGCTGAGGTGCGTGTCCTCCTGCTGGCTGGTCTGGATGGGCAGAACGGTGGAGGCGAAGGTGGCGATGTCATACTGCGCTGGATCGTTGGGAGAGATGTCGTGGCGGGAGCCGTTCTCGAGGTCGAGGCGCAGGGTCTGGCGCTCTGTGCCCGCCTGCACGATGGCCTGCTGCGCGGTGATGATGTACGGAGAGGCGGCTTGCGAGAGATCGGCGAGAAAGACGTGACGCCACACGGCTGTACCGTTGGCACCGGGCAAAACATCCTGTGTGTAGAGGACGTAGTTCTTGAAGTCTTCGTAGAAGACGCGCGGCTGGACCTCGACGGTCGCCTGCGAGGTCTTGCTCTGCTCCTCGTAATGAAGCAGCGCCTGCGCGGCGCGGGGGGCGATGTAGAGCGAGTTGGCCAGGCCGCCGATCCACGAGAGCACAGCGATGACGCTGACGATGCGAACGAAGGAGAGAACGCCGAGGCCGCTGGCGCGCATCGCGGTGACTTCGCTGTCGGCTGCGAGACGGCTGAGACCCAGCAGGATGCCGATGAGGACTGCCATCGGAATGGTGAGCGTGAGGAAGTTGGGCAGCAGGTAGCCGATGAGGCGCAGAAGATCGAGCGGCGAGGCGACGCCGCGCACGGCCAGCTCCAGCAGAGGGAGCAGGTAGCGCATGAAGAGAATGAAGGTGAACAGCACGCCGCCGAGCAGAGCGTAGCCGACGACTTCGCGAAGAATGTAGCGGGTAAAGATACGCACGTGAAGGCTGCCTGATGGCAAGTGTAACTTGCGAGGGGATGGGGCTGGTGTCAGGGAGTTAGACGTGCATGGCGAAGGCGGAGGGAGTTGGCCAGCACGCTTACGGAGCTGAGGGCCATGGCTGCGCTGGCTAGCACCGGGCTGAGAAGGATGTGGAAGTGCGGGTAGAGGGCTCCGGCGGCGATGGGCAGGCCGATGGCGTTGTAGGCGATGGCCCAGCCAAGGTTCTGGCGCATGACGGCTGTTGCCTGGCGGCTGAGACGGATGGCCGCGGGGATGAGGTGAAGGTCGGCGTGCAGGAGGAGAACGTCTCCGGCTTCGCGGGCTAGATCGGTTCCGGAAGACATGGCGAAGCCTGCGTCGGACTGGGCGAGCGAGGCGGCGTCGTTGATGCCGTCACCGGCCATGCCTACGCGACGGCCGTTGGCTTGCAGCTCGCGGATGGCTTCGAGCTTGCCCGCGGGAAGCAGCGAGGCGCGGACCTCGACGATGCCGGCTTCGCGTGCGATGGCTTCGGCGGAGTTGCGCGTGTCGCCGGTGAGCATGAGGGTGGCGATGTTCAGGCTGCGAAGCTCGCGAATGGTTTCGGCGGCTTCGGGGCGGAGTTGATCGGTGGCGAAGAAGACGGCTTGCGCGCGGCCGTCGAGCAGAAGGAAGAGCGGAGTTGCGTGAGCGAGTTCGGATGGTGTGGAAAGGCTGGCGGGAGGATTTGTGTCTGCGAACAGAGCGGCGTTGCCAATGGCGAGGGTGCGGCCGCCGACGCGCGCGCGGATACCGGTACCGGGGAGGACTTCCGCGTCTTCGACGGTGAGGAGTGTGGGCGGTTGCGGTTGTGTGGAGGCGAAGGCGACTACGGCTGCGGCGAGTGGATGCGTGGAGAAGCGCTCGACCGCGGCTGCTGCGGCGATGAGTGTGGGCGCGTCGTATTCGGCGTTGGGTGCGAGGGTGAAGTGAGCGATATGGGGACGGCCTTCGGTCAGTGTGCTGGTCTTGTCGAGCGCCAGCGTGTCGAGGGTTGCGAGGCGCTCCAGCGATTCGCCGCCTTTGATGAGGAGGCCGGCGCGCGCGGCGTGGCCCAGCGCGACGGTGATCGCCGCGGGAACCGCGAGCCCCATGGCGCAGGGGCAGGCGATGATGAGCACGGCGATGGCGATGGCGAGCGGCTGCGCGAAGCCTTGATGGCGGCCGCCGGAGTTGAGCGCGATGGCCCAGACGGTGAACGCAACGGCTGCGAAGATGAGGATGGTTGGAACGAAGATGGCGCTGGCGCGGTCGGCGAGGCGCTGCATGGGGGCGCGTGTGGCCTGCGCCTGTTCGAGCAGGCGCTGCATCTGCGCGAGGGTGGATGCGCTGCCGACCGCTGTGGCGCGCACGATAAGGACGCCGTCGAGGTTCAGCGCGCCGCCTGTGATGCGGTCTCCGCGCGCACGGGTTACGGGGAGAGGCTCGCCGGTGAGCATGGATTCGTCGACGGAGCTGCGGCCGTCGACGATGATGCCGTCGAGCGGGATGCGGTCGCCGGCGAGAACGCGAACGAGATCGCCGGGCTCGATGGCGTCGGTGGGCAGAACGGTGTCGCGGGCTGCCGCGTAGTTGGGGTGGTCGACGGTGATGTCCACTTCGAGCAGACGTGCGGTGCTGACGTTCAGCTGGGCGAAGGCGCGAAGGGCACCCGTGGCCTGATGACGTGCGCGTGCTTCCAGCCAGCGGCCGATGAGGAGAAACGCGAGGATGAGGATGACGGACTCGAAGTAGACGTCGCTGCTGGAGTTCATGGCGCCCGTGTTTACGGCGCCCGTGGAGCGGATCGTCGCAACTAACGAGGCCGCGAAGGCGCTGAGCGTGCCGATAGCGATCAGCGTATTCATGTTAGTGGCGCGGTGGCGTGCGGCGCGCCATGCTCCGAGATAGATTTCAGGCGCGGCGAAGAGCATGACGGCGAGGGCGAGCGCGCAGAGAATCCACCGCAGCGGTTGTGCGGGAAGATTCATCAGCGCGGAGGGCATGACGGGCGCGAGGAGATGAGTCGCGGCGTTCAATAGCGGATCGGCGCTGCGTCTCGCCATCATCAGCGGCATCGAGAGCACCATCGCGAGAAGCCCGGCGACCAGGCTGAGGGATGCTCGCCAGGCGAGAGCTTTTTCGTGGGCGGATTCTGTAGTTCCGGTGCTGGTTTGTGCTGCTGAGGTTGTGGTGGGAGTTGTGGTGGGGAGCGATGCGTCGTAGCCGGCGTGACGCACGGCGTCGATGAGCGGCTTGGTGTCGAGCGGATGATCGGAGACGACGTGTGCGGTGTGCGCCAAGAGGTTGACGCTCGCATCGTCGACGCCGGCGACCGAGCGCAGGGCGCGCTCGACGTGCTGCTGGCAGGCGGCGCAGCTCATGCCGGCGATCTGGAGGGTTTGTTGATTCATGCTCAGGGCTGTTGACTCATGGGCTCACGGCTGTTGATTCACTTGCTCAGGATTCGATGTGCGCGGGATAGCCCGCGGATCGCAGCGCCTCTTCAATTTGGGTGGGATCGGCCTCGGTGGTGATGCGGGCGGCGCCGACGCGCACCTCTTCCGCGTGAGTGGAGGGAAGCGCATTCAGGGTTTGGGCCACGCGGCGGACACAGGCGCCGCAGTGCATGTTCTCGATCACCAGATTCAGGGTGCTCATACGGATTTGATGCGCTTCCTCCTGAATGGATGATGAGTGCGACGACGATCCCTTACGCCGGCGGCGATTCTCCGACGGGCATGAAGCGGTAGCCGACTCCGCGCACGGTGAGGAAGTGCACGGGATGCGCGGGGTCGGGTTCGAGGTAGCGGCGGAGGCGGACGAGGAAGTTGTCGATGGCGCGGGTATCGGTGTCCTCGTGGACGTGCCATACATTCTCAAGCAGCTCTTTGCGGGCCACGATTTTGCCGGGATGCTCGAGCAGGTAGCGGAGCAGATCGGCTTCCATCAAGGTCAAATGAATGGTGCCGCCCGCGGTGTGAATCTCCAGCGCGTCGAAGTCGATAGTGCGATCGCCGAGGGTGAAGACTGGCTGCAATGCGGTGGGCGTGGGTGCTGGGGCTTCGGTAGAACCTGAGTTGGAGGCGGTCCAGTGGACACGGCGCAGCAGGCCGGCGAGCCGGACGAGGAGGATATTGAGGTCGAAGGGTTTCGCGAGGTAGTCGTCGGCGCCGGCGGAGAAGCCTTCGACGACATCCTCGGTGCGCCCGCGCGCGGTGAGCAGAAGGACAGGAATAAAGCGGCCGGTCTGGCGGAGGGCGCGAACGATAGAGAAGCCGTCCTGTCCGGGGAGCATGACGTCGAGCAGCACGGCTGCAGGTGGTTCAGGTGTTGTAAGCAACCAGGTGAGGGCGGCGTTGCCGTCCGATTCGAGGTGCGTGCGGTAGCCCTCGGCACGAAGGTTGAAGAGCAGACCCTGGGCGAGGTGGTCCTCGTCCTCGACGACGGCGATGAGCGGGCTGGAGGGCATGGACTGGATTTAGAGCCGCTGTCTCGATGGACCCTGAGGCGAAGGCAGGCGAATTCTGCCTCCGATTCTAACCTCAACGGAGTCTGTGCTCCACAGACAAGGGCCGCGCCGACTGGCGCGGCCCTTGAGTGAGCTGATAGATCTATTAGCGCTTCGCGGTTGCGGTTTCGGTGCTCTTCTGTTCGGAGGGAAGCTTGTGTTCCTCGAGCGCTAGCGCCTCCGGCATGAAGGTCAGGGCCTTCTGGATCTGCGGATCCCAGTCGGCGCGAACCTTCAGACCTTCATTCTGTCCGAACTGCGAGGTGAAGAGTTCGGCCTTGATACTTGACTTGACCCAGTCAAGATTGTCGGCCATTTCCTTGTCGGTGAAGTCGATCTTCGGGGTCTGCGCGCGGAGGAAATCTTCGAACTGCTTCATCATGGCGTCGTCGATGACGAGATCGCGGGTGACCGTGTGGTCGGCGAGGTAATGCCGGGTGAAATCGAAGAAGGCGCGATGTTGCAGCAGAACGTCCTGGAGATGATCGCTCTTGAGCTCGGGAATCTTTTCATCCGGCGTGATGCCGCCGCCGCCATAGACCGGGCGGCCAGCGTCGGTGAGCTTGACCTCGCGGTTGGACTTGTCGGCGGGCAGCGCGTCGGCGCGGACGTAGTAGTAGTCGTAGAGCGAGACGCCGTTGTAGTTGCGCTGAATGAGGCGGCCGGAGGGCGTGTAGTAGTGGAAGGTGGTGAGTGCGAGGCCGGTGTTCTCGGAGATCGGGAAGACGGTCTGGACCAGGCCCTTGCCGAAGGTGGTCTCGCCGACGATGAGTGCGCGGTCATGGTCCTGCAGGGCACCGGAGACGATCTCCGCGGCGGAGGCGGTGTCACGGTTGACCAGAATGACGATGGGGTACTTCAGGGTTGAGCCCTGGGGGGCGCGGTAGACCTGATCGGGAAAGGCACGGCCACGCTGGGAGACGACGATCTGGCCCTTCTGCAGGAACTTGTCGGCGGTGTTGACGGCTTCGTTGAGCAGGCCGCCGGGGTTCTCGCGCAGGTCGATGACGATGCCCTGCACGTTGGGGCCGAACTTGGTCAGCGCTTCCTGCACCTCGTGCGAGGTGGTCTCGATGAACTGCGTGATATGGATGTAGCCGATGCCCGGCCGGATCATGAAGGCGAGGTCGACCGAGTAGCGGGGAATCTCATCGCGGATGAGGTCAAAGACCAGCGGCTTGGGCGAGCCTTCGCGCGCCATAGTGACCGCGACATGGGTTCCACGGGGACCCTTGAGCAGATTCGCGACGGCGGTCGAGTCCATGTTTTCCGTGGCCTTGCCGTCGACGGAAAGAATTACATCGCCGGGACGAATGCCGGCCTTGTACGCCGGAGTTCCTTCAAAGGGCGCGACCACGACGATCTTGTTGCCTTGGGGCTGGATGGTCATGCCAACGCCGTAGTACTTGCCGTGCTGGTCTTCGCGCATCTGCGCGAATGACTTGGGATCATAGAAGTTGGAGTGCGGATCGAGGACGTGCAGCATGCCGGGGATGGCGCCGTCGTAGATGGCCTTGTCCACCTGGTCCTGATTCAGCTTGTCGGCGTAGTTCTGCTCGACGAGGGAGTAGACGTCGGTGAACTGCTTCATAGAATCGCGCAGCGAGGACTCGTCGGTAGCCGACTGGGCGGCGACGTGGCCGCCGATGATGGAGCCGGTAACGCCGCAGGCGGCCAGGAAGATGGCTGCCGAGAAGAGCGCGCGGCGGGTGCGGGAGATCCGGCCGTTCTGGGATTTCGGGGATTTCATAGAGCGGAGCGACCTCGGAGAGCGGGACGGGGGCCCAAAACGCGAGGCAGAAAGAGCCGTCATCCGTTGGACGAAGTATAGCATTCGACCGTGAGCCGCCGGGCGCCGCACGGTGAGCGTTTTGGCAGGTAGAATGGACTTCGACCGGATGACCTTAGACCAGCGCTGGGGTCCAACGAAATGAGCGGCAGCACGCGTACGGACAGGACCGGCGTGCCGCAGCAGGATTCGCTATCGGCTGAGTCAGTCGCCGGAAGCGATGAGAGGATTCCGAAGGAACGGATGATCAAGATCCACTTAGATGTCAAGCTTACGGGCCGGCTTGCGGGCGCGGTGATGGCAGCCGCTCTGGTTTCAGCCGCCCTGGTTTTAACCGCGCCGGGCCTCGATGCGCAGGTGCGCGCGCAGCAGCCTAGCTATCCGGTTCCGGGCGCGACGACGGAGACCGCTGCGCCGGCTCCGGCCGTGCAACTGCCACCGCTTCCGGCGGCAACGCCGATCACACCGAACGGCGAGGTCGTTGAGGATGTGGTTGCGCGCGTGAACGACCAGATCATCACGCGCAGCGAATACGAACGGGCCGAGCAACAGTTGGCGGACGAGGCGCGCCAGCAGAACGTTCCTCAGAGCGAAATTGATGACAAGCTGCACAACCTGCTGCGCGACATGATCGACCAGCAACTGCTGTTGTCTAAAGGCAAGGAGCTTGCCATCAACGGTGATGCCGAGACGATGCGGCAGCTGGACGACATCCGCAAGCAGAACCATCTGGACTCGATGGAGGCGCTGCAGAAGGCGGCTGAACAACAGGGCGTCTCGTTTGAAGATTTCAAGCAGAGGATCCGGAACTCGGTCATCACCAACCAGGTGGTGCAGAACGAGGTGGGCCGCAAGCTGAACATGACCCACGGCGAGGAAGAGGCCTACTATGCGGCGCATGGCAAGGACTTCGAGGTGCCGGAGCAGGTGCATCTGAGCGAGATCCTGATTCCGACGCCGGACAATGCCACCGATGCGCAGCTGAGCACGGCGCAGCAGAAGGCGGATGAGGTCGAGGCCAAACTGAAGACGGGAGGAAACTTCGCCGATGTGGCGAAGGCGTCCTCGGGAGGGCCAACGGCGGCAGCCGGCGGCGACCTCGGCGACTTCAAGCGCGGCACGCTGGGCGATGTGCTCGAGAAGGCTACGTTTTCGCTGCCTACGGGCGGATTTACCGAACCGATCCGAACGCGGCAGGGATTTGTGATTCTGCGGGTGGACAGCCACCAGAAGGCCGGTATTCCGCCGCTGGCGGATGTGGAGCGGCAGGTGCAGGAGGCGATCTATTTCCAGCAATTGCAGCCGGCGCTTCGGGCCTACCTGACCAAGGCGCGCGAGGATGCGTACATCGACATCAAGCCCGGATTTATTGATACGGGCGCGAGCCGGCAGGAGAGCAAGCCGGTGTTTACGGCTTATGCGCCGCCACCGTTGAAGAAGAAGGTCCTGAAGAAGCAGCGCGTGGAGCAGGAGAAGGCCCAGAGAGCGCAGGAGGATCTTGCGGCAGCTCGGGAGAAGCTGGCTGAGAAGCAGGCGGACCGGGCTGCAAAACAGAGCGGTGCGGGCCGCGTGCAGAATGCCTCCGGGCGGGTGAAGCGGCATAAGATTCGCCGCGAGAAAATCCGCTACGGCCAGGCGCCGCGGAAGTCGTTGCCTGCGGGCACGACGCAGACGGCGGCGACGTCGGCGGGAACAGCGATGGAGGGCCAGACGGCGGGAGCGGCGATGGCGCCCACGGATACGATGACGAGCATCACGACGGGGACGGGGTTCGACGAGAATAACGTGGACGCGCTGGCGCCTAAGGCTGGGCCGGAGCACAAGACACGGTTCTCCAGCCGCGAGAGGCTGAATGAGGAGAAGCGCGCGCAGGAGACGCTGGCGCGCGCGGAGGCCAAGACGTCGGCTCGACCGGTGGCGCCTACGCCAGAGGAGAACACGACCGAAAAAGAACAGGCTGCACCGCTAGGCCTGAACGGCAACACCGGCAAGCATAAGAAGGTGAAACACAAGCGCGCCAAGAACGAGCCCAAGACTCCTAAGGAGCGGCTGCAGGAGAAGCCGAAGCCGGTGGACAACACGCCGCAAATTGCGCCTACGGTAAACCCCGCGCTGGGTGGGACGTCGACTGCGCCGGCAGCTGCACCGGCCGCCAAACAGCCTGCACCCGCGGGGACGTCGTCACCGCAATAGCGGCAATTGTTAGCGATGATCATTCGTGGCGGATCGCGGATATCAGAGAGCCCCAGCGTGGGGCTCTCGTCGTATGCTGAGTCGAGCCGATGAAAGACTTCTATATTGCCGATGCGCCGAGGTTTGAGAACCAGGCGGTCACAAGTTTCTTCTGCCTGTCCTCGCTAAGCCTGCGCGAGCGCAAGGGCGGAGGTGGACAATACCTGGCACTGACACTCGCCGACAAGACCGGGCAGATGGAAGCGCGGATGTGGGAGGAGTTCGCGCCTGTGCTGGAGACGTGCGCCGAGGGCTGCTATGTCAAGGTGCAGGGATTGATCTCGAAGTATCAGGGCAAGTTTCAGATCACGCTGACACGGATGCGCGCCGTTTCGGACAGCGAGATCGACGCCGCAGACTTCGTCCCTACGACTCAATACGATGTCGCGGCGATGCTTGCCGAGCTGCGCGGGTACGTGGAGGAGTTTACGAATCCTCATCTGCGCGCGCTGGTGTTTCATTTTCTGGACGATCCGGCGGTGGGCTCCGCCTTCCAGCAGGCGCCAGCGGCCAAGCGGCTGCATCATGCGTGGCTGGGCGGGCTGCTGGAGCATGTGCTGGTGCTGGTGCGCGTCTGCCGCGCGATGCTGCCGTTTTATCCGGAGGCCGATCCCGATCTGGTGCTAACGGGCGCGATCCTGCATGACATCGGCAAGGTGCGCGAGTTGAGCTGGCGCTCGAGCTTCAGCTACACGCTGGAGGGGCAGCTGATCGGACACATCTCGATTGCGCAGAGAATGCTGGCGGACGCGATCACCGCGATGGATGCAGAGGCCCGGGTGCGCGCAGGACAGGCGGGCGAGGCTCCGGTGCTGTTTCCCGAGCCGCTGCGGCTGCTGGTCGAGCATATGATCCTGGCGCATCACGGCAAGCTGGAGTTCGGCTCGCCCAAGCTGCCGATGACGCCGGAAGCGCTGCTGCTGAGTGCGCTGGATGATCTGGAAGCGAAGTTCCAGACCATGCGCGCGGAGTTTGCGGGGGCTCGTGAGAGCGGCAAGGGAGCGGAGGAGACAACGGAGTGGGTGCGGTCGATGGAACGGCCGCTGTTCGATTCGCGGCGGTTTCTGGAGGCGAAGAAAGGTTCTGCCGAGCAGACGATTGGAAGTGTGGAGGGTGGTGAGTGAGTGTGTGCGTCCCGTTGCGCATTTCAAGTTGCGCGTTTCGAGTTGAGGCGTTTCGGCTGAGAGGGATTGGCGCGCGAGAGCAGCCGTTATAATCGACTATCGGCGTTTGATTTTTCGATCTTCTTTATTTTTATGCTTCGATTTTCTACGGCAGGGGAGAGCCACGGCGAGGCGCTGGTGGCGCTGGTCAGCGGATTGCCTGCGGGCGTTCCGGTCGACCAGGAGTTCGTCAACCACGAGCTCTGGCGGCGGCAGCAGGGCTATGGCCGCGGCGGGCGCATGCGCATCGAGCGGGACACGGCGCAGATTCTGTCCGGCGTGCGGCACGGCAAGACGATCGGCTCGCCAGTTGCGATGACGCTGGCCAACCGCGACTGGAAGAACTGGGAACAGATTCTGCCTGTGGAGACGGGCGATCTGGCGCAGCATAAGCCGGTGACGAGTCCGCGGCCAGGGCACGCGGACCTTGCAGGCGCTCTGAAGTACAACTTCAAAGATGCTCGTTACGTGCTGGAACGCGCCAGCGCGCGTGAGTCGGCGGCGCGCGTTGCCTGTGGCGCGTTGGCGAAGTTGTTGCTGCGCGAGTTAGGGATTCAGGTGGCAAGCCATGTCGTGCGTGTAGGTGCAGCTGAGCTGGCGCGCGCGGCTTCGTTTGAAGAGATTGCCGCGCTCGCCGATCGCGAAGAGGTGTTGCTGGCCTGCGTCGATCCGGAGTCGGAGGCGCGCATGAAGGCCGAGGTCGACAAGGTTCTGCGCACGGGCGACACGGTTGGCGGCGTCTTCGAGGTGGTGGTGCATGGCCTGCCGCCGGGCATCGGAACCCACGCCAATTGGGATGAGCGGCTGGATGGGCTGCTGGCCCAGGCGGTGATGAGTCTGCAAGCAGTGAAGGCGGTGGAGCTGGGACGCGGCGTGACGGCGGCTGAATCCGCTGGCTCAGCAGTGCATGATGCGATCTCCTATGCGCCGGAAGATGAGAGCGGCGGAGAGTTCACGCGCTTTCGCCGCGATCATAACAATGCGGGCGGCATCGAGGGTGGGATGTCGAACGGCGAAGATGTCGTGGTGCGCGGGTATCTGAAGCCCATCTCGACGCTGCGGCGGCCGCTGGCGTCGGTCTCGTTTGAGACCCGCGAGACGACGAAGGCATCGTATGAGCGGTCGGATGTTTGCGTGGTTCCCGCGGCGGGAGTTGCAGGCGAATCGATGGTCGCGCTGACGGTCGCGCGGCTGGTGCTGGAGAAGTTCGGCGGAGACAGCTTGGGAGAGCTGCAGCGCAACTTTCAGGGTTACTGCGAGCAGATCCGGGCGTTTTGAGCATGAGTGAGACGACAGCCAATTCGGAGAAAGAGGCCGGCGGATCGGCTGCGTTTGAGGCGTCGAAGAAGATTCTTCCAATCGTGAAGTATCCTGATCCGATTCTGGCGAAACCGGGTGAACCGGTGACGGAGTTTACGGAGACGCTCGCGCAGTTTGTCGACGAGATGTGGGAGAGCATGTATGCGGCGCAGGGAATCGGGCTGGCGGCGCCGCAGGTCGGAGTGTCCAAACGCATCACGGTGATCGATGTCAACTTTAAGGAGAAGCCAGACGAGAGGCTTGTTCTCATCAATCCGAAGATTGTGGAGAGTGAGGGCAAGGTGACCGGCGAGGAAGGCTGCCTGAGCCTGCCGGAGATTCGCGACAAGGTGCAACGCGCGGCGCGCGTGAAGGTGCGCGCACAGAACGTCAAGGGCGAGTTCTTCGAGGTCGAGGGCCGGGAACTGCTGGGGCGCGCGCTGCAGCACGAGATCGATCACCTGAACGGCATCCTGTTCATTGACCGGCTGAGCACGCTGAAGCGCGATCTGGTGAAGCGGCGGATTCGCAAGCTGCAGAAGAACGGGCAGTGGTAAAACGGGTCGAGCGCCGGAGGGCGGGCCGATGAGGCTGGTCTTCTGCGGCACGCCCGAGTTCGCTGTTCCGCCACTGCATGCGCTGCTGGATCGTGGACATGAGATTGCGCTGGTGCTGACGCAGCCGGATCGTCCTGCGGGACGGCGCATGGAGATGCATGAGCCGCCGGTGAAGCGTGTGGCGCTCGCGCGCGGTCTGCACGTGTTGCAGCCGGAGAAGATCAAGAGCAATGCGGAGTTGCGGTCGGAGCTGGAATCGATTCGGCCCGATGCGATCGTTGTGGTGGCCTATGGACGGATACTTCCGGGCTGGATGCTGGAGCTGCCGCCACTTGGCAATCTGAATCTGCATGGGTCGCTCCTGCCCAGGTATCGCGGCGCAGCGCCGATTCAGTGGGCCGTGGCGAACGGAGAGACGGAGACTGGCGTGACGACGATGCGGCTCGATGCGGGGCTCGATACGGGGGATGTTCTGCTGGAGCGGCGGGTGGCGATTGGAGCGGAGACGACGGCTACGGAGCTGTATCCGCAGCTGGCGGAGATAGGGGCGGGGCTGATGGTGGAGACGCTCGATGGGCTGGAGCGGGGAACGATTAAACCGCGTCCGCAGGACCATTCACGGGCCACACTTGCGCCGATTCTTACGCGCGAGGATGGGCGAATGGAGCTGGAGCATCGCGCGGCGCAGACGGTTTATAACCGCTGGCGTGGCTTTGCGCCGTGGCCGGGCGCGCATGCGAGCTTTCGGGGCAAGCGGTTTCTGGTGCACCGAATGCGGCTTGCGGCGAAGGGCGTCGAGGATGGACCGAGGTTGCGTCCGGGCGAGCTCGCCGTGAGTTCGGATGAGCTGTATGTAGGTGCGGCGCAAGACACGCTGCTGGTGCTCGATGAGGTGCAGATTGAAGGCAAGCCGCGGTTGCAGGGAGCTGTCTTTGCGCGCGACTTCCAGTTGAAGCCGGGTGAGAGCCTTGCCTGAGCGCGGCGTGAGTGCCGCGCGGGGGGCGGCCTTTGAGGTGTTGCGGCGTGTGGAGACCACGTCGGCGCACAGCGACGATCTGCTGCATGGAGAGGCGCTGCAAGGGCTCTCGCAGGCGGACCGGAACTTGACGACGGCGCTGGTTCTGGGCGTGCTGCGCTGGCAGGTTGCGCTGGATGCGCAGCTGCGTGGGCTGCTCGATCGTCCGGATCAGCCGTTGCCAGGCGAGATTCTTCTGGCGTTGCGGCTGGGCGCGTTTCAGCTGTTGCACATGGACCGCATCCCGGCGCACGCGGCGCTGAGCGAGAGTGTGGAGCTGGTGCGCGCGGCGGGCCACCCCAAAGCCGCAGGCCTGGTGAATGCGGTTCTGCGCAAGCTGACGGCGCAGCCTCGTTCGGGGAAACCAATTTTCGAGAGTGTTGACGCGTTCGCTACGCGGCTGGGACATCCGGCGTGGATGGTGGAGCGATGGACGGCGCGGTATGGGCGGGCGGCTGCGCTGGCGGTGTGCGAGTTCGATCAGAGGGAGCCGGCGCGCGCCAGTCTTTTCGCGCAGGAGAGCGATGCGGAGAGTGGCGCGAGCCGCATTGACGATGGCTCTCGTTTGGTGGGGGAGCTGGTGGCGGCGAGTCATTCGGCACCGCGGCGGATATGGGATGCATGTGCGGCTCCGGGCGGAAAGACGGAGATTTTGGCCGGACGTCATGCGGCGGCGGAGGTGCTGGCGACCGATGTCAGCCCGCGGCGGTTGCAGGCGATGCGGCTGCGGATGGAGCGGGAGCTGTCGGGGCGGGCGATTCGTATGTTGCAGGCCGATGCGACGAAGCTGGCGGAGGCGGAGGGAAGCTTCGATCTTATTTTGTGCGATGTGCCGTGCAGCGGGACTGGAACGCTGGCGCGGAATCCGGAGATACGGCATCGGCTGCAGGTGGAGGAATTGAGGCGGCAGGCGCAGCGGCAGCGGACAATCCTCGGCGCGGCGCTGGCGCGGTTGAATGTGGGCGGAAGGCTGGTGTACTCGACTTGCTCGCTGGAGCCGGAGGAGAACGAGGATGTGGTGAGCGCGGTGATGGAGTCGAGCGAGCTGGACCTGAGGCTGGTTCCGGCGAGCGGTCTGCTGGAGCGGGTGCAGAGCTTGCTCGATGCCGGAGTTGTGGCGGCGAGCGATGAACGGATGCGAACGCTGGTTCGTGGGGAGTTCCTGCGGACGCTACCTGGGGCGAACTTTCCCGGCGATGGTTTCTTTGCTGCGGTGTTCGAGCGTGGCTAGGAGGGGAGCCCCCTCCTCCTGTTAGTGTTCGAGTCTTTGGAATGTTGGGTTTGCGGCGAAGTTTGGCCGCAAAATATTGATTCCAGAGATTTTGTGGGGAAAATCTCTGGAATGTGTGGGTTGCGGCGAGTTATGTGGTGACCCTAACATCGAACCCCACCCATGCCGACGATACGACCGTCGTCATGAATGGGGCACCCAGATTCGTTGGAGGTTTTGATCTCTACTTCTATTATAGAGAGTTGAGTGGAATTAATGTGCAGCGATTTTTCTCTTTGTTTGCATGGAGTTAGGTGGTTTGGGGGCTTGACAAGATTTTGGGGCATTCCCTTGGGCAGGCGGTTTCTGGAGTGAGGTTGTGGCAGGGCGGAAGAAGGCAGTTCAGTCGCTCCGCCCTTCGGGCTAGGCTCCGATCTCCCACCCCAGCGAGCAAGCTCGCCGGGGACCCCGGGGCCTTCGGCAGAGCGGAAGCGCCTGCGGCGCGGCTTGTTTTCCTGGGGCGATCCACCCCAACGAGCGAGCTCGCTGGGGGCCCCGATTTGCCCCAGGCTGGTATAGGGCGCGCCGTTGGCGCTTGGACCGGTGGCGCTTTGCGCACGGGGGCTTCGCTATGGATCGCCAGGCGTACCTCAGGGGCTGAAGCCCCATTTCGCGGGAAGTTTATGGCACGGAGACCCTCGGCTAAAGCCAAGGGCTACCAGCCGTGCCCTTAAGCGAGGCAGAGGCGCGTTCGCGCCTCGTGAACTGCCACAGCAGGTCCTTCGCTTCGCTCAGGATGACAATCAAAAGAAAAGGGGCTGTACCAGATAATGTCGTGAGGATCTGGTATGGCGAGCGGGTTTCGTAAGAGTCGTTTGTCGTGGGGCAAGCAGGTTCGCTTGGTGGAGCATTTTGTGGCCGGCAGCACAGCGCGGACTGCGGCGG
>DATCFM010000005.1:0-5151 GCA_036509515.1 Acidobacteriaceae bacterium
TCCGAATGCTAGGCTCAAAGCATGAGCGCAAACCGTTTGAAAAAGCTGCGTTACCCATGTGGACTCGCGGCTCTGTTCCTCAGCGGCTGCGCCAGCCCCGGTCCTCCGCGGCCGCCGTCACTGCGACTCCCGCAGCCCCTCCGCAACCTCAGCGCAGCCCGCGAAGGCAACGAGGTCGAGCTCCGCTTCACGCTCCCGCAACACACAACGGACAATCTTCCCCTCCGCCCGCCCGTCGTGCAGGCGACGCTCTGCCGCGGCCTCGAGCGCGATCCCTGCGTTCTGGTTCCCGGCAGAGAGAGCCAGCAGCTTTCAATCTCGGAACCCAACGGAACCGCGCGCGCAATCATCTGGCGCGACCCGCTGCCGCCCGCTCTGACCGCCGGCCCGCCCCGCGTTCTTATCTATCGAGTGCAGCTTGAAAACACTCGAGGCAGAACCGCTGGCTGGTCTGCCTCGGCCTACACGCTCGCAGGGGCGGCACCACCCTCCGTGAAAGACCTGCACGCTGAAGCAACCCGTCAAGGCATCCTTCTGCGCTGGCGCCCCGCGCCTCGCCAGACAACTGCAACCGATGTTCTGCTGCATCGCGAGCCGATCGGTCCGCCGCCCACACTCAAAGCCAAACCAAAATCCAAGAACGAGCCCACATGGTTCGCGACGAACGCCGACACCGCAGGAACCGCCGCCGCAGAATCTCTCGACAGCTCCGCACAGGAAAACGTGCCCTACCGCTACACCGCCGTTCGGCGTCAGAAGGTATCGATCGACGGCCACCCTCTGGAGATGCGCAGCGCCGACTCCGCTCCCATCGAGATCACGCTGCGCGACATCTTCCCGCCGCCAGTCCCGACCGCCCTCAATGCTGCCGCCTTTACTGAGGCCGGCCATTTCGCCGTCGATCTCGTCTGGGAACCTGTCGAAGATCCCGGCCTGGCCGGCTATATCATCGAGCGTCAGCCCATCGATGCTAGCGGCACCGCCACAGGTCCGTCACAGCGCCTCAGCCCAACGCCGGTAACACTTCCCGCATTCCACGACGCATCCGCCAACCCTGCACAGCGCTATCGCTACAGCGTCAGCGCCCTCGATACACACAACAACCGGAGTGCCGCAGTCAGCGTAATCGTCGAACCCTCGCAGCCGCAGTAACTCCTTCTTAGTCGCCCATCTTCACCTTGGGAACGTTCATCACGCCCAGCCGCTGCAGTGTCTTGCGTGCCAACCCCGTAAGCGGAAGAAGAGGGAGGCGCATCGACCCAACCCACTCCATGTCCTCCGGTCTCGCAGGAATCTGCGTCAGCAACCACCCTTCAGGCGCAGTCAACCGAGGGTCGAGTCCGCTGCCCGCAAGGTCCTCCCTTCCATCCATCTCATCCTCATCCGCCCTCATCGCAACAGAACGCGCTCGCCCTCGCCGCCGTGCGCGCAACGCCATCATCTTCTCGCCGCGTTCCACCGCACGTTTTTCCGAACCGTCTTCGATCACCTCTTCTATCTCGTCCCATTCAGCGGAAGACGGTTCCACCTCATGCTCCAAGGGAGCGACGCCCTGCGCACTCTCCGTGAAGATCTGCACGTAGTAGTTCGTGTTGGTAATCGAGTGGCGCAGCCGCAGCGCCGGCTCACGTCCAGCCACACTCTCCATCGGCAGCGGCGGAAGCTCCAGCATATTCGGCATCAACGCAGCGCTCGCGGCGCGGCGCAGCAGCAGTACCTCCGTCACAATCCCGCGCTTGCGCAGCGCCAGCAGATGGGCAACGATGCGGCTCTGTGGCTTGTCTCGTTCCGCAATCGGATGTTCACCGCGCGTCTGGCAGAAGTTGACGACAGGACATTGCAGGCACACCGGCTGCCGCGGCAAGCAGATTGTCGCGCCCAGCTCCATCATCGCCTGATTATGATCGCCCGGCGGATTACTCCGCTCACGCCGCTTCGCCGATGCCGGCGCCAGCGCCTGCGCCACCGCTCCCAATCGCGCCCGCGCCTTGCCGGAGCGGTCTTCCGCCAACCCAAGAATGCGCAGCAACACCCGCTCCACATTCCCATCCAGCACGGCCACACTTTCGCCAAACGCAATGCTCGCAATCGCCGCCGCCGTATACTCGCCAACCCCCGGAAGCGTGCGCAAGGCAGTTGCGGTCCTCGGCAGCTTGCCGCGAAACTCCCGCTGCACAAACTGCGCTCCACGATGCAGCAGCCGCGCACGCCGGTAGTAGCCCAGCCCGCTCCACAGCGCGAGCACATCGTCCTCCGGCGCCTCCGCCAGCGCCTGCAGCGTAGGGAACCGCCGCAAAAATTCCACATAGCGGTCGATCACCGTGGCAACGCGCGTCTGCTGCAGCATGATCTCCGAAAGCCACGTCGCGTAGGGATCCCGAATGCCGCGCCACGGCAGCGTCCGTGCATGCTCCCGGTACCACCCAAGCAGTTGACGCCGAAACTCCTCCGGCTCAAACCCAAGATCGGACGCGGCCGCCTGTGGAGACTCACTCTGCGCCGCCTGTCTCTCGCGTCTCTCTCGCGCGCTGCCCGCTGCCATGCTGCCAGTGTAGCGGGACGCCGTCCGCTTCACTGAGTCCCTGCTCTCAGCAACTCTCGTACTTCCAGTTCCGGCGCTTGCCCTCGGCGATCCACTCGACCGCCGTCGCCACGCGCTTCTCGCGTGTCTCCTCGCGCTTGGCCTCGCCAATCCACTCGCAATATTCGCGCTGGCTCCCCGGACTCATCGCAGCAAACTGCCTCGCCGCCGTCTTGTTTTTCTTGATTGCCGCAGCAAAGATCTCCGACATCTCCGCTGGAGGACGCTCCTTCTTCTGCCGCCCCGCCCAGTTCTTTGTCCGCTTCCCGCTCCTGATCTTCTCCGCCGCTTCGACAATCAGCGCCTTCATCGTCTTATCGTCGGGCAGGTCCTCGAGTGAGTGCAGCTTGCCGAAGCTTCCCATACCTCCCGTGCTCGCGTCCACGCCGTCCTTCCGCACCTGGCTCACATTCTCCTGCCATAGCCCGAAGCTGCAATGCTCCTTGAACGCCGCCACGTTGCCGAGAATGATGTTGTTCACCATGAAGAAAGGCATCGACCACTTGATCGCCTCCTCGACATCCGGCACAGCCTTATGAATCAGCGCACGAACATGCGTAAGGATCGGTTGCGCGAACGGCGCCACCGAAGCAATATAGGCGTCCACAACTGGCAGATGCGACTTCGGAGAGCTCATGCCAAAACAGAATACGCGTGCTATCCAGCAACGCAAGCGCTTTCTTCCGCAACAGAGATTCGATGCTTTGCGGCCAGCCGCGTCCCGGCCGCAACCACCCGCAACGCGCCCGGCCAAATCCATGCCGCCGACTCCAACACCGCACGCTGCGGCCACATCACCAGCCCGCGCGACAGCACAGTCGCAAGCGATACCTGCCGCTTCACCTGCGCGTGCAGGCAGCGCTGATAATCCAACGCACTCTCGCCGCCGCAAAGCATCCGCGCCGCCAGCCGCCCGCTATGCAGCGCCAGCGACATCCCGTCCCCAGTAAATGATGGAATCACAGCCGCCTGGTCCCCGACTGCCCAGAGCCCTTCGCCTACCGCCTCGCACCTGACAAATCCATACGGAATCGAGCTCACCGCCAGCGCCCGCCCAAGCAGCGGCTCCGCGCCCCAAAGCCGCCTGCGCAGATGCGCATTGTCGCGAAGCATCGCCGCCAGCAACGGCTCCCATCCTCCACCCAGCGCGCGCAGTCTGCTCTTGCGAACCACGCAGCACAGATTCGCCGCATCGTCCTCCACCGGCTGCAACCCGGCGTACCCGTCTCCAAACAGCGCAAGCTCGACCGCCCCGCGAAGCTTCTCTGCCTGCTCCTCCGCCAGACGAAAATACATTTTGAACGCGACAAGATCGCTCTGCACACCCTCAGGCCGCGCCACGCCGCGCAAATCATGCTTGCCCGTCGCCAGCACAACATCAGAAGCCGCCAGTGCATAGCTACGACTCGGCCCCGCGACCTCCACACTCCAGCCATCCGGCCGCCGCGTCAGTGACTCAGCCGAACGGCCCCGCAGCACCAGCGCACCCGCCTCCGCGGCGCGCCCGAGCATCGCTTCATCCAGCCTTCGCCGCGTCAGCGAAAGCGCAGCAAACGGCAGCCGAGCCTCACGAACCCCGAGCCCTCCAGCCAGCCGCACCCTATTGAGCGCCACCGCCCCAAGCCCCGCAGCATCGATCCCCAGCCCGCGAAGGTCGGCAATCGCCTCCGCGCTAAGAAAATCACCGCAAACCTTATCGTGCGCCTGTTCCGTCTTCTCCACCACGGCAACCCGCCGTCCCGCGCGCGCCAGCTCAATCGCCGCCGCTGCCCCCGCAATCCCGCCGCCCAGCACTACAACATCCAGAGCCGTTCCGCTCGCATCCGCATGTCTCGCAGGCGACAGCGCCGGCGCCGCGCTCATCGCAGCCTCGCCACGCATAACCGCGACATCGCATGCGATTCAACCGTCGCCACTCCCACCGGAATGTTCGCCGCCGCCAGCATGCGTCTCCAGTCATTCTCGCGAAACGCCCGCCGCAGCGATACCGGCCCATCATGACGCACAAACCGGTGCCATCGCATGATCACCGGCAGCACGCGAAACCACCGCGCCGCCCGCGCACTGCGCTGCAAATCGTTCACAAACCACCCAACCCGCGCATTCTTTTCCATCCACGCAACAAATCGCACCACATCCGCCGAGCTCAAATGATGCGTGAACAGCGCGCTCAACACCACATCGATCCTCTCCGCAGACACATAAGCAAACACATCGCCCGTAATCCAGCGAATGCCGCTCGCCCCTGGCTTGTCCTCAGGATCGCGCACGCCGAACTCTCGCGCAGCCCGCGTCGAATACGGATTCAAATCGAGTCCCGTAAGCTCGACCGCAATGCCACGCCGCTCCGCCCACTCCGCAACCTGGCGCAGCATATCGCCGCCGCCCGAAGCCACATCCAGAATCCGCAGCGGCTGCGGCAGATCCTTACGCGCCGCCACGCGATCCAGAAAATCTATCGTCGGCTTGTAAGCCCGCGTAAAGCGATTCACCTTCGCCAGATCTTGCAGGCACGCCCGAAACTCCTCATATGCGCATGGCTCGTCCATCAACTCCGGCAGATCGGCGGG
>DATCFM010000006.1:0-6486 GCA_036509515.1 Acidobacteriaceae bacterium
TTCTTCCAGAACCCCACAAAGTAATCCACCGCCGAGATAATCGAAACCGTCGCCATCCAGTAAATCGCTGTCACCGCAATCAGGTGCATGCCAACGATGAACCCGCCGATGTTCCAGTACTCCCACCGGTGATTCAGGATCGCCGCCGCCACGCTCACAATCTGGATGACCGTCTTCAGCTTGCCCAGATCGCTGGCCTCGATCGTGAAGCCCTCGCTGGACGCGATTGATCGCAGCCCGCTCACCAGGAACTCGCGCCCAATCACCAGCACCGCAATCCAGGGCGGCACAATCCGCGGGTTATAGGCCACCAGCAGAATGAACGCGGTAGTCACCATCAGCTTGTCGGCCAGCGGATCCAGCAGCATGCCCAGCGTCGTAATCTGCCCGCGCCGCCGTGCCAGGTATCCGTCCACGCCGTCCGTAATCGACGCCAGAATAAAGATCGCCGACGCGAAGATCTCCTGCTCGCCGTGTATTCCGTGCAGCGGAAACTTCGGGCTCAGCGCCCAGATCAGCACCGGAACGGCGGCGATACGGCTCAGCGTAATGGAATTGGGCAGGTTCACTTGGGACAGGCCACGGCGCAGCACTCTCTGCGCGGGAACACTGCCATTCTCCCACAACGACACAACGCGTATCGAGCTATGCCAGCGAACTTAAGCAGTAAAGATCGGGCTTCGGACGTACCGCCTGACTCGCTCGATCCGAAGCGCCGTGAGACCTCTTCTTCAAAGCGGTGCAAAACAACTCACCGGCCAGCAACAAGCCTCACTCGTGTGCCTCTCCATGGCTCTGGCTCTGAGGAGCATTCTCCTTGAACCGATACATCTTGCGGCCACAATTCCGGCAAACCCACGGATAAAGTCCGTACACCGCCAACACACATCGCTCCCAAAAGCCACTGCGATGAATACGCTGGAAGCGGCGTTCACCGCACCGTCGGCAGGCTCGCATTCTCACCTCAAAGAGAAGCCCGATCCACTTCCGCTTTCTACTGCTTCCTGACTACGCATACATCCCGCGCTGCTTGGTCGTATACGCCACCCGATCGATGGCCAGCATATACGCCGCAATGCGGTTGTTCACGCCATGCTGCACCGAGTACTGCAGCACGTCGTTGAAGCTGTCGATCATGATCCGCTCCAGCCGCTCATTCACCTCAGCCTCGGTCCAGAAGTATCCCATGCGGTCCTGCACCCACTCAAAGTAGCTGGTCGTCACGCCGCCCGCATTGGCCAGAATATCGGGAATCACGAACACGCCCTTGTCCTGCAAAATATCGTCGGCCACCGTAGTCGTCGGTCCATTCGCTCCCTCGACCAGAATCCGCGCCCGAATCTTCTCCGCATTCCGGCTGGTGATGACATTCTCCGTCGCCGCTGGAATCAGCACATCGCACGGCCGCGTCAGCAGGTCGTCCTTGTCCGCCGCCTCAGCTCCCTTGAAGCCATGAATCGTCCCTTGCCGCGCCTTCCACTCCAGCAGCTCGCTGATGTCGATGCCGTTCGCGTTGAACAGCGCGCCGTCGTATTCGCCGATCCCGATAACCTTATAGCCCTTGTCCCAAAGCAGCTTCGCCGAGTTCGATCCCACGTTCCCGAAGCCCTGCACAATCACCTTCGTCGACTCCGGCGACATATTCAGATGCTTCAGCGCCTGGTCCGTCACGATGCTCACGCCGCGCCCGGTCGCCTCGCGCCGTCCCCGTGACCCGCCGATATTCACCGGCTTTCCCGTCACCACGCTCGTCACCGTCTGCCGCATGTGCATCGAGTACGTGTCCATGATCCACGCCATCGTCTGCTCATTCGTATTCACATCCGGCGCCGGCACGTCTTTCTCTGGCCCGATGAACTCGATCAGCTCCGCGGTATACCGTCGCGTCAGCCGCTCCAGCTCACCCTGGCTCATCGTCTTCGGATCGCAGATCACCCCGCCCTTGGCTCCGCCGAACGGAATATTCACCACCGCGCACTTCCACGTCATCCAGCTTGCCAGCGCACGCACTTCATCCAGCGAAACCTCCGGCGAGTAGCGAATCCCTCCCTTGCACGGCCCCCGCGCCGACGAGTGCTGCACCCGGTAGCCCGTGAACACCTCGATCCTTCCATCGTCCATGCCCACCGGAATGTGCACGATAATCTCGCGCGCCGGATACCGCAGCACCTTCCACAACCCATCATCCAACTTCAACTTGGTAGCGGCCAGATCGAAACGCGCCGCCTGCGCCTCCCACGGATTGGTCTCTTGTTCCAGCGAAATCGGAGCCGTTGCTGTTGCCATGCCTGCTTCTTTCTGAGGGTCGATTGCAACGGTTGCCCCGTTCTTCACCGCCCTCGCGGTTGCGGACTCAGGCCGCGCGGTCAATGCCGCCAGACTGGGTACAAGTTTCTCTTCGGCCATTCCGTTCCTCCCTGCTGCGGAGCCCATACTACTCTGACGCGCCCCAGCCGTTGGAAGAACAGATCTGCCGCCTTGCCGGCTCCGGTCCAGGCCCGGTTCCCGGCCAAACCCGGCGAGTATAGGCCCCCCGCAAAACCCCCGGCAAGCCACTGAGGTGGTACTCCCCCGTTACTTGAATCCCCCAAATGGGCTGCCCCGGTCGGTAAGAAATTGTCATCCTGAGCGGAGCCTCTCGCGGTTTCATCGCGGGAGGCGCAGTCGAAGGACCTGCTTGTTATTCGTAGCGCCGACACACTTCCCCTGTTTCCCGGCACATTCTCTCAGGCATTGCCTCGTATCATGGTGAGACGATGCCCCCCAGCCGCTCGCCTAACACGCCTTTGCTGGACGAATTTGCCGCTCTGGCAAAGAAGCACACCCTCGTCCCGGTCACCCGCACCGTCGCCGCCGACCTCGAAACCCCCGTCTCCGCCTTCCTTCGCGTCGCCGCGCACGAGCCCGAGGCCTTCCTGCTTGAGTCCGTCGAAGGCGGCGAAACCGTCGGCCGCTACACCTTCATCGGTATCCGGCCCTACAAAACTCTCTCCGCCCACAACGGCTACATCACCGTCACCGAAAGCGAAGCCCCCCCGCAAACCTACCCTGGCGACATCTTCACCGAGCTCAAGCGCGCCCTCGAAGGCCACACTCCCGCTCGCCTTCCCAACCTCCCGCCCTTCACCGCCGGCGCCGTCGGCTTCTTCAGCTACGACGTCGTCCGCCAGATCGAGCGCCTGCCCTCCCTCGCTCCTGACGAGCTCCACGTCCCCGACGCCCAGCTCATGTTCTTCGACGAGGTCCTGGCCTTCGACCACGTCCGCAAAGCCATCCACCTCATCGTCACTGCCGGCGCCCGCACCCCACTCCGCACCCCCAAAAATCTGTCATCTCGACCGAAGGCTTCACAAAGTGAAGCCGTAGTGGAGAGACCTGCAGTTCGGACCGCCACAAATCCGGGTGCCGCATGTCTCGACTCTGAGACGTGGGTTCACGCCTACGCCGACGCCAACGCCCGCCTCGACCGCCTCGAAGACCTCCTCGAAGCCGCACTCACCAAGCCCACCCATCCGCAAATCACCGGGCCGCTCGAACTCACCCCGCGCACCCGCCCCGAAGACTTCCTCCGCGCCGTCGATACCGTCAAGGAATACATCCGCGCCGGCGACGTCTTCCAGTGCGTCCTCTCCCAGCGCTTCGACTGCATCCCCGCCGTCGACCCCTTCGAGATCTACCGCTCCCTCCGCATTGTCAACCCATCGCCCTACATGTACTTCCTCCGCTTCAGGCTGGCGGAGCAGGGAAGCGCCCAAACTCCCGGCACAATTCCGGGTGCCCCATCTTCGCCGCCGGCCTTATCGTCGGCTAAGGTGGGTGCCGGATTAGCAGCGGGCTTTAGCCCGCTGAACCCCGCCGTCCCCGCCGAAGGGGCTTTAGCCCCGGCCTCCGCGCCCGCTGATCCCTGGACCTTGAACCCTGAACCCTCAAGAACCTGCCACATCGTCGGCAGCTCCCCCGAGCTCCTCGTCCGCGTCCACGGTTCCGACGTCGAGTACCGTCCCATCGCCGGGACCCGCCCCCGCGGAGCCACCGAATCCTGCGACAAGAAGAACGAAGAGTCCCTCCGCGCCGACCCCAAAGAGGTCGCCGAGCACGTCATGCTCGTCGACCTCGGCCGCAACGACCTCGGTCGCGTCTCCGAATTCGGCACCGTCAAAGTGAAAGAACTGATGTTCATCGAGCGCTACTCCCACGTCATGCATCTGGTCAGCGCGCTCGAAGGCAAACTCCGCTCCGAGCTCGCGCCGCTCGACGCCCTGCGCGCCTGCTTCCCGGCAGGCACACTCTCCGGCGCGCCCAAGATCCGCGCCATGGAGATCATCGAAGAGCTCGAACCCGCCCGCCGCGGCGTCTACGGCGGCGCCATCGTCTACGCCGACTTCTCCGGTAATTTAGACTCCTGCATCGCCATCCGCACCCTCTTCATGGATGGAGAGAAAGGCTACATCCAGGCCGGCGCCGGCATCGTCGCCGACTCCGTCCCCGAAAAAGAACACGAAGAGTGCCGCAACAAAGCCGCCGCCGTAGTCCGCGCCATCGAACGCGCCCGCTCGAGCTAACCCGCGATGGAAGGGCACGCCTTTCCCGCGCCGGCGATTCTCAAGTAATTAAAGGGTCTTCAGCCCCTGATGTACGCTTGTATGCCGATGAACTCCTCAACCGATCCCGCATCACAGGTGCGCTCTGAACACCACCGCACACTCTGGGTAGGCCTCGCGGTTGTGGTCAGCCTTCTTGTTGTGGCCGCCATCGTCTCTGCACCATCTGCTTATCGGCAACTCGTTCAGACGCGTGTCTATACGATCGCGAGCGAGTCCATGGAGCCAACCATCTATGCCGGAGATCGCGTCACCGTCGATGCCGCCTACTACTCGCAACACCCGGTAGCCGATGGAGACATCATTGCGTTTCGACATAATGGCATCACCCTTCTCAAGCGCATCTCAGCCGTTCCTGACGAAACCATCGAAGGCAAGGACGACAAGCTGATTCGCAACGGAGTCGTTCTCGTTGAACCATACTTGCACCCGTCCGACGAGCCGTCCGGCATAGAGGAAGCGAGTTTTCCCTCAAGGGCAATTCCAGACGGACAAGTTTTCGTCACGGGCGACTGGCGATCCAGAAGCCTCGACAGTCGCGATCAAAGCTATGGTCTTGTGCACACTGCCGACATTGTCGGGAAAGTTGTGTACCTCTATGCGTCATCCCATCCCAACCAACTGGGCCGGAAGTTCTAAGGCTTCTCAATCCGCCTCATCCTGATGCAGCGCCCACCATACCCCACCCACCACCTGCGCTGCGCCAATCGCCCGCGTCAGCCCCGGCCGGTCCGCCAGCTCGCCCATCAGCAAACGCCACAGCTTCGGCCCGCGCCTCCATGCCTTGGCGTCACTGCGAGGATTGATTAGCGCCATCACGCCATCGCCGATCAGAACCATGGCCATAAAGTGTTTCGCTCGTTTTGGCTCGCCCAAGAACATACTCAGTAGGAATCGAGAACACGCCCCTCCGTTGCCCAACCTCCCAAACTCGCCGCGCTACCATAGAAGCAGCATGGTCTTCGTCCTCGACAACTACGACTCCTTCACCTACAACCTCGTCCAGTACATCGGCGAGCTGGGCCCGCAGGAGATTGTTGTAAGAAGAAACGACGAGCTCACCCCCGACGAGATCATTGCCCTCAAGCCCACCCGCATCCTGCTCTCGCCCGGCCCCTGCACCCCGCAAGACGCCGGCGTCCTCATCCCGCTCATCCAGCGCCTCGCCCAACTCCCCGCCGACGAGCAGATTCCCACCCTCGGCGTCTGCCTCGGCCACCAGGCCATCGGCGCAGCCTTCGGTGCTGAGATCGTCCGCGCCCCCCAGCTCATGCACGGCAAGACCAGCGAGATCGAGCACGACGGCCGCACCGTTTTCCGCAATCTTCCCGCGCCCATGACCTGCACGCGCTACCACTCGCTCATCGTCCGCGAAGACTCCATCCCCGACACTCTGGAAATCTCCGCACGGGTTGCAGGCGAGCGCACCATCATGGGCCTCCGCCACAAGACGCTGCCCATCGAAGGCGTCCAGTTCCACCCCGAATCCGTCCTGACGGCCCACGGCAAACAACTCATCGCCAACTTCCTCAAGCAGTAGCGAGCACAACTCAAACGTTGTCATCCTGAGCGGAGCGAAGGACCTGCTGCTCGTCCGTGCCGCCACAAATCCGGGTGCCCCACATCTCGCCTCTGAGATGTGGGAACTGACCATCACTGCGATAGCCTGTTGAAAGCCCCATGCGCCGCGTTCTCCTCATTCTCGCCCTCGCTGTCACGGCCGCCGCCCAGCAACCCTCCCCCGCCTCCATGGGCACGGTCCCCACCCGCGACGCCCTCGTCACCGGCGGCCTTGAAGTCCGCGGCGACAACGCCAGCCTCGTCTCCAACGCCAGCATCACCGCCTACGACCACCCCGCCCCCATCACCCTCGACCGCGGCGGCC
>DATCFM010000007.1:0-43854 GCA_036509515.1 Acidobacteriaceae bacterium
ACCATTCAAGCCGTCCGCTCTGCGGTGTGCTGGCAGCCAACGATCCATGCGGCCACCGTTCCATGACTCGTGCTGTACCGACCAGGCATGGCTTGTAGAAGGAATCTTCTCTGCGCTGGTTTTGCGCGTGTCCAAATGGAAGGGCAACACATAGCCGTCCGGATTCGCCGAGTCTGGCTGATGGAACACGGTTTTTCCGTTGGGCAACCTGAGCGCCTGTGCGTCATTGAACCCACGCACCCCGGATAGCGTGCCAAAATAGTGGTCAAAGGAACGGTTTTCTTGCATCAACACCACGACGTGCTTGATGTCGCGCAGCGAGCCACGCCGTGGCGGTTCAGCGAGCGCCCGTCGCACGTTGGCCGGCAGCAGTGAAGAAGTTAAAGCAGCCGCTGTCAATTTACCGACATTTCCAAGCAGTCGCCGACGGGTCATCACCCCGGCATTCAATTGAGTGCCTGTTCTGTGTTTCATGAGTATCCACGGTACTTTCCCAAGCTTTTAAGAAGCTGTGCGGTCGAGTCCAACCCCAGATCCTTTACGAAGGATCCGTTCTCATGTGTGACCCCAATAATATCATGAGGAATATTTAATACGGGATACGTTTACGTATTCTTATGGGTAAAACTGTTAGTACTGGGATTTCAAACGCGATGACGTAAACTGGGATCGCTATCCAGCCGCCGATGGCTACACCGGATCGAGCCATTATCCGCAGCCGTCATAGATACACCCACTGTACATAGGTTGCCACCGCTGTTGCCGCACTGCGGCGGACAGCTGCACATGCGATCGACACTTCATCCACAAGCAGCGCGTCGACAGCGATCAGTTTTGCACCCAGCGGTGCGGGACATGCTGGCCGGGTACAAATGACGTAGTAGTCATCGGCGAAGCGATACAGGCGACACGGAATGCGATTATTAGTGCTCGATAGCGATCCCTTATAGACTTTAGAATGATCATTGTCGGCCAGTGCGACCATGCCGAGGAGCGACAACGAAAACGCGGCGGGAGACAACGCGCCGACTTTCGCATACATGTCTCGAACGGTCGCTCGGCCTGGGCATGAGCAATCGGCGGGTAGGAGCGATTCAGCGTGAAATAGCGCTTGAAGTAATCCAGGTCCTGACGTTGTGGCATGGCGAGCTGACGGTGAATTCGTCATTCAAAGCCAGCCGTTCTATGTTCCAGCCAATCGTTCTCAGTGAGCCGAGTAATTCTTATCTGCTTTTTGCATGAAATGAGATCTCCGCATTTTAACACGCGTCAACGTGAAGCAGGTGGACCTTCCCCAGGAGATGCAGCGGGCGATCGCCGCGCAGGCAGAGGCGGAACGCGATTGCCGAGCCAAGATCGTTGCCGCAGAGGGAGAGTTCCAGGCCTCCGCAAAGCGTTGTCGACAGCCTCAACTATGGCGGCCTCGTCGACTTTTGGGCCTCCGAGGGTTATCAAGCGGCCTCCAGATTCGATCAGGGTGGCTACTAAATGCCTGCGCCCAGCCGGCAGCGAATTGGGGTCGTTGGTTTCGGCCGGCAGCATCTATTGCGAGCGCACAGGCCGCTTCCGGTAACATCTTTCGCAGGAGGGTCCGACGGACCGCGATTTTGGCGGCCGACCAGATCGGCCCGCTCTGACGCCGCGGTTTACTATTTTGAGATGGAAAGATGGAGGCTAACCTAACATCTTTCTGAGAAATGACTCTCTGAGACCTGGGCGCCGCACCGCATTTGAGGAGCAAAACATGAAACGAGTTACTCAAAGAATCGGAATGGTGATCGGTATCAGACCCGATCGTATCAGCGCATACGAGACGCTTCACGCCGCCTCTAATTCAGGCATACGCGATCTGCTACGTACGTATAACATGCATAACTTTTCGATATTCATTCACCAGCTTGACGACGATCGTTACTACCTTTTTGGGTATTACGAGTACACCGGCCAAGACTCCAAAGCGGATATGGAAAAACTTGCGGCTGAACCCCGCAACAAAGCGTGGTTAAAAACTACTGATCCGATGCAGATTCCACTGCAGGGCGCAAGCTCCTGGTCCATCATGCGTGAGGTGTATCACAGCGCGTAGCGCCGACCGGCTCCGCGACATGGGGTACTGCGGTAGTCCGATGCCAGCGTAGCCTACGTCAGACTCGAGCGTTCAAGCCGGTAACGCATCTTGCTGCGACCGGGTACGCTCTTGCCAATCTAGCAGCCGAAGTCACCGGTGCACTCAGGCGACAACCTCGCCCCCAGCCCGTACCGGTCATTCGGAGTTCGACCCGAAGAACTGGAATGCTGTGGCGGCCTTTTTAACGCATCTGGGTTGGGACAGCACGCGAATTCGATCGACGAAAGTACGGTCCGCTACGACCAGGGGATCATAGCTTCGTGCGCAAAGCAGGGTTTATTAAGCCTCGCACTGTCCAACCGCGGAAAAGAACCCTATGCGTTCCTGATTTCCGGCATTGCCGAAACCAATTCAGGCTTACCGATATGAGGTGGTCGCGTTGGATACGGCGCTCCTTCGGCGTCTTTTTTGGACAAAACGCCTTCTTGTGAACGGCGACGCCTTCGGCAACATCTTTGGCTTCTATCGTTGAGGCTAGATGTTCTCCGTCGTGTAGCAATCGGGTGAACGATCTGTTCGAGGGTGAACTGACGGAAGAGGACAAGCTTATCTACGTGAACAATGTGATCAAAGGCAAGCTCCTGGAGTCTAAGGTTCTGGTTCAGCAGGCTGCCAACAGTTCGCGAACTCGCCAGACCTCGTGAATGGAATCATGGATGCCGTGATCGATGCGTTTGCCGCCCACAGGAAGATGAGTAAGCAGGCGCTGGACTCGGAGGAGGTGCGTATCGGCCTGAGGCAGATACTGCTAGATGCAGCAAAGCTCTACGAGGCTCTGAGCGATAGGGCCGCGCTGCTCTCATCGCGGTGAGTTCACAATCCCGGGGATTGGATGGAATATGTCAAAACTGTGCGCTGTTCAGCGCTTCGGCGTTTCGCCGTCCCGACGGCACGCAGATTGCAGCCGCTGCGTACTTCTCCATCACGCCCAAAGCGCGAGCATTCATCGGCTTCAAGTGTTCGTAGTTCATGCCTCAGTTACTCTTTGGGTTGCGGTTCCATGATGGGGCCAAGTGCCAGAGCCCTCGCCAGCGCGAACAGCTGCGCGTGGCCTCCGGTGATGGTTTGGGCCTGGCTCAGCTTCCACAGGTCGTTGTAGGCTTGGGGGTCGTCTAGGAATTCACTTGTAAGCTCTCGGATTAGCCGAAAGAAGTGCTTCGTCGTGCCGTTTATGGCCTCAATGGGGCCGGAAGGGCCATAGTCCAGTAGAATGGGCTCCTCGCGCCGCTTGGCTTCGAGCAGGGCCAGTCGCATATGTGTGCTCCGCCTCATAGTTTGTTGTCTCCTTTGGTCAGTTCTTCGAGCCGTGCCAGGCGCTCTAGAATCTCCTGCGTCTCTACGGCCCGGAACAGCACTTCGAGAATGGCTCGCGCCGCGCCTGCACGTGCGGCAGGGGGATTGGTTGCATCGACCGCCACATCGTACAGAGTGGCGACGGCCTGCCCGCTAACGGTGCGGAGATGGTTTACGGTCGTATCAAGCAGACACTTTTTCGCGGCGGCATACTCGGCTCGGAACCACTCGCTAGACAACCAAGTCTTTAGCGTGCGATAGCCAAGGCCGCAGTCCTGCGCTGCTAGCTTCAAACTGCGGCCCGACAGCAACGCCGCGATTACTTCTTCAGCCTTGCGTATCTTGCCGCCCTTCGGGCGAAAAGGGCCGTGCGGGGTTTTGCGGGGCCGCATGAGTATCAGCGGCTTTGTCAGGTCAGGAAGCGGCATCAGCCGACCTGCTTTCGGCGGGGGCTTACGCAGGGGCCGTTTGTGCCGCACCGTCGGGGATGCCGCCATATAGCACGGCATAGCCCGGCGGGCGGAGCGCTTGGTTGTTGAGTTTTCCCGGGGAATAGCGTGGTATAGCGAGGCGTTAGTCTGTATGCGAAGGGCATCCGGGGCTTAAAATCCGCAGACCTTTAATAGGGTCGTGGGGGTTCAAGTCCCCCTCCGGGCACCAAGAGACCAGGGGTTTCATTGGTTTCGTTGACGCTCTTGGATGTAGCGCCAAAGTGGGCGGGGTGGGCACCGTGACCTATTTCGTGACTCAACCTGCGTGGCCGGTAATCAGACGTCAGCCGTGGAAGATTCTGTACCATGGGTCACAGAAAAAGCCGTCGCAAAACAAGTTCTGCCAAAAGGAAGTGGAGTTTCAATGAAGCAAAAGCCAGTGACGCGTCGAGACGCCATGAAGGGTATCGCTGTCTCAGCAGCCGCATTAACTTTGGTTCGGCCAGATCGTGCCGTCGCACAGGAATCGCCGATCATGGTCGCGGGGAAGCCCGTCGAGATCGCGTTGTTTGCGGCCAGTCCGCAGACCCTTCGCGTCACTGTTCAATCCATTGAGAATGGCGAGCCGCAGGCGATTGCGCAGGATGGCGCCCTGGTGAAAGCAAACTGGGGTATGCCACTGGCCCGTTTGCGAACGCTGTCAGGGCCGCGCACGGTGAAGAGCGGCAAGCTGCGGGCAACGATGTCCGCGAACCCGCTGACGGTGAGGGTCGAGACAGCAGGCGGACAACTTGTTCAAGAGTTGAAGGTAGACGATGCGTCTGGCAATCTGAGCTTCTCGCTTGGGAGCGGCCCACTGTTCGGGCTTGGCCAGGGAGGGCCGCAGTTCGATCGTCGCGGCAGTACAGAGGCGATGAGGAGCGGACAGGGAGGCTACCACCTTGGCACCAACGGAGCGCGCGTGCCGATCCAGCTGCTGATCGGAAGTTCAGGGTGGGGCTGCTTCGTCCATCAGCCGCTGGGCGCCTTCGATCTGTCCGGAGAAGAGGGCAAGTTGACGCCTTCACGCGGGCAGGAGGCCTTGCCGCTCGATGTCTTCGTCATGCATATCGAAGATCCGGTCGAACTCCCGAGGGAGTACGCGAAGATCACTGGTTTTGCCGAGATGCCGCCGCTGTGGTCACTCGGTTATCAGCAATCGCATCGCACGCTTGGCACACCCGAAGAGATACTCAACGAGGCCAAGATCTTCCGCGAGAAGAAGCTTCCCTGTGACGCGATGATCTACCTCGGAACCGGCTTCTGCCCGGAGGGATGGAATACCGACAATGGTGAATTTACCTGGAACCCCAAGGCGTTTCCGGATCCACCTGCCGCGCTCAAGCAGTTCCACGAAGAGAACTTCAAGGTTGTTCTGCATGCGGTGATTGAAGGCCGCCGTCTTACAGGCTCGGTCAGCGACCCATGCACGGCGCCGCCGCTTCCGAGCGGAAAGACCGCTGATGGCCATTGGCCGCCGGCCCGCCAGGTGAGTTGTTACTGGCCAGTCCACAAGCCCCTGATCGATATGGGTGTGGATGGCTGGTGGCCGGATCAGGGCGACGGCTTCGATGCTGAATCGCGTCTGGCACGAAACCGGATGTACTTCGAAGGCCAGCAGATGTATCGCCCGAACAAACGCGTGTATGCCTTGCACCGTAACTCCTATGCCGGCATGCAGCGTTATGCCACGTTCCTGTGGTCCGGCGATATCGCGTCACGATGGGAGACGCTGAAGACACACGTCCCGAACGCCATCAATACGGGCCTCAGCGGTATCCCTTACTGGGGGACCGACACGGGCGGCTTCAATCCCACTGAGGAATACACCGGCGAGCTGTGGGTCCGGTGGTTCCAGTTCTCGGCGTTCAACACGCTGTTCCGTGCGCATGGACGTGACTGGCATCTGCATCTTCCGTGGGGCTGGGATTTGGGCAGCATTGGTTTTCCCGAGACCCGTGGCTACAACCCCGATCCGAAAGAACTGCATAATGCCGCGGTCGAGCCGATCTGCAGGAAGTATCTGGAGCTTCGCTACCAGTTGATGCCGTATCTTTATTCCGCCGTCAAGGAGACCTGCGAGACCGGTGTGCCGGTCGTTCGCGCCATGTGGCTCCACTATCCTAAGGACGCCACCGCCGTGGCCCGGGGCGACCAGTTTCTTTACGGCCGCGACATCCTGGTGGCGCCTGTGGTGGAGAAGGGAGCCACGTCGAGGTCCGTTTATCTTCCGCAGGGAACCTGGTTCGACTTCTGGACGCAAGCCAAGCAGGAAGGCGGACGAGAGATCGCACGCGATGTCGACCTGGCCACCCTTCCTCTCTATGTGCGCGCGGGTGCCGTGCTGCCCATGGATCCAGTGAGGCAGTACACCGCAGAGAAAGTCGATGGACCGATGACGCTTTGGATTTATCCGGGCGCAGACGGCAGGTCGACTCTCTATGTGGATGACGGCGAGACCTTCGACTACCACAAGGGTAAGTGCACGCATGTGGAGATCGAATGGAACGATGCTCAGCGGCGGATCAGTCTGCGGCTCAAAGCTGGATCGAAGATGGTCCCTCAGGCGAAAAGGCACATGCAGGTGCGTGTGGTTGGCGAAGAGGCTCACAAAGACTTCAATTTTGAGGGCCACCCGGTATCCATCAAGCTCTAGCTCTAGAGATCATGCGGGGATATTGGGAGTCGATTGCGAAATGAAATCTGCGCTTGCAGGCCACACCAGGCCAGCCGGCACCTGGGATGTTTGACAGAGGGTAAGACCCCGGCGTATACATTGGATCGCTTTAAATCAGAGTCCAGAAATGAATCGTTTCATTTTGCGGAGTGAATACCTGCACTGGACGATTCGCCGGAGGGAACTATGCGCGACTTCTTTGATTGTTCGAATCGCAACTATGAACGTTTCGTGAGACGAATGGTTCTCGCGATGACGGCGCTGCTTTTCATCGCGTGCGCTGCAATGGCCCCGGCCCAGTTGATCACACCGGCTCCGGCTTGTGCGGTCGTCCCTGCGCCGTATCCGGGCACGCCCGCAAATGGATATGCACTTTATCCTGCCCAGCCGATGACCTATCCCGCAGCCTCCACCGAATATTCCGTGCAATACAAATTGAACAATGGCGAATGGACGGATGCGCCGGTTTATATGAGCAGCTACGGCGGTTCGAATTCATCGCCCTATCTCAGCTTCTCCGGCTATACGAAGACAAGCACATCGATGTCCTTTGTAAGCATTCCTGCACGCGCGAATGCGTTGGTTCAGCTACGAGTGACCAAACTGTCCAACGCTCCCTTTCTGCCTGATGATCACGTTTCTGTGCGGCCGAGCGCGAAGCTGATTCCTGCCAGGCTTGCCAGCGATGGCACGGTTACGATCTCAAAACTTACAGGCCGGACTTTTGACGGAGATCAGTTTATTTTGTGGTGGAATCGTGATTCCGCAAACAATGCGGGCCTTCAGGGCCTCGCCTTCTTTCTCAATCCGCCCTACGAGAGGCCAACCGGCGGCAATGTGAAAACAGTCGAAACAGCGAGCGACCTTAACGGCGATTTGTCCGCCTATGACACCCTGGATTTCGAAGGGACGATCACCTACTCTCGACCCGGCAGCCGCGAGCCGGCCGGCGCCCAGGCGTTTACTGTGCCCGCCAACATCAACAACATCTATCTTGCCCCCGGCTCCTGGTTTCAGGGCAAGCTTGCATTTCCGCCGAGTACCGTTCAACGGCGGATCTACGGTCCAGGCGTCGTGGATGTGAGCCGGTTTGAGTTCGATCTCAGGAAGTGCTCCAGTCCTGCCTACGGCGAACAGGGATACGCCGCCCTGGCCGCTTTGAACCCCAGCGGAGGCCACTCTCTTCACAACTTCGTTGTGGACGGGATCATCATTGCCGACAACAACTTCTACGCTACAGATTCTCTGACAGACAGCACCATCAATAATGTGAAGGTTATCGGCTGGAATGAGAACAATGACGGACTCGAATTCGGGCCGTCGGCGACCGCCTCCAACGTATTTGTTCGTGCTGGGGACGATTCGTTGAAGATGTGGGGCGCCTCCGATACAGTCACGAACGCTACCGTTTGGCAGAACTATAACGGCGCGGCCGTGAATCTGGGCTGGAACAATGGCTCGCCCGGAGACAACGGATTTCTGGACGATCTTTACGTGGTTAAAATGGATTGGCGGCAACCCACGGATCCCACTTTTATTGCCGACCCTTCCAACGCTGTCGTCCATCAAAACAACGCGGTAATCGCCTCCATGATGACCCCTGGCACGCAGTATGGTGCCGTCAGTCCTCCGCTCTTCCGCAACATCTTCGTGGAGGACTCTCCGCAAGTGCTGTTCAGTTTGAAAATCATTCCTCCTCGAGCGAACGCCAACACTTCTTCAGTGATCCTGACGACTCCGAGCGTGCTGAACCTGAATATCGAAAATGTATTTTCACCGCCCTCCACAGTGGAGAATTCCATCGGATTTCAGACTCTTCCCGCCGGCTATACGTTCTTCGATCAATCTTTTCCTGATGAATACGTCTTGCCCGGCAGCATGAATATCAATCTCACCAATGTTTTTGTGACGGCGCCGAACAGACTTCCAGTGCCTCTCACATCCCGGAACACTGCGGCTATAGGTGGGGTGGTGACAAATTCAGCGGACGGGAGCAGCGTGAACGTCAACTATAAATTTGACCCGATCGCGTTGTTACAGTTATTGCACTAGAGGCTGTAATGAAAAACATTCGCATTTCAGGTAAAGAAGAGGCGCCGGAGGGGACTTGGAAATTCGCGGACCTTAGAAGTCGCGGGGTTCAAGTTTCCTCCGGCATCAGTTCGCAGCTTGCGGGGGCTTGAGCTTCGGCGGGTCTAGGAAGCGCTGTTCACGCCCAACATTTGCAGCAGGGTGTGGCTGGCTTCGAGAGCGTCGCGGGATTTGAAGTCGGCGGCGAGCTGCAGGGCGGAGGCCGTCGGCGCCATCGCTCGCAGTTCGCTGGCGACGGACTCGGACGAGAGCTGTGGCGTGCCGGGGCCGACGAGGATGTAGTCCACGTTGTCGACCTTGAGGAGAATCTTCGCGTCGCGGAAGGAGCAGGTTGTTCGCACATCGAAGCCATGCTGCGTGAGCACGGTGCGGACAAAGGCGCAGAGATCCGCCGACGGATCGAACATGAGGAGCTTGATGCCGCGTTTCTCTTCAGAGCGCTGCGCGGCGTGTTGCTTGAGGAACGAGAGGATTGCTTCTTCTTCGGTTGGATAGCTGTGCAGAACGCTTGAGACCTTGGTGAGATTGAGCAGAGTCGTTACAAAGTCGGGAGGGGCGGCAAGGCGTAGGTCGCCTCCACGTTTGTGCAGGCGCGTGTGATGCCGCACGAGCAGGCCTAGTCCCATGCTGTCGAGGCGCGTGACCTGGCTCAGGTCAAGTACGAAGCGGGAGAACTCGCGCGCGCCGTGATCGAGAGCGGCTTCGAGCGCGATTACTTCTTCTCCTATGACAATGCGGCCGGCGCACTGAATGACGTAGACGCTTCCACAAAAACGCGACTGCAGAGCAAGTGGCATGAGTTCCTTACCTGGCGTTGCTTGTCTGGCTGCTTGTTGGGAGTGAATGGCCCGTCTGGCGTGTAGTGTTGCATTGAGGGTACGCTATCTCGTTACAAAGATTGCAACGAAAAAAGAGGCTGGAACGATGAGATTTTTTTGTACTTTTCTGGTGGGTGTGAGCGTGATGACGGGCGCGGTGACGGCGGAGGCGCAGAAGACGCTGTTCTATATGCAGGAGAGTGCGGCGTCGGTCCGCTCGTTCGAGCAGCATAAGGACAAGATCGATATTCTTGTGCCGACATGGTATAGCGTGGACGCGGACGGATTGGTGGCGGGCGAGCCCGATCCTGCTGTCCTGCGAGAGGCCAAGGCGGCGCATATTCAGGTGGTTCCTATTGTGGTTCTGTTCAATGAGAAGCAGCTTCATGCGTTGTTTGGCGACCAGCGGGCGCAAGATGAGATGAACGCGGCGCTGGTTCGCGAGTGCAAGGAGCATGGCTACGATGGATTTCAGTTCGATCTGGAACATGTTTTGTGGACCGATCGCGATGCGCTGTCGGCGATGGTGAAGAAGACGGCCGATGTGTTGCACCGGGAGCATCTTCAGTTGCAGATTGCGGTGGTGCCGAATGCGCCGGGGCATGTGGGGAGCTCGGTCTATGCGCGGTGGATGTTTGAGGAGTGGCGCGGCGGCTATGACCTGAAGGCGCTGGGGGCGTCGGTCGATTTATTGTGCCTTATGACTTATGACCAGCACTCACGCTATACGCCGCCGGGGCCTGTGGGTGGATGGATCTGGACGAAGGAAAATCTGGAGTATGCGCTCAAGACTGTTCCCAGGGAGAAGCTCTCGCTGGGCATTGCGCTGTATGGGTATCACTGGTTCGCGGGCGATCCTGGGTTGAATAAACCCGAGCAGAAGTCCAATGCGACGGCGGAGTCTATCTCTGAGACGAATGCGATCTTTCTGCGCGACACTTACGGCGGCAAGACCCAGTGGGATGAGGAGGAGCATACGTCGTGGTTTTACTTCATGCGTGATCAGGCGCGGGAGTGGGTCTTTTACACGGACAAACGCGCTTTCATGGATCGGTATGAGATGGCGAAGCAGGCGGGGATTGAGGGCGTGTGTTCGTGGGTGCTGGGGGTAGAGGACCCTGCGATCTGGGATGCGATCCCGAGCCGGCGATAGCGCGCGGGTTTCGAGCGTCTAGTGGCCGCGGAAGGTTTGGATGAGAAGCCAGGCGTTGAGGCCGGCGATGAGGAAGGCAACCGTGTAGCTCAGCTGCTTGAGCCATGAGCGGTTGACGAATTCGCCCATCTTCTTGCGGTCGCTGGTGAAGGCGACGAGCGGGAAGACGGCGAAGCTTAGCTGCATGCTGAGGATGACCTGGCTGAGGATGAGCAGGCTGGCTGTGCCGCGTTCACCGTAGAAGAAGGTGACGATGACGGTGGGGATGATGGCGAGAGAACGGGTGATGAGACGGCGGAGCCATGGCTTGACCTGGATATGGACGAAGCCTTCCATGACGATCTGGCCGGCGAGCGTTCCGGTGATGGTCGAGTTCTGGCCGGAGGCGAGCAGCGCGAGAGCGAACATGGTGCTGGCGCCGGCGAAGCCGAGCATGGGCGTGAGGAGCTTGTAGGCGTCACCGATCTCGGCAACTTCGGTGTGGCCGCCGTGGTGGAAGACGGCGGCGGCGAGCACGAGGATGGCGGCGTTGACGAAGAGCGCGAGCATGAGCGCGGTGGCGGAGTCGATGTTGCCGAAGCGGATGGCTTCGCGCTTGCCGGAAGGAGTGCGTGGGTAGTCGCGCGTCTGGACGATGGAGGAGTGGAGGTAGAGATTGTGCGGCATCACCGTGGCCCCGAGGATGCCGATGGCGATGTAGAGCATGTCGGGGTTGGTGACGATGGATGCGGAGGGGATGACGAGATCGCGGGCGATGGCCATCCACTCGGGACGGGAGGCGAAGACTTCAATGGCGAAGAGCGTGCCGATGGTTCCGATGAGAGTGATGATGAGCGCTTCGAGGTAGCGGAAGCCGCGGTTTTGCAGAAGAAGGATGATGAGGACGTCGGCGCCGGTGATGAAGACGCCGAGCAGCAGAGGGATGCCGAAGAGAAGCTGCAAGGCGATGGCGGAACCGATGACCTCGGCGAGATCGCAGGCGGCGATGGCGATCTCGGCGAAGAGCCAGAGGAAGAGCGTTGTGCCGCGGCTGTAGGTTTCGCGGCAGGCCTGGGCGAGGTCGCGTTCGGTGGCGACGCCGAGCTTGAGAGCGAGGCTCTGGAGGAGGATCGCCATCAGGTTGGAGAGCATGATGACGAACAGGAGCGTGTAGCCGTAGCGCGAGCCGCCAGCGAGGTCCGTGGCCCAGTTGCCGGGGTCCATGTAGCCGACGGCGACAAGGAAGCCGGGGCCGGCGAAGCCGAGGATGCGGCGCCAGAAGGCGGGTGATTTTGTGAGGTGGACGGTGGAGAAGGCGCCGGGGAGGGACGGCCGGTGTTGCTGGTCGGGCTCTTGGAGGGAGGGCATCTGTGGCGGCAGCCTTTTGGGCTTAGATGCAGTATGCCACAGATGCTTAACTATGGTTACGAAAAATTAACGTGCCTTGGTTTTGGGCCGGGCGGGAGGGCGCACGCGGATCCTGGCGGCGGCGCCGGCTCCCAAGGTGATCTCGCCGGAGGGAGTTTTTACGCGGAGCGTGTCGTCGTAGTTGCGGGCGAGGAGCGAGAGGGAGACTCCGGGGCCGATGCCGAGTTCGTGGAGGAACTCAAGCAGGCGGGAGTCGCGCTCGTAAAGACTGGCGACGACGTAGTCGGCTCCTTCCGAAGCTTCGGCGAGCGTGATCAGGCCGCGGCGCTTGAGCTGAGCGGGCGTCTCGGGAAGAACGCGATTTCCGTGGGGACAATCGCCCTTTTCGCCGAGTTTTTCAATGAGCTTGGCCTCGAAGGCGGGGGAGATGACGTGTTCGAGGCGCTCGGCTTCGGCGTGGATCTGATGCCACTCCATGCCGAAGATCTCGGCGAGCATGCGCTCGACGAGGTGATGGCGGAGAGCGGTGCGGTGGGCGGCTGCGCGGCCCTTCGGCGTCAGCTTGAGGGGGCCGTCAGCGGCTGTGTCGAGGTAGCCATTCTCGCGGAGGCGTTTGACCGCCTTGGTGACGGCGGGGGCGGAGACGTCCAGCCAGTCCGCGAGCAGAGCGGGAATGACGATGTGGCCCTCGCTCTCGGCTTCGATGATCGCCTTGAGGTAGTCCTCTTTCGAGACTGTGATCTCTTCGGGCATCTCTGCAAGTTAACCATGGTTTCATCGGCTTGGGAAGGGCGAACCACGATTTCGTGGTCAAAAATCGTGGACAGGACGTGGTTTTTTCGTGGATGGCGATGGACAGGCTTGTGGATGGCATCGTGGCTGGAGCAATTTTCCTGAAAGTGTGCGGGCAATCCGGGCAGAACTGCAGGTCTCTCCACTACGCGAACGATGAGACCGTTCGCTCCGGTCGAGATGACACTTCATAGGGAGGGGGGAACTGTCTTTGGGCGAACGATGAGACTGCTCGCTCCGGTCGAGATGACAATGCATGGTGACGGGAAAACCGCCTTTGCGCGAACGATGAGACCGCTCGCTCCGGTCGAAATGACACTGTATGGTGAGGGAAAACTGTCTTAGAGGCCGGCGTACCAGTCGTAGCCGAGCTTGGTCCAGTAGTCGTCGGGTTTGCGGTCGGTGTAGGCGATGAGGGCGATGCGTTTGATCTGCTTGTAGCCGTATTTGGTGGGCATGTGGAGACGGAGGGGGGCGCCGTGGTATTGGGTGAGTGGAGCGCCCATCATCTCGGTGACGAGGAGGGTTTGGGGGTGGCGGCAGATGTCCATGTCGTAGCCGGTGTAGTAGTCGCCTTCGGGGGTTTCCATGTAGACGTAGCGGGGGGCGCGGCCGTTGATCTTCTGGGGTGGGTGGGCATCGAGAAAGTCGGCCATGCGGACGCCGGCCCAGTGGACGATCTGGCTCCAGCCTTCGATGCATTTGAATTGCGTGACTAACTCGTGGCGGGGGAGTTGGAGGAGGTCGTCGAGCGTGAGCAGAAGGCCGGGGGTGCCGACGGGAAGAGTGGAGTAGCTTTCGCCGGCCTCTTCCTGGCCGCGGGGCATGCGTGGAGGCCGCTGCTGGCGCTGCTCTTTCTGTTCTTGTGTCGCGACCATGGGAGCGGGCGACATTTTTTGGGCGGTGTCGGCGGAGGGAGCGACCTTGGTGTCGTGGCCGGGGCTTTCGGTGTTGGCGGCTTCGGTGTAGCGGTACTGCCAGGCGGTGACGTCGGAGGTGTAGCGCGGACTCTGTTCGGGGTTGCGGGCGCCGACGACTTGCAAGCGCCAGCTCTCCGGGGCGAGGGCGCGCTTGAGGCCGTAGACGCCGTTGACGCGGAGGTTCTCCGCGCGCTTGAGCGGATAAGTGGGCGCGAGGGCACGCTCGCGGAAGAGGGCGCGGGAGAGTGCGGCGTTTTTGAGAAAGGCCTGGCGGAGAAGTTCGGGCTGCATCTGCTCGCCGGGGCTCGAGTCGATCCAGTGATAGAGGCCGTAGCCCGCGGCGGTGCCAGCGGCAGCGACGACGAAAGAACGGCGGGTGTGTTTGCGGGATTCGGCGAGGACGGCGGCGTCGGCGGCTTCGACAGCTTCCTGTTCGGATAAGGAGTGGGCTGTGGAATTTACGGCTTCTTGTTCGAGCGAGGCTTGCGCTGTTGCGTCTGCGATTTCTTGTTCGGGTGAGGCGGGTGCTGTGGTGTCTGCGGCTTGTTGTTCAGGCGAGACGGATGCTGTGGCGTCTGCCTTCTCTTGTTCCGGAGGTGCGCTGATTGGTTCGGGCTGGAGATCGCCGGGTTCGGGCTTTTCGGGCTCTTCGTTCATGGGCGGCTCTTAACTTTCCCCTCCGCGCGTTCGGTTTCGAGGGAGGGCGCATCGGTGGGCTGGATCTCGTAACCGCTGACCATGGCGCGGAAGTTGTTCCAGCCGGCGAGGATGACCTGCAGGACGTGGATGAGGAAGAAGGCGACGAAGGCCATGGTGAGCCAGAAGTGCTCCCAGCGGGCCATCTCGTAGCCGCCGAGGATCGTGGTGAGCCAGTGCATCTGCGTAGGTTTGTAGATGGAGAGGCCGGTGAGGAGCGAGCCGAGGCCCATGAGGATCACGATGCTGTAGGCGATACGTTGCGCGCCGTTGTACTTGGTCTGCGAGGGGAGGCCTTTGCGGAGGTGGAGATCGACGAGCGTGACTTGAATGGCGTCGCGGAGGCTGCGGCGTTGCGGGAGAAGGAAGCGCCATTCGCCGGAGAGCCAGACGTAGAGCACGTAGGCGATGCCGTTGAGGGCGAAGATCCACATGAAGAAGAGGTGGAAGCCGAGGCCTTCGGTGACGTGATAGGGAGCGTTCATCGCCTTCCAGAACCAGGCGGGAAAGAGGCGGACGAGAGTGAGATGGCCGAGGTCGATGCGATAGACGGCGTGAGGATGGCGGTAGGCGTTGTCGGAGTCGTTCCAGTAGATGAGCAGGCCGCTCCAGATCATGGTGAAGAGGACGGGGAAGTTGATCCAGTGCATCCAGCGGATGGCGAGCGGGTGCTTGCGCTCGAGGCGGATGGAGGCGGGCGGCTTGGCGGGCTGGGCGAGCATGGATTTTCTTCGGTTGCTGCGGGACCGTTTGGTTATGGTGTATCGCGCGTGCGGTTGGAGGCAAGTTGTGTTCACCCCGCTCATGCCGACGATAAGGCTGTCGGCATGAACGGGGCACCCGGCTGTCGGCACCCGGTACGCGGCCGGGTTTGGGCGCTATCTCCAGAATCCAACGATCAATCCTCCCGTCACAATGAATACGCCGCCGATGGCAACCGGAATCGTGGGAGCGGTGCGGAAGAAAACGTAGTTCGTGATCTGAAACACGATGAAGAGGGTCGCGATGTAGATGCCCGTTACCTGGGCGAACTCGACGGGCGCAAGATTGAGGGAGGTTCCGTAGAGAGTAAGAAGCGCCGCACCGCCGAGGAACAGGCCAAACCTGACAGACAGAGAGTGGTGATGCAGCGCGATGCGAACGATAGCGTCGCCGCTGGCTTCGAGCACGGTTGCCAGCAGAACGAAGATGAAGATCTTCATGCTTGCATGCTATCTCGTTAGCAGTACGGAATAGAGCCGCGCGGGCTGCGGCAGCGGTCCTTTTGAAAAACCTTACCTCAGGGGCTAAAGCCCCGTTCCATTTTGCAGATTACGGCACGGAGACCCTCGGCTAAAGCCGAGGGCTACCACCCGTGCCCTTAACGAAACATGGCACGGGGACCCACGACGACGGGCTGCGGCTTGATTGTTGAATATACTGGTTCCGCTTCAAAACGCCTCGCGAGAGTGCATTCTGTGCGTACCGGGATGGAAGAGCGGAGGCTGGCGTTGCGGATCGAAGCGGCGGGAAAAACCGATGTCGGCCGGGCGCGACGGGTGAATCAGGACAGGTTTGCGGTGGCGGAGGATTTGGGGCTGGCGGTGGTCTGCGATGGCATGGGCGGGCCGGCGGGCGGAGAGATTGCCAGCAGCCTGGCGATGGAGAGCTTTCTGGCGGTGGCGCGGAAGGAGATGGAGTGCTGCCGGGGCGCGGGCAATGGGACGGCGAGCGGACTGGCGAATGGGTTGACGGAGCGGATGCTGCGCAGGGCGGCGGCGGCGGCGAATCGGGCGGTGCGGGCGCGGGCGAGCGGTGACGACCGATTGACCGGGATGGGGACGACGCTGGTGGCGGCGCGGATGGAGGGGCGCGAGCTGACGGTGCTGAATGTGGGGGACAGCCGGGCGTATGTGGTGCGCGGCGAGGTGGCGCGGCAGGTGACGGAGGACCACTCGTATGTGGGGGAGCGGGTGCGGATGGGGGTGATGACGCGGGCGGAGGCGGAGCAGTCGCCGCTGCAGTCGGTGATTACACGGGCGATTGGGATTGAAGAGGATGTGCAGCCGGATGTCAGCAGAGAGACCGTGGAGGCGGGCGATCTGTTGCTGTTGTGCACGGATGGGTTGACGCGGCACGTTGCGGATGCGGAGATTGCGCGTGTGGCTGGCAGGGTGGGGTCGCTGGATGAGGTTTGCGAGGAGTTGATTGCGTTGGCCAATGAGCGGGGCGGGTCGGACAATATTACTTGTGTGTTGATGCGGTTTGAGGGTGAGAGCACAGACACAGATTAGGCGGCTGTAGAGGGTGCCGTTTGAGCGTAGCGAGCGATCTCCTCGGCGGAGGTTTGAATGTCGAAGCCGCTGAAGAGATCGGCGATACGTTCGTCGCTGAAGCCGCGTTCGCGCAGGAGGCGGACCTCGTCGCTGAGCATGGCGATGACCTCGGGTGCGGTGTAGCGCTGCTGGGAGGCGCCGGCGGCGTCACGCAGTTCGCGAGCGGCGCGCGCAACCTGGCCGGCGGTGTAGGTGAGCTGATCGGGCATGTGGGGCTCCTCCATTAATTCTTTGCCATAAGAAGCAATTGAGAGGGGCGAGGTTGTGGAGGGCGCGAGACTCAGGCGAGATAGCCGCGCAGCCAGGGGTCGGTGGAGCGGGTGAGTTCGCTGGTTGTGCCGTCGAAGACGATGAGGCCTTCGTTCAGGACGAGAAATCTGGTGTTGGGGTCGAGGCCGCCGTTGGGGATGAGCTCCATCTGCGAGGTCTGCTGGTTGAAACGATGGCTGGCGAGGGTGAAGGCGTCCTGCAGGCGGTGGGTGATGAGCAGGGCGGTGGTTTTGGAGACGTCGCGCTGCTTGATGACGAGCTCGATGATGGTGTTGGAGGTGATGGGATCGAGGCCGCCGGTGGGCGAGTCGTAGAGGATGAGGTCGGGGCGCGAGATGATGGCGCGGGCGATGGAGACGCGCCGGCGCATGCCGCCGGAGAGCTCGGAGGGAAATTTGTCGATGGTGTTTTCAAGCTCGACGAAGCGGAGGACTTCGAGAACGCGCTGGTGGATTTCGGCTTCGTCGACGTGGTCTTCATGCAGACGGTAGGCGACGTTGTCTTCGACGTCGAGCGAATCGAAGAGCGCGCTCTCCTGAAAGACCATGCCGATGTGGGCGCGGAGCTCGAAGATCTCGCGCTCGGAGAGCTCGGAGAGCGAGCGGCCGAAGATGCGGATGCCTCCGCTGTCGGGGATGAGGAGGCCGTTGGCGAGCTTCATGAGAACGCTTTTGCCGCCGCCGGCGGGGCCGAGGAGGATGCGTGTCTCGCCGTGGCGGACGCAGAAGGAGACGTCCTGGAGGACGCGATGATTGTCGAAGGCGATGGAGACGTGCGAGAACTCGACGACGGGATCGCCGGGGTTGAGAATGGGACGGGCGGCGGCGGGGGCTGGGCTGGCCATGACGTTATCTCCCGAAGATGCCGATCATCATCTTGGTGACGAGGAAGTCGAAGAGGATGATGAGCACGGAGGAGACGACGACGGCCTGGGTGGTCGCCTTGCCGACGCCGCGGGTGCCGCCGGTGGTGCGCAGACCGTAGAAGCAGCCGATGGTGGCGATGATGAAACCGGAGAAGAGCGGCTTGGCCAGGCCTTCGAAGACGTCGCCGTAGACGAGCGACATATACGCGGTGTGGAAGAAGGTGTTGCCGTTGAGGCCGAGCATGCCGACGGCGACCAGAGCACCGCCGGCGACACCGCAGGCGTCGGAGACGATGGTGAGGAAGAAGAGCATGAAGACGGTGGCGATGATGCGGGGCGCAACCAGCTTGCGGATGGGATCGGTGCCGAGGGCGCGCATGGCGTCGATCTGCTCGGAGACCTTCATGGAGCCGAGCTCGCTTGCCATGCCTGAGGCGTTGCGTCCGGAGACCATGAGGCCGGTGAGCACGGGGCCGAGCTCTTTGACCATGGAGAGCGCGACCAGGCGGCCGGTCATGTTGACGGCGCCGAACTGCTTGAGCGAGGTCGCGGACTGGAGGGTGAGGACGCAGCCGGTGAAGAAGCCGGTGAGGATGACGATGGGGAGGGAGCCAACGCCGACGGAGTCCATCTGGAAGAAGGTGTCGGCGAGATAACGGGGGCGCGAGAAGATGGCCGCCACGGCGCGCCAGGTGAGTAGCGAATACTCCTGCACCGAAGCGACGATGGTCTTCGCGTAGGCCTCTGGGGAGGGAAGTTTCATTCGATCCGCTAGGGCTAAGAGTACCAGAATGAGGGGCCGGCAAGGCGACCGGGCAGGGCTGCATCTGCAACGTTCACAAAGACTCTCACGTCTCAAGCGATTGACGTGTCTTGAAGCGAGGAGAGTGCGAGAATAGAGATATGTCCGCGACGATGAGCGCCGCTGTGCTGCGGGGAACGGAAGATCTGCGGCTGGAAGAGGTTCCGATGCCGGTTGCGGGCCCCGGCGAGGTTGTGCTGCGCGTGGATGCGGCGCTGACCTGCGGCACCGACCTGAAGGTGTACCGGCGGGGCTACCACGCCAAGATGCTGACGGTGGACCAGCTGTTCGGCCATGAGGCGGCGGGCACGATTGTGGAGGTTGGGGTGGGCGTGACGGAGTTCGCGGTGGGCGAGCGGGTTGTGCCGATTAACTCCGCTCCCTGCGATGCGTGTTTCTTCTGCCTGCATGACCAGCAGAACCTGTGCGACGATCTGCTGTTCAACAGCGGAGCCTATGCGGAGTATCTGCGGGTTCCGGAACGGATTGTGCGCAAGAATATGCTGCGGATTCCGGCGGACATGAGAGCCGAGCATGCGGCGCTGACCGAACCACTGGCTTGTGTCGTACGCGGCCTTGAGGAGTCTGGCGCGCGAGCAGGGCAGACCGCGATTGTGCTGGGAGCGGGACCGATCGGTTTGCTGTTTGTACATGCGGCTGCGATTGCAGGCCTGCATGTGATTGCCGTGGTGAAGCGAAGCGACCAGGTGGCCACGGCGATGCGCTTCGGAGCCGAGCATGTGGTGCGCGTGGGCGAGGTGGAGGATGCGGTGGCGGCGGCGCGCGTGTTGACGCCGGAGGAGCGCGGCGCGGATGTTGTCTTTGAGGCAGTGGCCTCGCCGGAGGCCTGGCAGTGGGCGGTGCAGATGGCGCGCAAGGGCGGCGTGGTGAACCTTTTTGGAGGGCCGCCGGCGGGAACGGAGGTCAGCCTGGATACGAATCTGATTCACTACTCCGACCTGACGCTGAAGGCCAGCTTCCACCACACGCCTGGGGCGGTGCGGCGGGCGTTCGAGCTGCTGCAGTCGGGATGTTTTCATGCTGACGATTTTCTGACGGGAGTGGCGAGGCTGGACGAGGTTCCGGCCGTCTTTGCGCGGATGATGACGCGGCCCGCGGAGGGAACGGCTCCGGAGATCAAGACGGTGATCTATCCGCATCGTCACATTGACAGTGCGAAGGACGTCGCGAAGTCCGCAGAGCTGGTTGGAGTGCTTCGATGAATGCGGCTGTGCAATCTATCTCCTCTGATTCGTGGGATGAGCTGGAAGGAGCGCCGGAGGAGTATCTGACTCCTGCGATACGGCCGTCGCTTGAACATGCGGAGGCGTGGTGCAAGCGGCTGGCGACCTCGCACTATGAGAACTTCCATGTCGCGACATTTTTTCTGCCTAAGCGGCTGAGGCCGCACTTCTATAGCGTGTACGCGTTCTGCAGGACTTCGGACGATCTGGGCGATGAGGTTGCCGATACGGCGACGGCGACGCGCCTGCTGGCGGAGTGGCGGACGATGCTGCAGGAGTGCTTTGAGCGCCCGGAGCAGTCGCGGCATCCGGTGTATGTGGCGTTGCAGCCGACGATTGCGGCGTGCGAGTTGCCGAGGCAACCGTTTGACGATCTGATCTCCGCGTTTGAACAGGACCAGGTGTATGCGCGGCATGAATCGCTGGCGACGCTGGAGGAGTATTCGCGCTACTCGGCGAACCCTGTGGGGAGGCTGGTGCTGCTGGTGAGCGGGTATCGGTCTGAAGAGTTGATGCAGCTTTCCGATGAGATCTGCACGGGGCTGCAGATGGCGAATTTTTATCAGGATGTGGTGACGGACTGGAAAGACCGCGGACGGCGCTATCTGCCGGCGGATGCGATGCGGCGGTTCGGCGTGACGGATGAGCAGATTGCGGAGCTGCGTTTCGATACGAACTTTCGCGCGATGATGGAGTTTCTGGTTGGCGATGCGCGCGCGCGGTTGACGCGAGGCGAGCGCATTGCGAAGCTGGTGGAGCGGGACCTGGCGGCGACGCTCTCGCTGTTTGCGAAGGGCGGACATGCGATTTTGAATGCGATTGCGGCGCAGGATTACGACACGCTGCGGTCGCGTCCGGTGGTGACGAAGGCGGTGAAGGGAAGACTGCTGGTGTCGGCGCTGGCGAGACAGATGGGCGCGGCGCTGCTGCCGAGGAGGAGCTCGCCGCTGAGGCAGAGGGCATGAGCGAGGAGCTCACGGGTGGGCTTACAGGGGAGCTGCGCGAAGCGTATGCTGCGTGCCGGGCGATCGCACGGCGTGAGGCCAAGAATTTTTATTACGCGTTTCGCGTGCTGCCGCGGCCTAAGTCCGACGCGATGTGCGCGGTGTATGCGTTTATGCGCAAAGCCGACGATCTGGCTGACGACGAGTCGCTTGCTGTGCCGGCGCGGCGCGAGGCGATGGCGGCGTGGACTGCGGCGTGGCGGGCTTCGCGGGCAGAGGGAACGCACGACCCTGTCTTTCTTGCGTTGAATGATACGCAGCAGCGGTTCGGCATTAGCGATGATCTGCTGGAAAAGCTGGTGCAGGGAACGACGCTGGATCTCGAAGAGCGTGTGCCCGGTGTGGCTGTGGTGAACGTGGCACTCTCGGCGCAAAGCGATGAAGTGAACGAGAACTTTAAGGTGTACGAGACCTTCGATGATCTATATAGGTACTGCTATCTTGTGGCGTCGGTTGTGGGGCTGGTGTGCATTCGTATCTTTGGCTATACCGAGCCGCGCGCGGAGGCGCTCGCTGAGCATGTGGGGATTGCGTTTCAGCTGACGAACATTCTGCGCGATGTGAAGGAGGATGCGGAGCGCGGACGGGTCTATCTGCCGCTGGATGATATGCGGACGACGGGTGCGGATTTAGAGCAGCTGGTTGCGGCGACGCACGGAGCGGATGTCGCGGGCGAGGTGGTGAAACTCTTGAAGCGTGAGCTTCAGCGGGCGGCGATTTACTATGCGGACGCCGACGCGTTGATTCCGCTGCTGGAGGCGGACTCGCGCCCGGCGATGCGGGTGCTGGTGACGATCTATAAGGAGCTGCTGGAACGTATCGCTGCCGATCCGGCGGTGGTGCTGCACAGACGCGTGTCGGTTGCGACGGGGAAGAAGCTGGCTATCTTGGCGGGCGGCTTGGCGCGGGGCATGATGGAGTCGATGCGTACGCGAGGGTCGCGGTGACGGAGCGCGCGAGTGCGGACATAGTTAAGGTCGCTGACGTCGTTATTGTGGGCGCGGGGGTTGCGGGTCTCGCGGCAGCGGTAGCTTTGAGCGGCGCGGGAGCGCGGGTGGTGTTGCTGGAGCGGAAGCCTTATGTCGGCGGCCGCGCTTACTCGTACAGGCATCCGGCGCTGGAGGAGGTGATCGATTCGCAGCATGTGCTGCTGGGTTGCTGCACGAATCTGATCGATCTGTGCAAGCTGGCTGGAGCCGATCGCCATATTCGCTGGTACGACGGGATTACGTTTCTGGAGCCGGGCGGGGATGGCCGCGAGGCGCGGCGGAGCGAGTTGAAGCCGGGAGTTCTGCCGGCGCCGGGGCATTCTGCGTGGAGCTTTTTGCGCGCTCCGATGTTGGAGATGCGAGACAAGGCGTGCATCGCGCGCGGGTTGTTTGAGTTTGTGCGGGGCGTTCCGGCGGAGGATGATGAGGCGTTTTCGAACTGGCTGCAACGGACGAAGCAGACGGAGCGATCGATACGCCATTTCTGGGAGCCGCTGATTGTAAGCACGCTGAACGATGCGTTCGAACGCTGCTCGACGCGCTATGCGGCGCAAGTTGCGTATGAGTCGCTGCTGAAGTCGGCTGAGGGCGGGAGATTCGGGATTCCGGTGCAGCCGCTGTCGGAGTTTTATGCGGCTGTGGCGGGGCTGGCGGAGCGACAGGGCGCGGAGGTTCGGCTGCGGTGCAGTGTGGAGCGGATCGAGCGGACTGACGCGCGGGAGTGGAACGCGGTTGCGAGCGATGGGGAGCGCTATACGGCTCCGACGTTGTTGCTGGCGTTGCCGTTTGAGCAGACGGCGAAGCTGCTGGAGACGCTGGCCGAACCGACGGAGGTGCAGCGCGCTGTCATGGAAGATACGGCCAAGTTTGTGCACTCGCCGATAACGACGATTCATCTCTGGTTCAACCGCGAGGTGACGGAGCTGGATCATGCGGCGCTGCTGGATACGCGGATCCAGTGGATGTTCAACAAGACGCGGATTCGACGTGAAGAGATGGGGCGAGGGCAGTATCTGGAGCTTGTGATCAGCGCGTCCTTCGATGAACTGCGGAAGGAACGGGAGGAGATTCTGGCCGACGCGATGGAGGAGCTGGCGAGGTTTTTCCCCGGGGTGCGATCGGCACAGGTGGTGAAGTCGGCTGTGCTGAAGGAGGCGCGCGCGACGTTTTCGGTGGCTCCGGGGCTTGATCGATTTCGGCCTGTCCAGAATATTTGTGAGGATAGACTTTTTCTGGCGGGAGACTGGACGAAGACGGGGTGGCCGAGCACGATGGAGGGCGGCGTCAGGAGCGGAAGATTGGCGGCTGAAGGCATTCTGAGGGCTGGCGGAGGGCGGCAAAGCTTTGTTAAGGCGGACCTGGCGCCGACCGGGCTTATGCGAATGCTGGCGCGTTGAACATCGATTGAGTTGCGCTGGTTCATGCGCAGAGCTTGGCGAATTCTGCGTTGTGAGGGTATGATTTCGTGCTGCTGGGCAGATGATCGATCCGCCCAAGATGAACTGCATTCGGAGTCACTCTATGTGCCGTTTCCTATCGCCGCGTGTGTTCCCAAGCCTGGTGTGCTTCTCTCAAGGCAAGGGGAGATGTGCTGTCGGTCTTGCATGTTTATTTCTTTCGGCTGTCGCACTATCTGCGCAAGGTGCGCGACCTGTCGATAAGACGGTGGGAGCGCGAGGCGAAGTTGTTGTTGATGGGCACACTGTCGTCGTGGTGGCCGCGGATGCTCCTGTGCCGGTGCGGCATGCGGTGGAAGACCTGGCTTCGGATATGACGAAGGTGTTTGGAGTGAAGCCGCGGATTGTCTCCAGCGTGAGAGACGCGGGGCGGGTTGCGATTGTGATTGGCGAGGCAAACTCCGGAGCTGCTGAGTCATTTTCGATTGTGGCTGCGGATAATGTGGGGAAGCGGGTGGTACGGCTGTCGGGCGCGGACATGCGCGGGACGATGTATGCGATCTATGAGTTCTCGCAGGAGTTTCTGGGCGTCGATCCGATGTACTACTGGACGGACCATGAGCCGGCGCGGCGGGTTTCGGTGGTGCTGCCGGCGGGTCTGCACAAGGATTTTCCGGCGCCGGTGTTCAAGTATCGCGGCTGGTTTCCGAATGATGAGGACCTGCTGACTGGATGGGCTCCTGATGAGAAGACAGGAATTTCGCTGGCGGTGTGGAACAAGATCTATGAGACGATTTTGCGGCTGAAGGGGAACATCGTTGTTCCGGGGACTTGGAACTTTCCGGATGAAGAAGAGATGCGGCTGGCGGGGGAGCGTGGGCTGATCCTGACGCAACACCATGCGATGCCGCTGGGCGTGAATGTGGCGCGGTGGCCGAAGGATGTTCCGTACAACTTCAGCACGCATCCGGAGATCCTGGAGCGTGCATGGAAGGATGCGGTTGCGGCGGTTCCGGCGGATCAGGAGGTGCTGTGGTCGGTGGGGCTGCGGGGGTTGTCGGATGTGAGCTATGCGTCGATGGACCCGTCGGTGCAGGGCAACGACAAGAGGCTGGGCGAGTTGATCAGCAAGGCGATTGCCGAGCAGATGAAGATTGTGCGCGCGAGGTTTCCGAAGGCGCAGTTTGATACGGACCTGTGGCAGGAGGGGGCGCGGTTGATGCAGGAGGGGTATCTGAAGGTTCCTCCTGAGGTGATTACGGTGTGGGCGGATATTGGGTATGGGTATCCGCAGGACAATGGCGAAGTGAAGGCTGGCGATGGAGTTTACTACCACGTGGCCATGATGAATGGGCGGGCCAACCAGCTGACGGAGATGGTGCCGGTGTCGCGCATCTATTCGGAGCTGGGGCGGTATCAGAAGGCTGGAGCGACGGCGTACTTCCTGGTGAATACGAGCGACGTGCGGCCGGTGGTGATGACGATTCGGGCGTCGATGGATGCGGTGTGGAAGGGCGCGGAGGGACGCAACGCCGACGACTTTTATCGCGAGTGGGCTGCGGAGGAGTTTGGGGCCAAGGCGGCTCCGGCGCTGGTGGACTTCTACAAGGCGTACTTCGCGGCTCCTGCGATTACGGATGCGTTCCCGAAGGCGTTTGGCGGACCTCGCGAGTATGGCGATCAGCTGTACCACACGGAGGGGCGCGAGCTGATGCTGAACACCATCCTGCAGATGCCGATTGCGGCGATTCCCAGCCAGGCTCCGAAGTGGGAGGCGCCGCGGTATGCGCTGCGGTTCAGCGGGCTGGAGTGGGTGGATACGACGGCGAAGCGTGAGATCGTGAACTGCGGTGAGGCGCAGCCTCGGTGGGATGCGGTGTGGGCAAAAGCTGTCGCGGATGAGGTGCTGGTGCCGCCGTCGCGGCGGGACTTCTACAACATGCAGGTGCTGACGATGGCGGCGACTAACCGGGACAGCAATCGGATGTTGCTGGAGGTGTCGCATGCGGTGGAAGACCTGAAGGCCGGCGACAAGACGAAGGCGGAGAGCGAGGCGCAGCAGGCGATTGCGGCGCTCGATCACTTGCAGGCGACGCGGAAGAAGGCGGAGTACGGGAAGTGGGCCAACTGGTACCACGGCGACTGGTTGACCGGCGTCTATCGCACGCAGCAGACGGCAGAGATCTTTGCGAAGTACATCAAGGACCCGGGCACGCCGGTGCCTCCGGCGCTGGACTGGGGATGGGAGGCTTATTACCACATCCTGCATCATGAGGATGATCGCAGCGTGGATGTGCGGTGAGGCAGACAGTAGTTAGTAGTCAGTCGTAAGTGGGTGTGCTTTTACTACTCACTAACTACTAACCACTGCCTTCAGCGCGAGAGGAGGACTACGCCTACGGCTACGAAGCTGGCGGCGAGCCAGCGGCGGTGGTCGACGTTTTCGTGCAGGAAGAGTTTGGCTACGATGGCGTTGCCTACGTAGGTGAGGGAGGCGATGGCGGGGGCGGCGAGCGAGAGGTCGACGATGCTCAGGGTGAAGAGCATGGCGAAGAAGTTGAGGGCCATGCAGAGCGCGCCGGCGAGGAAGAGCGGGCTGGAAAGCACGGCGCGGATGGGGCGGAGGTAGCCGCGCAGGCCGGGGCGGTCGCGGAGATGGTCGAGGTCGCCGAGGCGGTGCATGGCGGCGGCTATGAGGCACTCGCCGGTGATGGCCAGGGCGGAGACGAAGAGGATGCAGGTCCAGGAGTGAACCCAGGACGAGGACTCGATGGTCAAGTTAACTCTTTCAGTCGCTTCAGAATGACGGATGCTCGAAGCGATGGCTCTATTTTAGCGATGGGGTCAACGTCAGCTATACAATCATCGCCAAGTCGAGGCTCTGTGTGGTACTGGCTGCGCTTTTTCTGACGTGGAGGCTTTTGTGAGTAAGGGCTGGGGACGCGGGGCGAAGGTTTTGCTGGTGGTCGTTGCTTGCGTGGTTGTGATCTCTCTGCTCTGGGCTGTGAGGCTAAAGATGGCTGGCGCCCATTCCAAGGTAGTGAGGATGGACAAACCTCTGCCAGAGTTCGCACTGGAGCGGATGGACGGGACGCCGATCGCGTTGAGTGAGTTGCAGGGGCGCGTAACGGTGATGGATTTCTGGGGAACGTGGTGTCCTCCATGTGTGCAGGAGATGCCGGTCCTGAAGGAGGTTGCAGCAGGTTATAGCGGCAACTCGATGGTGCAATTCATGCTGGTCAATCCCGAGATGTATGGCGATGAACCGGGAAAGATTCGAGCGTTTCTGCAAAAGCAGAGTGTGGCGATTCCGGTGGCGCTGGATCCGTCGCAGTCGTGTTTCAAGCTTGGAGCGATGCAGTTTCCGACGACGCTGGTGATCGACCGGCATGGCCACGTGCGCTATGAGAGGAGTGGCTTCTCCAGTGCGCACAGGATGCGGGCGGAATTGCGCGGCGAGGTCGATGACTTGCTGAAAGAGCGTTAGAGAGGATCAGCGGCCTGTGGCGGAGTCCATGAGGTTGAGGTCAGTGGTGCGTTCGGTGCGGGAGGGGCCGTTGGCGACGAAGCCGACGGCGCAGGTGATGAGGGCGATGCCGGCCCAGCGGGAGAGCGAGAGGTGCTCGTGCAGCCAGAAGCGGCTGAGGAGCGCGACGACGACGTAGCCGAAGGCGGTGGCGGGCATGACGAAGGTGAGGTCGGCCCAGGAGAGCGCGGTCATGTAGCAGGAGAAGAAGCCGATGAGCAGGACGATGCCGGCGGCGACGAAGGGATTGAAGAGGGCGTGGAAGAGCAGGCCGAGGTGGTGGAGGTTGACGGGGCCGACCTGGGACATGCCGCGGGAGAGCAGCGTGTCGCCGACCGAGGCAGTGAGCATGACGGCGGCGAGGATGGCGTATTGCGAGAGTCTGAGGCGGTGCGACACGCTTAAAGCGTACCTCAGGCAGCGTGGGAGGAATCGTGCGAACTCAGGTGCGCGGTGGAGCGGGGCTTTTGGGTGAGGCTCAGGCGGGTATGGCCCGGCGATCGACGGGTACATGCGCGGATTCCACCTGGGCTTTGAGTCGGTTAGGGCATGGTTGAGAGTGGGGCGGTGATGGTAAGGTGGCGATGCAAATCATCGTGTATCGATGGAGACGGTATGGTCAAGGTGTGGCGACTGGTTGCGGTGGCGTTCGGTCTGACGACGATCTTGCTTGCGCGGCGAATCGCGCCGCTGGTGCGATCCGCTCACGATGTGGCTTGTCACTGGAACGGCCGGCCTTCGGTGTTGTTTGCTCCGGTTCTTATCGACGAGGCGATCTGGTGTGGCCTGCTGACGCTGGTGCTGCTCACGGCCCGCAGGCCGGGACGGTGGCGGGTCGCGATCTGGACGGCGATCCTGGTGTTTCTTCCGTGGCTGGGGGGCCAGGATGTAATTGCTCTGTGGCCAAAGACGGCGTCGTCGGGGTTCCATTTCCCGTCGATCCTTTTCGGGGTCGCCGCCTGGGTATTAGTGCTGTTGTTATGGCGTCCGGCGTTGTTGAAGCCGACCGAAGCTGTCATTGGATTTCTGTCGACGGTGCTGGCGTTTGTTGCCATTAGCGGAGTGTTGTTTACGATCCAGCTGGGATGGTCGTGGTGGGGGGCGCGGGCGATGAACAATCCACCGCAGCTTCGCCCGGCGCGGTCTGCGGAAGTTGCGGCCAACGATCCCCACCCGCGTGTGATCTGGATTGTTCTGGATGAGCTTTCATATCAGCAGGTGTACGAGCACAGATATCCGGGGTTGCAGCTTCCGGCGTTCGATGCGCTGGCGGCGGACTCGGTGGTGTTCACCCATGCTGTTCCGGCAGGCGGCTTCACAGAGAAGGTTTTGCCGGCGTTGATCACAGCTGTACCGGTGGACAACGTGAGCTCGTCGGCAAGCGGCCAACTGTCAATCCACAACAGCGCTACCGGTAAGTGGCAGCGCTTCGACCAGCACGACACGGTCTTTCAGGATGCGGTCAGCGACGGAGACGAAGCAGGGGTGGCGGGGTGGTACATCCCTTACTGCCGAATCCTGCCGGCGGTGCTCGACCATTGCTTCTGGACGTACGACACGATCACCAACGATGGAGCGGGACCCTATGCGAGCTTTGCGTCCAATGCGATTGCGTCGATCAGCTCGACGATCGGACACGGAGTAGCTCACCGGATTCTCTGGAGGGTGCTGCGGATCCCGGAGACGACGCTCTCTAATAAACAACTTCACATCGACGACTATCGGCGACTAGTGACGAACGGAGATAGCTTGCTGCGGGACCGCAGCGAAGGCCTTATTCTGCTGCATCTTCCTGTGCCTCATCCCCCGCCGATCTTCGACCGGGCGACGGGAACGCTGACGATGGGGACTTCATCGTACGTGAACAATCTGGCGCTGGCAGACGCGTATATGGCGCATGTCAGGGAGATGCTTGAACAGAGTGGGCAGTGGGATTCGTCGGTTGTGGTTGTCATGGGAGATCATAGCTGGCGGCCCTATCTTTGGAAGCCCTATCCCGGGTGGACTGCGGAGGACGAGCGAGCGAGCGGCGGCGGGAAGTCTGACCCGCGGCCGTTTTACGTCGTGAAGCTGGCGGGGGAGCATGAAGGGGCACGGATCGATGCGCCGTTTCGGGCGCTGGAGACGCGCAGCCTGATTGATTCCATGCTGGCGGGGCGGATACAGACGGCGGACGAGCTGCGCGCGTGGGTCGGGACGACGGTGCAGGGTCGCACGCACGGCGAAGTTACGGCGAAATAGAGGCAGCCGAATCTGCGATTTGATGGCACGAAAGGATATCTAAGGGCATTCCTTTAGTAATCATCCGTGGCGCATCGGGCTACGAGGGATCTCTGTTATTGTAAAAGCTGCGTCAATATGCTGCACTGATACGTCGATATCAGAGTGTCTTCTCAGGGCATGCGCCACATGCTCATCCGGGGTGATTTCAATGCTTAAATTCGCTTATTTCGCAGTTACCTGCGCGATGCTGCTGTGCTTGTTTGTTTGTTTTGAACGGCCAGCGTATGCCTATATCGATCCAGGCTCGGGATTGTTTCTGATTCAAGGGATCAGTTCGGCAGCTCTGGGCATCCTGTACTTCATGAGGCGGCGCATCAAGGCGCTGTTTGGGAAGAAGGAAGCCCAGAGCACGTCCGACGGGGACTCCAACTAAATGGGTAAGAGACAATCGTTTCTTCTCCTCCCAGCAGGTTTCGTGATCCAGCAGAAGGCATAGAGAATCGCGCGGAGGGTGTCCCGCTCGATCGAGGGAAGGTTCGCGGCGGAGATGCGGAACTCTTTGCGAGGGCCGGCTGCGCTGAAGCTGAGGGCGCGAGGCCAGCGGGTTTCGAGCCAGATTCATAAAAGTGGGCAATGGGCTGAGGGCGCCGGATTCCGGGCGTCTCGTTTATCAAAGGTTCGCGCGGACGCGAGCCGATTTATGCTTCCATGACCGAAGACGTCTTCCGGGCCAGCTTTGGCGAGTGTTTATCGAAAGCAAAACAGACTTTGTTGAGCAAAGGCCGGATACGTTTACATGGTTGTTAATAGATGCGGATGAGTAAGACGCTGCGGGCCGTGGCCGCGGCATTGGGTTTGACGACGGCGTGCGTGGCGTGGCTGGTGGAGCCGCTCGTGGAGCCGACGCATAATCAGATCTATCACTGGGATGCCGGCACCTGGGTGCTGTTTGGCCCGGTCGCTCTGGACATTGCGATCGTGTGGGTGGTGGCGACGCTGCTGCTGCTGTCGGCAGAGAGGCCGGGGCGGTGGAGGGTTGCGGTGTGGGCAGCGATCCTAATCTGCCTGCCCTGGATATTGGTGAAGAATCTGCGGATTGCGTGGCCGAATGTGCTGCCGCATGGGTTTCAACTTCCGCAATTTATTTTTGCAGTGGTTGCGTGGGCGCTGGTGGTGCTGTTATGGCGGCGATCTTTCTCCAGGCGATCAGACGTCGTCATCGAGTTTGGATCGACGGTGCTGGCGTTTGTGGCGATCAGCGGAGCGCTGTTCCTGACGCAGTTCACATGGGTCTGGTGGCAGGCCCGATCGCTGAATGATCCGCTGCCTTTGCATCAGAAACGAGTTGTGGCCGCCGCGGACGATCCGCATCCTAGGATCATCTGGATCGTTCTGGATGAACTTTCGTATCAGCAGGTGTATGAGCACCGGTATCCGGGGCTCGAACTTCCAGCATTCGATGCACTGGCAGCAGACGCTACGGTCTTCACGCACGTTCGGCCGGCAGGCAAATATACGGAGAAGATTCTGCCGGGGCTGATGACCGGACAGAGGGTCGATGACTTGCGCTCTTCAGCGAGCGGCCAGTTGTCGATCCACGGGGCCGATACGGGAAAGTGGCAGCGATTTGACGAGCACAATAGCGTGTTCCAGGATGCGCTGAACGATGGGTATGAGACGGCGGTCGTGGGATGGTTCAATCCATACTGCCGCATGCTGGCAGCTGTTCTAAATAGCTGTTACTGCAGCTATAGCGATCAGACGGGCAATGGGCTGAATCCCGATGGAACGTTTGAGTCCAATATGTTTGTGGCTGCCACGCCCGTGATCGGGAAAGGATCGGCGCCACTTCTTGTCTGGAGGCTGCTGCATCTGCCGGAGGAAAGGGGGTCGATCTTGGCAGGTCGCCTGAAGGACTATCGAAAACTCTCAGCTGCTGCGGACCGAGTGCTTCAGGATAAGTCCGCGGATTTCGCTCTTCTGCACCTCCCCATCCCCCACCCGTTCGGAATCTACGACCGGGCGACTGGACAATTAACGACACATCCAACGACCTATATCGACAACCTGGCGCTGGCAGACAGATATGTAGCGCATGTGCGCTCGCTGCTGGAGCAGAGCGGCCAGTGGGATTCGTCGACGGTGATTATTATGGGGGATCATGGCTGGCGGACGACGTTGCTCTGGGAACATATGTCTTACTGGACACCTGAGGAGGAGCGGGCGAGCGATGGAGGGAAGTTTGACGATCGGCCGGGGTACATCGTAAAGCTGGCGGGGCAGAAGAGTGGAAACCGCATCGACCTGCCGTTTCGGGCGGTGGAGACGCGCGCGCTGATGGACGCGTTGATGGCCGGGAAGATTCGCTCTCCCGAGGACTTGCAGGCCTGGGTGAAGCAGAGCGTGCAGAATTATAACCACTGAAGACAATAGGTTTTTAGGTCCCCGGATATTTGGCCAAAGGATTTCTTAGGGCAGGCATAGAATGTCCTGCGGGGCGCATCGAACTCAGAGAGCATGTGCATGCGGGAGGCTTAATTGTGGGGACGGCTGATGTTTCCGCCATCACGGGAGTGCCGACGGCATCTGGGTCGATGCTGCAGACAGAGGCGCCGCATCGCCATTCGGTTCAATTCTATGAAGAGGATGACGCTCTGCTGAATGCGCTGGCGGAGTTTGCAGGGTCGGCTCTGGGTACGGGGAATGCGTGTCTGGTCCTGGCTACGGCTGCGCACCGAGATGGGCTTGCGGGCCGGCTTGCCCACTTTGGGGTGCATGTCGAGAAGGTGGTGGACGAGGGACGACTGATTCTGCTGGATGCGGAAGAGACCTTGCGGCTGCTGATGGTGGATGAGTGGCCGGACAGCGGACGCTTCTTGCAACTGCTGGAACCGATGCTGAGGCAGTTAAGCGGCGGGCAAAGTGCCGGAGCGGGGAAGAGACGCGTTCAACTTTCCGTCTATGGCGAACTGGTGGCGCTGCTGTGGGCGGATGGCAAGCCGGAGGCGGCGATACGGCTGGAGCAGATGTGGAACGAGCTGTTGACGCGCTTTGATTTCACGCTGCTGTGCGGCTATCCGATGCGGGGTTTCGAGCGTGTTGAGCACGAGAGACTGTTTCGGGAGGTTTGCGCGACGCATTCGGAGGTGATTCCCTGCGAGAGCTATGCGAAGCTGAGCAGCGACGCGAACCGGATGGTTGCGATTGCGGAGCTGCAGCAGAAGGCTGAGATGCTGCAGCGAGCCCTGGAAGAAAGAGAGACAGCGGCGATGATGCTCTCGGAGGAGTTGTCACGGCGGAATGAGATTGAAGATGCGCTGCGCAAGAGCGAAGAGTTTACGCGCAGCATTATCGAGAGCAGCGCCGATTGCATCAAAGTGATCGGGTGCGATGGCCGGCTTGTGTATATAAGTCCGACGGGCATGCGGGCTCTGGGGATCGAGGACGCGACGCCGATTCTGGGCAAGCAGTGGGTATCGTTCTGGAACCCGGCGGAGCAGCGAGCCGCGGATGCGGCCATTGCGGAGGCGAAGGCGGGTGGAGTGGGACGGTTCGAGGGACCGCTGACGGTCAACGGAAAGACGAGATCGTGGGAGGTCACGATCTCTCCGATGTATGGCAGAGATGGCAGCGTGGAGCGGCTGGTAGCGGTTTCGCGGGAGACGACGGAGTTGAGGCTGGCGCAGGCGGCGCTGATGCAGTCAGAGAAGCTGGCGACCGCGGGGCGGCTTGCGGCCACGGTCGCGCATGAGATTAATAATCCGCTGGAAGCGGTGATGAACTCGATCTACCTGGCGAAGAATGCGGAAGGCGTTCCGGCAGAGGTGGGCGAATGGCTGGAGACGGCGGACCAGGAGATTGCGAGGATCGGCCACATTGCGCAGCAGACGCTTGGGTTTTACCGGGACAATGCGGAGCCGGAGTGGTTTGAGATTGGAGATGTGGTCCGCAGCGTGGCGGCGATCTATGAACGCAAGCTGCATGGGAGAGAGTTGACGCTGCAACAGCAGGTGGCTGAGGCAAAGATTTTTGCCCGCAAGGGTGAGTTGAAGCAGGTGCTTTCGAATTTGTTGACGAATGCGATCGATGCGACTTCGCGGGGCGGCCGGATTGTGGTGCGCGCGCATACCTCAATGAATTGGACGAGTGGAGCGGAGGGAATGCGGATCCTGGTTGCGGATACGGGTGAGGGCATGTCGGACGAGACCAGGGAGAAGGCCTTCTCCGCGTTCTTTACGACCAAGGCGGAGGTTGGCACGGGGATCGGGCTCTGGATCACGCAGAAGATTGTCGGGGATAATGGCGGATCGATCCGTTGTCGCAGCCGTCAAGGACGAGACGGTGGAACGGTGATGAACGTGTTTCTTCCGCGCCTGAAGTCGTGAGCGGCGGCGGTCTTTGAATCGCTGAGAACGAGATGAGACACGCAGCGCGCCTACAATGGTGCGTTTTTTTTGCGCCAAGGATCAGACAACGAAATACCGTTGCCTTCTGCTAGGTTCGCAGACACATCAAGCCCAAAGGATTTTCATGGCGGCGATCGCTTGTGGTGGGCGGATTGAACGTGCGCGGTGCATCAAAAGCCGAAGACTGCCGCGATGAGACTGCTCGTCGAGGGTCTGACATTCGGCGGATCCCACCCATGTCGCGATGAGGCCGCGGCATGGGTGGGCATCGGGATCATCAGTTGGGCTAGACTTTGGGCTCGAGGGATTCCAGGACTTCGAAGAGGTCGTTGCCTACGGTGCGGGTTTTCGCGATGGCGTCTTTTAGTGGAATGTCGGAGATGGCGTTGCCTTTGAGGACGACGAGGCGGCCGAACTTTCCGGCGTGGACGAGATCGATGGCGGCGACGCCGTAGCGGCTGGCGAGCATGCGGTCGTAGGCGGTGGGGGTGCCTCCGCGCTGGGTGTGGCCGAGGTTGACGCTGCGGGTTTCGTAGCCGGTGCGCTTCTCAATCTCTTCGGCGAGCATCTGTCCGATTCCGCTGAGACGCGCGTGACCGAAGGAATCGAGCTTGGTGCCGAGGGCGGCCTGGCCGATCTCGGGAAGCTTGGCGCCCTCGGCGACGACGACGATGGCGAAGCGCTTGCCTGAGTCCCAGCGGGCTTTGAGCAGCTTGACGACGTGGTCCATGTCGATGGGGCGCTCGGGGGTGAGGGTGACGTCGGCGCCGCCGGCGATGCCGACGGTGATGGCGATCCAGCCGGCGTCGCGACCCATGACCTCGACGACCTGGACGCGGGAGTGGGCCTCGGTGGTGGAGTGGAGACGGTCGACGGCTTCGGTGGCGATGGAGACGGCGGTGTCAAAGCCGAAGCAGACGTCGGTGCCGGAGAGATCGTTGTCGATGGTCTTGGGGACGCCGACGCAGGGGACGCCGCGCTCGTTGAGAGCGACGGAGATGGATTGCGTGTCGTCGCCACCGAGAGCGATGAGCGCGTCCAGGTTGTTCTTCTTGATGGTCTCGACGCAGCGCTCGAAGCCGCCTTCGATCTTTTTGACGTTGGTGCGCGAGGAACGAAGGATGGTGCCGCCGCGATGAAGGATGCCGCTGGTGGTCTGAAGGTCGAGCGGCATGGTCTTGTTGTCGATGACGCCGCGCCAGCCTTCGAGGAAGCCGATGAACTGGTCGCCGTGGTGGTTGATGCCTTTGCGTACGGCCGCGCGTATGACGGCATTCAGTCCGGGGCAGTCGCCGCCGCCGGTTAACATCCCAATCCGCATCTTGTATCCCTTCGTTTCTTGATTCGCAGGTATGAGTTCTGTCACTCAGCCCTCAAATAACCACGATAACAAAATGCGCGACGGGCCGTTGCGGTGTAGGGTGCTTGCACTGTGGCGGCTCTGCTCTCTGATGTCGGGTGGGTTATCCCATGCCTGAGATCACGGGAAGTTTGGCCGCGTCCCAGGCGGCGAGTCCGCCAGCCATCTCAATGAGATTGGTAATGCCGTACTGGTGCAGAATGCTGGTCGCGATCGAAGAGCGGTAGCCGCCCTCGCAGTGGACGGCGATGCGGCGTCCACGAGGAACTTCCGCGAGGCGCTCCTGCATGTGGTTCAGGGGAATGTTTAAACTTTCGGGTATGTGTTTGGCTTCCCACTCGCGGGGATTGCGGATATCGAGGATGAGCGGTGGATCGGCGCCGGCGAGCTCCTCGGCAACCATCGCCGCACTGACTCGTTCTGTCGGCCAGACGAGGTCGGGCCTCTCCTCCAGAGCGGCCATGCCGCCGTCGAGATAACCCATCACATGATCGAACCCGATGCGGCCAAGGCGCAAGGCGGCTTCCTGCTCCCGTCCCGGCTCCGCGATGATCACAATCGGCTTGGCGCGATCGAGCAGCGTGCCGGCCCAGGTGGCATATTGGCCGCGCAGCCCTATGTTGATGCTGCCGGCGAGGTGTCCCTTGGCAAATTCCACCGCCTCACGTACATCGAGAACCTGCGCTCCGGCGTCTCCCAGATGGATCACTTCCTCGAGCGTAACGGGGCGATGAATTCTCTCCAGATTGCTGTTCAACGTGACACGCTCGCGCGTGTTCAGAACGGCGTCGTAGGCAAAATAATCTGGAGCCTCGGGCTGATCGGCCGCAACCAGGCGAATGAACTCCTGCTTTGACATCGGCTGCAAGGCGTAATTCATGCGACGCTGATCTCCAAGCGAAGAGACCGTATCGGAGGAAAGCTTCTTCCCGCAGAGAGATCCTGCGCCGTGCGCGGGGTAGACCAGCGTATCGTCAGGCAACGGCAAGAGCTTGTGGTGAAGCGAGTCGTAGAGATGAGCGCCAAGTTCGTTGGCGGTCCATCCCAGAGAAGCCCGCAGGTCTGGCCGCCCGACGTCGCCAATGAATAATGTATCTCCGGTGAGAACAGCGTGCGGGTTTGCCGCGCTCTTCTTGAGATCGAAGACGAGGATTGAGATGGATTCGATGGTGTGGCCCGGCGTCTCCAGAACCTGCAGGCGCATAGCGGGGAACTCGAGTGTGTCTCCGTCCGTCATCGGCAGGAAGGGATAATCGGCCTTGGCGCGATGGCCAAGATGAATCGTTGCGCCGCAGCGGTCGCGCAGCTCAAGATGTCCGGCAATAAAGTCGGCATGGAAGTGCGTCAAGAAGACGTGGCGAATCTGGAGACCGAGCGCTTCAGCGTCCGCCACATACTTTTCGATATCGCGCTGCGGGTCGACAACGATCGCAGTGGAGCTGATCTCGTCTCCCAACAGATAGGAGGCGTGGGCCAGGCAGCCCAGATAGTACTGCTTGAGAATCATCGAAATGACCGCGAATTTTGAGAACAACATAGATCACGGCCCCACTCATGCGCGATGCGGCTGCGTGTGAGTGGGGCCAATGGTCACTTGGCTTCTGGTGCTTTGGATCGTTTGAGCGTCATTTGCTGCGGCGGGAAGTCGGCCTGATCGGACTTGCTCGTCATCTTGATCTCATCGCCGGTGACGGCGCCGGTGTGCGTGATGGTCGCGCCATTGTAGGCGACGGTGAAGGTGAAATTGTCGCCGTCAACCTTGCCGTTATCGATGGTCAGGGGGTCGCCCTCCGGGCCGGCAACGGTTCCGGTGAGCTTGGCGCCGTCCTGCTTGAAGACGAAGGTGAGCGCGAAGTTGGAGCCGTCCGGCGTCTGGATCGCGCCGGTCCAGGTGCCGGTCATGTCGGTTGCGGCGTAGATGGACCTTGCGCCAAAGACCATCAGCAACGCGGCGCAGAGGACAAGCCAGTATTTGAGCTGCTTCATTGAGGAGAACTCCTTGAGGATTTCGTGAGGCGTGCTGATGATATAGGCGCGAAGGGTTCGCCGCCTAATCCATGTGCGGCAGAGTGGCCGAGGCGCAAAGAGAAACGGCCAGCCGAGGCTGACCGTTGCATACATCGAGCTACGAGAGGCTTATGCGTTGAGGCTTACGGATTCCTGTGCCTTGAGGGCGGTGGCTTCGGCTTTGGCGCGGGAGGCTTTGTTGCGCTGCGAGCGGAGCTTCATGAAGGATTTGGCTTCGGTGTAGAGACGAGGGACGTCGCGGTTGACGATGGCCTTCCAGACCACACGGGCCGCGGCTTTGGGGCGGAAGTAGTATTCGTCGTAGAACTTGTGCACCATCTCCATGACGTACTCGGTGGGCAGGCCGGGGTACTCGATGTGCGCCATCTGGTGGCCACCGCCGTCTTCCATCTTTTCGTTGGTGATGAAGCCGTTGCGCTGCGCGAAGTCGTAGAACTCGGTGCCGGGGTAGGCGTGGGCTACGGAGACCTGGATGGTCTCGCAATCCAGACTTTTTGCAAAGTTGATGGTGTTGCGGATGGACTCTTTGGTCTCGCCGGGAAGGCCGAGGATGAAGTCGGCGTGGATGACGAGGCCGAGGTCGTGGCAGTCTTTGACGAAGTCGCGGGCGCGCTCGACGGTGGCGCCCTTCTTGATGTTCTTGAGGATCTGCGGGTCGCCGGATTCGAAGCCGACGATGAGCAGCCGGCAGCCGGCGTCTTTCATCGCCTTGAGGGTGTCGCGGTCGGTGGTGACGCGCGAGGTGCAGGACCAGGTGATGCCGAGGGGCTTGAGTTTGGAGCAGAGCTCGATGGTGCGGACCTTCTGGATGTTGAAGGTATCGTCGTCGAAGAAGAACTCTTTGACGAAGGGGAAGTTTTCCTTGGCCCACTTCATCTCGGCGGCCACGTCATCGGAAGAGCGCTTGCGCCAGGCGTGGCCGGAGAGTGTCTGCGGCCAGAGGCAGAAGGTGCACTGCGCGGGGCAGCCGCGGGTGGAGTAGAGCGAGATGAACGGGTGCAGAAGGAAGGGGACGTTGTATTTGGTGACGTCCATGTCCCGCTTGTAGATCTTGGTGGCCCAGGGCATGGCGTCGAGGTCCTCGACCTGCGGGCGGTCGGGGTTGTGCTGAATGACGCCTGAGGAATCTTTGTAGGAGATGCCGAGGATTTCGTTGAGCGGCTTGCCGTTGGCGAACTCGACGACGGAGAAGTCGAACTCGCGGCGGCAGACGAAGTCCATGACGGGGCACTCGTTGAGGGCGCGGTCGGGGTCGGTGGTGACCGGGGGGCCGACGAAGGCGATCTTGATGGCCGGATTCGCCGATTTGATGGCCTGGGCGAGCGCGTGGTCGCCGGACCAGCCGACGGTCGAGGTGAAGAGGACGAGGAACTCGTAGTCTTTGGCGATCTCGATGGTCTCGGCGGCGGAGACGTGGTGCGGGGGCGCGTCGAGAAGCTTGGAGCCTTCGAGCATGCCGGCGGGATAGGCGAGCCAGACGGGGTACCAGTAGGACTCGATCTCGCGGGTGGCGGGCCAGCGGGAGCTGGCGCCACCGTCAAAATTTTCGAAGGAAGGCGGGTTTAGCAGGAGCGTTTTGAGTGGCATACGATTGCTTGATTTTACCATTTTGTAACGGGGTAGACGGCCCGGGTGCGGAGATAGGTACTGAATCCGTCAGCGTGCTTGTGCAGTGGGTCTTCGGGGCGGCTGGAAGCGCCTGAAATGGCTCGAAAAGCTGGCGCTGTTGAGTTTGGGTTGCGAGTCTCGGAGTTGTGAGGATAAGGAAGCAGCGGCAACGACACTGCAACGGCAAAAGCAGGTCCTTCCCCTTCGGCTTCGCTCAGGGTCAGGATGACAATTCTGGGGGGGTGACAATTCCTGGGTTGATGACAGGTCTGGAGGTGGATGGCGGTGCTGGGCAGCCGCTAGGGAGTGGGGTTGTTGGTTGCGGGGGTGGTGGCGGCGGCGGCGCGTAGCCAGTCGTCGAGGCGGCCTTGCTGGCGGAGGAGCTGGATCTGGGCCTGCTCGAGGTCGAAGCGCGCGTTGAGAAGGTCAACGAGCCTGGCGCTTTGATCGATCTCCGCATTGGCCTGATCCTTAGGGGTGCGCTGCTGGCCGGCGGTGGTGGCGGCGTTGGGCTGGAGCTGGAGGTTGATGGCGTCGAGCTGCTGTTGGGCGAGCTCTTGCTGGAGCTGGGCTACGTCGGCTTTGGCGGAGAGCTCGACCGTGCTGCGAGTGAGCTGAGTGTTGCCTTCCTGCTCTTTATCACGGGCTATCTGAGCTTCGGCGAAGGCGTGGACGGCGTCGGCGGCGGACTCCTGAGCGTGGGCTTTGCGGGCGCGATCGAAGATGGGCCAGCTGACCTGCACGCCGATGCCGGCGTTGTTGTACTGGAAGGTGCCGGCGGGGAAGTAGATCTGATAGTTGTTGAACTTCGCGAAGAGGCTGTACTGGCTGGCGAAGTAGATCTCGGGCTTGTAGAGCTTGCGTTCATCCCCCCAGGCGATCTCCTGTTTGGACTGGGCATTGGCGAAGGCGGCGCGGACGGCGGGGCTTTCGGGAAGAGTAAGGGCGGGGGCTGCGTCGGGTGCGGTGAGATGCGGGACGCTGGCAGCGACGGTGGCGAGCCGCTCGGCGGGAAGGCCGACGAGGTGTGCGAGTTTGGACTGATCGGTTGCCGTTTCGTCCTGCACGTTGAGGAGAGCGAGATGGGTTTGCGCGGCGGTGAGTTTGGCCTGCGTGAGATCGAGGCCGGTGTCGACGCCGGCGTTGAGGCGGTCGGCGACGATGTTGACGAGCTGCTGGGCATGGGCGAACTCGTCGGAGAGAGCCTGCTCGCGGGCAAGGTCGCGATTGAGCGCGAGATAGGTAACGACGGTGTCCTGCTCGACACCGGCGCGGGCGTCGTTAAGTGTGAAGCTGGCCGCCTGCATGGCGGCGCGGGCGGCGCGGATGTAGTCAGGCTGCGAGAAGCTGACGAGCACCGACTGCATGGTGACGTTGACCACAGAGGGCTGGCCGAGCGGGTAGCCGTAGGAGAAGCCGAGGCCTGAGCCGACGGTGAGGGCGGGGATGTAGACATCCTTCGCCTGCGCGAGCCCGGCGGCGGCTTTGTTCACATCGGCTTCGGCGAGGCGGACGCGGGGGTTGGACTTGAGGGCGAGATCGACAGCAGAGGTCAACGATATCTGCGCGGTGGCGCAGAGGGTCGCACTCAGTGTGAGAGCCAGGATCGCCGCGACTCGGTATCCCCTGTGCATCGTGTGTTCGTCTCTTTCCTTGATGCGGTTTGGACTCATGGCTGTTGGAGTGCGGCGAGCTGCTTGCGGGCTGGAGCGTAACCGGAGGCCAGGGCGAGGGCCTTGTGTAGTTCGATGGTAGCTTCTGCGGTGTTGCCTTCGTCGCGGAGCAGACTCGCGAGAGTAACGTGGACGCGGAAGGCGGGGGCGGCGTCGGACTTGGCGCGGGAGGCGAGGTAGTCGCGGAGGGCGCGCTCGGCGAGGCGGGGCTCGCGGTGGATTTTGTTGAGGATGACGGCGGTGTCGACGAGGGAGGCGTCGTGGATGCGGTCGGCGGCGATGGCGTGGCGAAGGGCGTCGACGGCCTGGTCGGGCTGGGAGCGGCGCGCGTAGAACGCGCCGAGGTCGGTCCAGGCGGCGGGGTGGTTGGCGACGGAGGTGGCGGCGCGGAACTCACGCTCGGCGGCGGCGTAGTCTTTTTGCTTTTCGGCGGAGAGGGCGCGGATACGATGGGCCTGTTGGGGGAGATCGGCCTGGGATTCATCGGCGAGACGGTCGGCTTTGTCGAAGCCGCCGCCGATGACCGCGGGCGCGTCGATGTAGTACTCGCTGAGGTCGTTGACGGCTTCACCGTTGTGGGGATCGAGGTGGACGGCGGCTTCAAACGCGGCCCGGACCTTGAGCGCGAGGCGAAGGCCATTGATGGGGCCAGCTCGGCTGGCTTCAAGGCCAAAGGCGCGGCCAGCCCAATCCTGAGCGGCGCTGTCCTGCGAGAGGGTCTTGAGGGCGTCGGCGCACTGGGCGGCGGCGGCGCTGGGCTGCTCTTCGGAGTAATAGGCGCGGCAGAGGAGCAGGTGGGCTTCGCCGTCCTGGGGGTTGGCAGCGAGGATGGGATCGAGGAGAGCGATGGCTGCGTCGGCGCGGCCGTCGAGGAGGGCGCGGGTCGCCGGGGCGAGGTCGGCTGCGTAGCAAGCGACTGTAAAAAAGGTGGCCAGGAGAAGCGTGGCTGCGAAGCGCCTTGCTCCCGCGATAACAGGGGTTTGAGCTTTTTGAGCCTGGAGAGTACGAGCGGGTGGTGTTGGTACTTGCATCTATTGAACGACCTGAACGACCTTCACCTTAAGGCCATCGGATAGATCGCCCTCGGTGGTGCCAGTGAGCGCGATGAGATCGCCGTCCTTGAGGCCGCTGGTGATCTCGGCGCGGATAAGGTTGACGATGGTGCCGGGGGCAATCTCGACGGGCGTCCGGACGAGGCGATCGCCGACGATGCGGTAGACGAAGTTGACGGCGCCGTCGGTATACAGGGCCTCGCGCGGAACGCTGAGCACGTTGTTGTGCTGGGCGGTGGTGACGGTGACGGTCACGTTGGTGTTGGGCAGAAGATCACCGCGGGCATCGTCGACGGTGATGAGGCATTCGCCTACGTTGCGCGTACCGTAGCTGATGACGGTGGTGGGGGCCCGCTCGATGTGGCCGTGCCAGACCTGGTTGGGGCGCGCGGGCCACTCGATGAGGACGCGCTGGCCGGCGGCGAGCGCGCCGATGTCGGGCTCGTCAAAGTAGCCGCGGATGCGGATGTGGGTGAGGTCGGCCATGTTGAGCAGAGCTTCGCCGGCCTGCACGAAGTCATACTGCGCGACAGGGAGAGAGTAGATGGTGCCGGGAAAGGGAGCGCGAACATCGACGCTGGCATAACCGCTTTGCGCCGCGGTGAGAGCGGCGCGAGATTCAGCAACCTGCGCGCGCTGCGCGGAGAGGTCGGTGGAGGCGTAGCTATGTTGCTGCTGCTTCTGAATCTGCGTGACGCGTGCCTGCGCGGTGGTGAGACGCTGCTGCGCGAGTGCGACCTCGTTGGCTGAGGCGGCGCCCTTGGCCTGGAGGGCTTGGAGCGAGGCGAGTGAGGTTGTGGCTTGCTTGACGTCGGCCTGGGCCGCGGTGAGATCGGCTTGCTGGGTAAGGCGTTGCGCCTGCGTGCCGCCGTGTTCCATGTTCTGGAGAGCGGCGGAGCTGGCCTGAAGGCTGGCTTCCGCAGAGGCGACTTTACTGGCGGCATCGGTGGCGTCCATGCGGATGAGCTGCTGGCCGCGCTGGACCTGCTCGCCAAGATGAACGAAGAGCTTGTCAACCACACCGGCGGCGGCGGCATGGGCCTGGAAGTCCTCGATGGGCTCGACCTTGCCGTTGGCGGCGACGGTGCTGGTGAGGTCCTGATGCGCGACTCGCGCGGCGCGGACGGGGACGGGAGCATGGCCGCGGGAGCCCAGGTAAATCACTGCGACGGCGATAACAGCGAGAAGAATCCAGAGCCAGGCGCGGGATTTAGTTGTCGCTTGTTGAGCCATACGCAAAGGGTCAGTATATCTGACGCACTCCGAAGTGCTGGAGGTCCAAAAGTTTTGCAGCGCGCTATTTACGCAGGTTGCAAGATTGGTTCCGGGGCGAGGCGATGGAGCTCGACGATCTCGAGCTCCCAGCCGCCGAAGTCGGGGTGCCAGTTGCGATGGAGACGATAGGCGAGGTCGAAGCTCTCGCCTTCTGTCCATAGCTGGTGGCGGGCGAGGTCGGCCCAGGAGGAGCGGCGGGCCCAGGCGACACCGCTGAACCGCGTGCTGCCGTCGTGGTCTTCAAAGCAGAGACGGAGATGGCGGTCGTTGAGGGTGCGCGGCGGCGTGGCGAGACGGGCATGGCGGGTGAGAAAAAGCGGGTCGGGGTTGCCGAGGCCGAAGGGCGCGAGCTGCTCGAACGCGGAGAGGAGGTCGGGGGTGATGTCGGCGAATCGCAGCTCGAGGTCGCAGGTTCGTTCTTCAGCCGCGGGGGTGAGGCCGAGTTGTGCGGCGGCGATGCGGGCGAGCGATTCGCGGAGCTGGGGAACATGTGCGGAGGGAAGCGCGAAACCGACGGCGTGGGCGTGGCCTCCGAAGCGAGAGAAGAGTGTGTTGTTGCTTTGTTCGTGCGCGGCGGTGAGGGCGTTGAGGAGATGAAAGCCGGGGATAGAGCGGCCGGAACCGTGGGCTGTGCCGTCTTCATGCGCGAGCACGAGCGCGGGACGATTGGTGCGCTCGACAACACGCGAGGCGAGGATGCCGACGACGCCGCGATGCCAGCGGGTGTTGGGCTGAGCTGTAGTGACGTCGGCGTCGTCGAGGACGAGACAGGCGGGCAGGCCGCCGGGGGTGGCAAGGAGCGATTCGAGCTGGGTTTCGATCTCGCGGAGGGCGGTGGCTTCGGTGGCGCGGCGGTCGTCGTTGAGGCGGTGGAGTTTTTCGGCGAGGGCGCGGGCGAGGATGGGGTCGCGGGAGAGGAAGAGCTCGACGACATCGCTGGCGATGTCCATGCGGCCGGCGGCATTGAGGCGCGGGGCGAGACGAAAACCGACGTCGGTGACGGAGATGGCGTGGGTGGTGTCGATTCCGGCGAGCTCCATGAGGGCGCGGAGGCCGGTTTGCGCGGGGTTGCGAAGCTCGCGCAGGCCGATCGAGGCGATGATGCGGTTTTCGCCGGCGAGAGGGACGGAGTCGGCGATGGTGGCGACGGCGAGGAGCTTGAGGAACGACGGGAGGGTTTTGTCGCGGAGGCGAGTGCGCTCGTCATCGTTGCGAGCCGCGCCTTCGAGGAGGGCTTGCGCGAGTTTGAAGGCGACGGCGGCTCCGCAGAGATCTTTGCAGGGATAAGTGCAGTCGGGCTGGTTGGGATTGAGGACGGCGAGAGCGTTGGGGATGCCTTCGATCTCGTCGGGAAGGTGGTGGTCGGTGACGATGAGGTCGAGCGAGAGACGCGCGGCCTCTTCGGCGGCGGCATGGGCGCGGATGCCGGTGT
>DATCFM010000008.1:0-36072 GCA_036509515.1 Acidobacteriaceae bacterium
AGCGCGAGCCGCCTATGGAAGTCAGTCGCGCCGGCAAGGACTATCGCCGTCAGTAACAGTGGCGAACAAGAGCGATGCTGATATCTTCGGCATCGCTCTTGCTGTCTAAGCCTATCGGTAGTTTTTCAAAGAGACCACGCCGAGACTTTGGAAATTGTCATCCTGAGGCGTAGCCGAAGGATCTGTTTTCTGCCCGGAGCGCCGAAGATCTATCTGTGATCTATTCCACGGGCAGCGCGGCCAGCGCCGCCTCCGCCTTCTCCTTCAACGCACGCGTCTCCGCCGCCTGCTTCTTCAACCCTTCCACGATGTGCGCTGGAGCCTTCGCCACGAACCCATCATTGCCAAGCTGCCGCTCCGCCGCCTGCAGGCCTTTGTCAAACTTCGCGAGCTCCTTCAGCAGCCTCTCGCGTTCCGCCGCTACATCGATCTGCCGCTCGTAAACCACCGCAACATCGAAGGCGCCTGTAGACCGCGCATTCGCACCCATAGGAGGCGTTTCTACGTAACGGACCTCGGCGACACGGGCGGAGCGGCCAAGAAAGTCAAGAAGAAGCGCCTCATCTGGGAAATAACTCCGAGCCACTCGTTCAAAGAATATTTGAACGGGAACAGTCTCTTTCTCAGGGATGCTCATTTCCTTGCGCAGACTACGAATGCTTACGATTAGCTCCTTGAGTATTTCCATTGCCCATATGCTGTCTTCGTCGAAGGGGAAATCCTCCGCCTGCGGATAGCGCGTCAGCGCAATCGACTTCGCGGGAACTGAAACTCCGATGGACGCATACAACGCCTGCCACGACTCTTCCGTAAGGAACGGCATGAACGGTGAGAGCAGACGCAACGCGGCGTCAAACACCTTCACCAGCGACTCCAGCGTCACCGCCGCGGTGTCATTCTTCGCTACCGCAAAGTCCAGCCGCAGCTTCACCAGCTCAACGTACCAGTCGCAGAACTCGCCCCAGAAGAACTGATAGACCGCGTTCGCCGCCTCATCGAACCGATAGCCGTTGAGCGACCGCGCGACCTCGCCGCACACCGCGCTCAGCCGCGCAAAGATCCAGCGCGTCTCAAGCGGTGCTCCCTCCGGCAAAACGGCCGCAGCCACATTGCCGCCCACAGCCTGCGCATCGAGCGTCACTTTGTAACCGGCCTCGCGTCCGCGCTCGATCTGCATCTGTAGAAACCGCGCCGCATTCCAGATCTTGTTGGCAAACGCGCGATTGCCCTCTGTGCGCGCTTCTGAGAATGCAATGTCCGTTCCCGGCGAGGCCTGTGACGCCAGCGTGAAGCGCACCGCATCGGTCCCATACTTCGTAATCACATCGATCGGGTCGATGACGTTGCCCTTGGTCTTGGACATCTTCTGCCGCTCTGCGTCGCGAACCAGCGCATGAATGTAGACCTCGCGAAACGGAACCGCATCCTTCAGCGTGCGCGCTCTCAAGCCGCCCTTCCCGTCGGGCATTGGCACATCCAGCATGAAGTGGCAGCCCAGCATAATCATCCGCGCCACCCAGAAGAACAAAATGTCGAAGCCGGTGACCAGCAGATCTGTCGGATAGAACGCAGCCAGGTCCGCAGTCAGCGCATCCCCACCCTCTCCCGGCCACCCAAACACCGTGAACGGCAGCAGCCCCGAGGAGAACCACGTATCGAGCACGTCCGTCTCCTGCATCAGCTCTCCAGCTCCGCAGTGCGAGCATGCGTTCGGCGCCTCGCGCGCAACCGTCACCTCGCCGCATCCCGCACAGTGCCACGCGGGAATGCGATGGCCCCACCAAAGCTGCCGCGAGATGCACCAGTCGTGGATGTTGCGCATCCACTCGTCATAAGTTTTCCTGTAGTTCTCCGGCGTAAAGCGGATATACCCTTTGTCGACCGCCTCAATCGCTTTGTCCGCGAGCGGCTGGATCTTGATAAACCACTGCATCGACAGCCGCGGCTCAATCACCTCGCCGGTGCGCTGCGACAGTCCAATCGAATGCACATGGTCTTGAATATCGACCAGCGCTCCGCTCGCGCGCAGGTCTTCAACAATATGCTCGCGCGCCACGAAACGATCCTGCCCATCGTAAGCTGAGCCCTCAAGCCGTATGTGCGCATGCTCATCCATGATCGAAAGCTGCGGCAGTTTATGCCGCTGTCCAATCGCAAAATCGTTCGGATCATGCGCCGGCGTCACCTTGACCGCGCCCGTGCCAAACTCCGGATTCGCCCACTCGTCTGCGATCATCGGAATCTCTCTGGCCTGTCCTCCGGCCACGGCGCTCAATGGCAGCACGACCGTCTTGCCGACGAACTGCTTATAGCGCTCATCCGCGGGATTCACCGCGACCGCAACATCGCCCAGCATCGTCTCCGGCCGTGTTGTCGCAATGACAATCGATCCTGTCCCGTCCGCGAGCGGATAGCGAATGTGGTACAGCTTGCCCGCGCGCTCCTCGTGCACCACCTCCAGATCGGACACCGCCGTCGCCAGCACCGGGTCCCAGTTCACGATGTACGCGCCGCGATAGATCAGTCCCTGCTCCCACAGCCGAACGAAGGCCTCTTTCACCGCGCGGCTCAGCCGCTCATCCATGGTGAAGTACTCGCGCGACCAGTCGACGCTCGCGCCCAGCCTCTGCATCTGCTCGCCGATCGCTCCACCATACTTCTGCTTCCATTGCCACACGCGCTCGGTAAACGCCTCGCGCCCCAGCTCTGTGCGGCCCGGCCCACCCTCGGCCGCAAGCTGGCGCTCGACCATCATCTGCGTCGCAATGCCGGCGTGGTCCGTGCCCGGCACCCAGATCGCCGTCTCTCCGCGCATGCGATGCCAGCGCGTCAGGATGTCCATCTCCGTCTGGTTGAGCATGTGCCCCATGTGCAGACGGCCGGTGACATTGGGCGGCGGCAGAATGTGAATGAAATGTTTGCGCGGCGCTTCGCCGAGCGGTGGCGTGGGCACCTCAAACAGCCGCTGCTCCACCCAGAACTTCGCCCACTTCTCTTCAATCAGCGACGGCTCATACGCCTTCGGCAGTTCAGAACTCATAAGCCTTAAGCGTAGCAGGGGAGTGGCGCACAAAGGAGAAAACAGAGAACACCAACGAATGCACACCTCTGAAATCCCCAAAAAGAAGAGGCGCCCCAAAGGAGCGCCTCTCTTTCTGCCTCTACTGTCTACTGTCTGTTCCTAGAACGGATTCAGCTTATCCACGCCCTTCTTCTTCTTATGCGTGCTGGAGCTCTCATCGTCCTTGTCATACGCCGGCTTGGGATTCTTCTTCTGTCCCGGCTTCTTTACCTCAGCTGGTGGCTGCGGCTTGCCCGCCACATCGTTTATCTGGTCTGGAGCCGCAGCGGGCTTCTCCACCGGCGGCAGCGGCGAATTATCCGCAGGCCCAACCGCCTTCAATCCATGATTCGGATCCGGCGCGCCTGTCGCTGCCGGCAGCGGGCTCGCCATTGTTCCGCCGCCGCTGACCCCGGGCGTCAGCACGTCGACACCGAGTCCCGCGGCCGAGTTCCCCACAGCCGGGCTCGACGACGCAGCCGGAGCCGCCTCCATCGTACCCGTCGATCCCTCGCCCGTATCGCCCGCGGCAGGAACATCCGAAAGAACCGGAGCGGTCGTCGACGCAGGCTGTCCGGGCGCCGTCGTCGGTGTCGGCGGAATCTCCGCCGGCGACTCCACTGCCGGCGTCGCCTCCTTGACTACAGCCGATTTTGGAGCGTTCGGATCCAACGCCGCCCTGTAGTTCGACATCAGTTCGTTCACAATCGTCGGCGCCAGCACCGGCTGCGGATCATCGAGCGGCGGTGCCCCCAGCTCTGCCGCGGTGACCGTATCCGGCTTGCGCAGCACCAGCAGTTCCAGGCGCTTGCGCATGGTGTACTGCGCGCGGCTGCCCTCCAGCGCGTCGCTCGCCGCCACCTCCTCCGCCGTAGGCCGCGGAATCGGCAGATTCATCGCCGCCAGCCGCTCCTTCGCGTCCTCCACATGCGGCGCCGCCGCGTGCTTCAGCACCACCTCGCGATACTCAGCCGACGCCTTCCCGTCGTACTCCTGCTCCAGTTGCGACTTCGCGCCCTCGGGCAGGCAGCGCGTGCCCCTCGGCAGGTTCGCCGAACACGATGGCTGCGCCCGCACCGCCCTCGCCTCCGCCTCATACGCATCGCCAATGCCGATCAGCACATCGTCCATGTGGCTATACAGCGGGTAGGTCTGTTTCACCGTTTCATAGCGCGCGATCGTCGCCGGCCAGTTCTCATGCGTCCCATAGAACTGGGCAATCTCCGCCTCGCGCTGCGCCAGTACCTCCTGCACGTCGCGCAGCTTCTGGGTAGCCTCGGTCAAAATATTCTTCGGCGCGTCCGGATACTGCTTCAGCATCGTGCGGTACTCCTCCTCCGCATGCTCGGCCTTGGAGTAGTCGCGGTCCGGAACATCCATCTGCTTGAAGTAGATGTCGCCCACGCGCATCTGGGCCTCGGCGGCCTCCGGCGCGTTGGGGAAGAAGGTGATGAAGTCCTTGTACTCCTGCTCGGCCTGCGCCAGCGCCGCCGATCCACCCTCGCGATACCAGCTGTCCGCCACCGCCAGCTTCGCCCGCATCTGGTACTGCGAGTCCGGATACGTGCTCAACAGCGTATTCAGGTCCAGTCGCGCGATGTCGAAGTGCCCCGCCTTAGTCTGCTTCATCGCCTTGTCATAGAGCTGCTTATCCGGCAGGTCCGCGTCCTTGCCGATCAGCGGGTTGTACTTCTTCTCCTTGCGCAGCTCCGCCTTCGTGTCCTTGGTCTCCTTCACGCGGTCTTCCTTGGCCACATGTTTCTTTTTCTTCCTGGAGGTGTCCACGCTCAGCGTGGCCGACTCCTGCTTCTGCCCCTGCGCATCGGTCGTGGTCTGCGAACTTCCGGTCACCTGTGCGTGCACAGGCAGCCCTGCCGCCACAAGACCGGCGGCCACCACGCCAACAGCCAGCCAGCTCGTGCAGTTGCGGGACAAACTCGCACAGTTGGGGGAGAAAAAGGAGCGATCCATCATAAAAAACCTCATCCGCCCCACGCGCACAGGCGCCTGGGGAGCTTGCCTTTCATTCTAACTGGCTGGGAACTCTTCCCGCGCCCTGCCCGGCCCTCAAAATCGCGGCCAGATCGCTGCCAAAATCGCTGCCTGAGCGATCCCAGACCATTGCCAGATCGCCCAATCCTTTAGACGGTCAGCCCATCCGCCGCGCGAGCAATCCGCAGGAACTCCCGCGCATTTTCCTCAGCTTTTCCGCCCGCCCCTTTTCCGTCGGTAAAGATCGCCGACCCCGCCACCAGCATGTCCGCCCCTGCCCGCACCACCGCCCCTACCGTATCCTCCGCAATCCCGCCATCCACCTCGATCCGGTAGTTCAGCCCCATCTCATGCCGCATCTGCCGCAGCTCGGCAATGCGCTCCACCGACCGCGGCAGGAACCTCTGCCCGCCAAAGCCGGGGTTAACACTCATCACCAGAACGTGATGCACCATCGGCAACACCTCGATCAGCATCTCCACGGGCGTCGCCGGATTCAGCACCACCGCCGGGAGCACCCCATGGTCGGCAATCAGTTGCAGCGTCCGGTTCAGGTGCCGGCAGGCCTCCACATGCACGCAGATCATGTCCGCGCCCGCCGCCGCAAACTCCGGAATGAACTTGTCCGGGTCCTCGATCATCAGATGGCAGTCGATCGGCAGCTTCGTCAGCGGCCGGATCGCCGCGACCACCGGCGGCCCGAAGGTGATGTTCGGCACAAAGTGCCCATCCATCACATCCACGTGGACGATCGTGCCGCCGCCCCGCTCCGCCCGCGCCATCTCCTCAGCCAGATGCGCAAAGTCCGCCGCCAGAATTGAAAACGCCAGTTCAACCAAAGGTTCGCTCCACGTTCCGGAATGCCTCAAGTCTACCGCGAGCCTGCGCCCGGCAGATGCAATACATTTTCGTTACGAGAAGGCGACGTTCCCTGCCGATGCTTGAGCCGCAACACGGCAAAGCGATAGTGCGAGAGCCTTGAGCTCGTCGCACTATCGCCAGGGTTATGCCCGTGTTGTGCTGTTCGGATGCGCCGGCGTTAGAGTAGCGCCTTCACTGCCCGGTGCCGGTGGAAGCAGTCGTGGCATTGTCGTCGGCAGTGATGCCCTTATTCACGACAACGGTAACGACCACGCGCCGGTTCTGGGCCTGTCCGCTGCGCGTATGATTGCTGGCGACCTGCTCCGTAGTACCCATGGCCGCGGGAGCCAGGATTCTCGTAAGCGGGACACCCGCCTGTTGAATGATGGTCAGCACATTGTCAGCACGTTCGCTGCTCAGCCGCTGATTCAGAGCCGGTGATCCGACCTTCGACGCGTAGCCCTGCACTTCGATCATGGCTCCCGGAGTATCGGCAGCCTGCTTCACGAAATCGGTCAACTCGTCCTTGTACTTCGTGGTGACCCTGCTGCGGCCATTAGCAAAGCTGACCGTGTACGTGCCCTTGGTCTCGTACTGATCCAGCGTGCCGATCCGCGTATTTGTCTGGCCGATGGCTGACTTATTCTGTCCCGTGGCATCGACATTGGCCGCCAGTCCCTGCTGGGTCGTGCTGATATCCTGCTTGGCCGATGCAAGGTCCTGCTGGCTCTTTTCGATGTCGTTGCGATCGCTCCTGAGCTGGTCCTGCGCAGCCGCAACCTTCTCGTTGGTGGGATTTAGGCCGGCATCAATCTGTTGTGCCGTCTCGTACGAACTCCTGGAAAACGTGACCTTCCTCGCAAGCAACTGGTGATCGGGGTCATAAGTTCCCTCAACCTTCACCTGCATGCCAGGAACCAGTTGCGTGATGGCGAGGTCTTTTCTGCTCAGGCCGAGGAACCCTCCCTTTTCTGTCGCCTTCGTGCTGTCGGATAAAACAACAGTGACCCGCGGGCTGTCTGCCGTCTTCACTGACATGTTGGAGCCGTCTCTTCCGATAACCAGCCCTTGAACAGTCGCCTGCTGATTACCTGATGTAACCGCTGGCGGAGTATCAGGGGGAGCCGCTTGCTGAGCACCTGCGGCAACACCTACGGAGCTGAGCATGGCCAACGATATGGCCAGGCCACAGGTAGTTCTGAGTGGACGCTGAATGTTCATAAATTTCTCCTTTTTCTTTCGCTGACCGGTCAGCCGCCTCCAAAATCCGCTTTATCGCGACCGTGTGCCTCCGCCACGAAGCCCAATGGTTGAGCCGCGGCAGAGGCGCCTCCGTCTTGGACGCACAGGGATCGAAAAGGACGTCAAAGTGCCAGGACCAATTCGCCCCTGCACCGCAGTAGTTTCGTCCGCAAGATTTGATGAGATAAAAGATTTGATGAGATAAAACCTATGTCCGCTATGACGCTCTCGAAGAAGCAACGCGAGGATCTGTTCCGAATTTGAAGAACCGTTTTGAAGAATACGGGGGTCCCTTCAAATAACGGTTCCAACCAGTTTGGGACCGAGAAACGCGCTTTCCGGAGGCACGTATCACTTTCGCGATGCCGACTTCGCGGTACAACAGCCCATCCGATACGGAGCAGGTAAAGTAGGCGCGTTTTATCCCTCTGAGAGAAGCGCGGACGGAGTCTCGGTCCAACAGATCCCCTTGCACAACTTCCGCACCGAGTTCCCGCCGAGCATCGGACCTTGCATCCAGCGTATGAACGAAGGCACGAACCGGAACACCTTTATTGAGCAGGAGATCTGCTATTTGGCGTCCCGTGGAACCTTGTGCGCCGCCGGCCGCGCCGGTGACGAGTATGGGCTGAGACATTTTTCTTCTCCTTGATGAAAAGGCATTCCGGGAAAACGAACCAGCTACCTCCCAGAGTCCTACTTGATCCGGTTGGTCAGGTCCGGGGCGCGATAGTGCTAGCGCGCCATGGAGTTGGTACCGATCATGACGTTTCTCCAAAGACGGTTGTTGATGCGGGGTTTCTCTGATTAGGATTCGATCGCATCGCCGATGAGGACCGGAGCCGCCTTGAGCTGCGGACGCACCAGCCAATAGAAAGCAACGATGTGCGTGATCATCAGCATGGGCACGTAGAGGATCGGTATCGCATAGGTTGCGCCCAACTGCCCCGCCAGCGCAGGAAGACCAGCATGGATCGCGTGATAGTAGTCGAGGATGATGTCGGCCACCCCCACGAGATTGAAAGCGACGACGAATAACCAAAACATCGGACGTACCCTTACCGTGAGAAGAGCCAACATGGCCAGGATCCCGGTTGCAAAGTCACCGTAGGCGGCGAAGGTGGCGAAGCCAGCGGGCAGGTTGGGGCCGACGACGCCTGGAAGGATAAAGACGAGGCCGAAGAAGCGGAAGCTGTGCAACGTCGCGATCATGCGCTGCGCTTCAAACCGGTCCATCGATCTGAGTCTGGGCAGAACATACACGTTGAAGCAAAGCAGGCACGCGACATAGCCTAAAACGAGATGCATTGCGAAGATAATTTGCGGTGACATAAGGCCTCCTGCCCGGATAGGATTATATCCATCATCCAATTGATTCAGATTTTCTGCACGGGTCAGGAACTGATGGATTGCAGGTGAGATGATTGCCAGCATCCTATAATGAGCCATGCGTTACCGGCCCGAACACAAAGTCGAAATCCATCAGAAGATTGTGAAAGACGCCTCGCGGCGCATTCGCGCTAAAGGGATAACCGGCGCTGCAGTTTCAGCCGTTATGCGGGACGTCGGCTTGACCCACGGAGGCTTTTACAAGCATTTCGGAAGCAAGGACGAGTTGCTCATGGAGTCGCTGAGCGAGGCATTCCAGGAAATAGCTGACCGTCTTGCTCACGCCGTCGAGCAGTCCCAACCTGAGACGGCGTGGGAGGCTATAGTGAGGGCCTACCTGAGCCTGGAATATTGCGACCACGTCGAATACGGATGTCCCTTGACGGCTCTTGGGCCCGAGTTGGCGAGGGCCGATAAGGCCATGAAGCCCCAGATCTTTGAGGAACTGAAGAAATACAAGAGTCGAATGCTTCCGTTTATGCCTGGTCAGCGAGTTGCCGACAAAGAGCGCGCTTTCTTTTCCATCTTTTCAACGATGGTCGGGGCAATTGAAATCGCACGGATGCTGCCAGAGCCCGCGATGCGAGAGAAAGTGCTGGCGAGCGCAAGAGACCTTCTCTTGCGCAGTTTTTGATTTTTTGGGGCGAACTGGCAGTGGCGCAGACGCCAACACAGTTACCTATAACGGCAAATCAAAAAAACCGTTCGCAAGTGTTGCAACCAGGCCAACGCACTCATTGAGCTTCTGCTAGAGGCGAGGATTAGTCCTTATAAACGCGTTTCTCTGCACTTGGGGACACAGGTTATGTCTCCCTGACGTCCGGTCCATTGTGAAGAACATCCGTCGTTACCGTCTTCTTCCTTCTGCTGCGCTTCGGAAGCACCGGCACCACCCGCTCCACATCCTCGCGACCCTCGTGCAGAACGCGTGTCTTCATCTCCTTTGCCGCCTCCCGGTCCACCGCCGCCACCTCCCGGGGCTTGCCCAGAGCCTCCCGCGCCGCCGCATTCAGCAGCCGCCGCATCGGCCATCCGCCGTCCGCATTCGGCAGAAGCACCGCGCCCACGCGCTGCTTCTCCGGCCTGTAGTACCAGCGCCGCAGCAACGCCAGATAGTCGCCGCGTTCCAGCGGCTCCGGCTCGCCAGCCTCTGCGGCGCGTTCCTCCAGCCGAGCCACCACCGCCGCCGCCCGCTTCTCCGGACTCTCCACCGTCGTCGCCCTCCTCGCCGTCGTCTCGTCGGCCTCGGACGCCTCCGCCCCTGAATCCTCGCGCCCACCCGTCATCGCGGGCTCCTCCAGCGGAATCGCCGCCAGCATCAGCGGCTGCGCAAACAGCGAGCTCCCCACCGCCGTCTGCTCTCTTACCGCCCGCACCCCCAGCGTCGATAGCCGCTCCGGCCCGCAGATTCTGCCCTTGTCGAAAAGAAACACCGCGGCATTGTCCTGCGCCGCCTCCCCCTCCGCAGGAAGCGCCCGCGGCCCAATTAGCGCCCGCGGCCCAATTAGCGCCCGCGGCCCAACTACCGCCTGCTGCACAATCACCGCCCGCACCTCATCCAGCGGCCGCACGATCTCATCCACCATCTGTGCCGCCGCATGCACCCGCTCCCACAGCTTGTGCATCGCCGCCGCCTCTTCAAAGTCCATCGCCTCGCTGGCTGCCTCGCGCCTGGCCGCCACCTCCGCCAGCATCGACGCCCCATTCGTCCACAGAAACTCCCGCACCCTCCGCGCCTCCTCCGCATACTCCTCGCGCGAGCACGCCGCCTTGCACGGCTCCATGCACATCTTCATCTCGCCATACGCGCACCCAGGATGCTCCGGGCTGACCTCCAGGTCCTCATAGCATCGCCGCAGCTTAAAAAGGTCGAGCGCCGCATCGCAATACCGCTCCGCCGCCGCCCGCGAAGGAAACGGCCCCACCGACTCCGCCATCATCTTTCGCCCCAGCCGGTTCGTCGCATACACTCGCGGATGCTCATGCGACATCGTGATCCGCAGCCCATACGGCGCGTGCAGATGCAGCCGCCTGCGCGCCTCTTCCGCCCCAAAGATCGCCCGCGCCGCGCAATACAGCAGCACGTTGGACTCAAACTCCGACCCCGTCCGCGTCCACTCGATCGACCGCACCCGCTCGCGCAAATTCAGCCGCTTCGAAAGCACCAGCCGCCCCTGCTCGCCGTAGTCCCCCGCCGCCGCCGCTTGCTCCGGCTGACCCAGCAGCCGCCGCAGCCGCCTGCGCATATCGGCCACGCGCGTCAGATACGGCTGATCGGTCTCCCGCTCCCCGCGCAGGCACACAACCCCCGGTGCTGCCGGAACCCCACGCAGCGTCTCGTCCGCCCTCTCCGGCCGAAACTCCACCCGCCGCTCGAACTCAAACCCTGCCTGCACACCGAGATTCTATCTTTGTCCAGCTCCAACCGAATTCCAGCGCGCGCCTGAACCCACTTTGAGAACATCGAGCAAAAGAAGAGAGCCCTGGAAGCTCGCTGCAATCTCTTGCGGCGAGCCTCCAGGGCTCAAGGTAAGTTCAGAGTCCTGCGCTGCTCCCGGTTAGAATTCCAGTCGCAGCGAGAACTGTCCGATTCTCTGCTGATCCAGCGGTATATTGCCGGAACCGTTGTTGCCTTGGGTGGATGTGATCTGACCGAACTGGCTTTGGTCGTTGACGATGTTCACATTCGGCTGCGCAAACACCGGGTGGTTTAAGATGTTGAAGAAATCCGCACGGAACTGCATGTTGAGTTTGTTTTCGATGATCGGGAAGTTCTTCTGCAGGCCGGCGTCGAAGTAGAAGGCCCCGGGCCCCCGCAGTAGGTTGCGGTTGCCATATTCCAGGCCGATGGGACCGCGGAACTCAGCCAGCACCTTGTCGGCGCCTGCCTGTCCACCCTTGAATCCGTAAACGACGCCATTCTCCTTGTTGATGGACACCCTCAAATCGCTCTTGTTGCCGGTGAAGATCGCTGGATCGTTGTTATCGAACGAGGCCAGGTAGGCAGCAGAGTAAGCAGTTGTGGCCAGGCCGGTGCGGTACTTGGGAATACCGGACAGGCTCCATCCGCCGATGGCCTCATCCAGCAGGCGGGGTGTGTTGGCCGCAAACATCCTGCCATGTCCAAACGGCAAGTCGTAGGTAAAGCTCGACGAAACTTCCTGGGTGACGTCGAAATCGGCGTTGCCACGGCAGGCCCGCGGACGCGTAATGTCACAGATGAAGCCGCTGTTGCTGAACAACGAGTTGTTGTTGGAGCTCAGCGAGGTGTTGTCGATCGCGTGCGACCATGTGTAGTTGAAGTTGAAGCGAAGGCCCTGGGACAGGTTCTTATCAAGCGTCAACAACATACCATGGTAGTTGGAGTTGCCCATGTTGGTGAGATAGGCATTGGAGCCGAATTGAGAGGTAATGCCGACGTTGTTGGGTACGGTCCCAAAGTAATTCTGGATGATAGAGACCATTGAGTCCGCAATATCTCCGTTGTAGATCTCCTGGTCGGCAGCAGCGTCTACCTGGGCGGTACTCAAATGAAGAACATTGTCGAACCAAGGTTGCTCGGTAAGCGGTTGACCCGCACGAAGCTCCGTTGTCATAGCGGCAAAGGCCTGGCTTAGGGTCTGGCCGGAAATTGGATCGGGGTAGTCCATTACCTGGCCGGCGTCTGCATCTGCAAGCAGCCGACGTCCAAGGCGCCCGACATAATTGAGCTTCAAAATCATGTGGCCAGGCAGCTCCTGCTGGATTCCCAAGTTTAGTGCGATGGAATAGGGGTCCTTCAGGCCTGGATTGATCACGAAGTTTGTAGCGCCCTCGTACGCACCGTACGGTGTACCGTCGTCCAGTACGAACGGAACCAGGCCCGGCGCGATGGGTGATGGTGTCGGATTGGCACCTTGGTCATAGGCAAGGTTCGCTCCCACTCGCGGATTGCTGGCAATCGTGGCATCCGCTTCTGAGGCGTCGCCAATGTTGTTGGTCGCACTATTAGAGAACAGATAGGATATCTGGTCCTGAAGGAAGTTGATCGCGTTGATAACGCTGCGATCATAAACAATCGCGGCGCTTCCATTGATGGATGTCTTAGGCGAATACGCCGGATTGTACGAGAAGGCGAAGCGAGGACCGAAGTCCTTGTAGGACGGCGAATAAAGGTTAGGTGCATTCTTATTCGCTTTGCCCGCGAGGACGATCTTGTAGATGGGAAGGCCCGTGTTGCTGGTGTCGTTGGCGGCAATCTGCGCAACGCGGTCTTTAACAAACGTGTCTAGGCTGATAGCTTTACCGGTCGCGCTATCCACAGGCGTCGACATATCGCCATGCGCTTCGTACGGCACCGAATAAAGCTGGTACCGGACTCCATACGTCAGGGTGAGGTGCTGGGTTACCTTCCAGGTGTCGCCGACGTAAGCTTCGGTCTGGAAGAAGCGGTAAGCTCTGGGGCCACCGCTGCCTGCCGGCAACGCGTTGCCGGCGTTGTCGTAGTTGAAGTTTGTGCTCACATCGCCAATAACTCCAAGACCGGCGAGGAAGGTGGAGTCATAGTCGTTAATTGCTGTTTGCGAATGAGCGATATCGGCAGGACGAGCCGTTGTGTTGTCCAACGCGCCGAGACCGCCACCTAAGCTTCCCTCCCGGCCCACTCCGACAAAGTTGAAATCATTGATCAGGTTACTGTCAGTCTTGACCCACTTGAATGTGCCGCCCATCGTCAGGTTGTGCGATCCCATCTGCCAGTTGAAGTCGTCGCGGATCATTGGGATGGGAACGCGACGTTTCTGGCCATCGAAGCTCGTGTAGGGGCCGCTCAAACCGGAGAAGGTGTACTGAGCTGCTCCTGTTGGGTTGTAGATGTCCGGAAAGTCGAACTTGCTGATCGTGTCGCCATAGTAGATCTGGTTGACCTTGTTGGAGCCGATCGTCCAGATGTCGCTGACAACGTACCCGTAGCTCCGGTCGATGAATGGGTGCGTAGAAGGATCGCTCGGGAACTCAGGCAGTGACTCCACAGCGTTGCGACGGTTGATGGTAAACCGGCCATAAAGCTTGTGGTGCGACGTCATGTTGTAGTCGATGCGACCGATGTAGGTGGTCTCAATGTCCGGCGTCGGATAGGCAAAGCGAAATCCGCCGGTGGTGACGCCGTTGCCCAGAGTCAGGTCGTTGGCATGCGGGTAACGCGAGTTCAGGAACGCCAGTACACCGGCGCTGAAGCCGATATGGGCGGGATCCAGCGCTGCTATGTCATCCGGGCTCAGGCTGGAGATGCACTCCGGAGTGGTATTTTGGCGGCTGCTGGCTCCGCAGGCGCCACCGCTGTTGTTGCTACCGATGTGGATGTAGTTGAGCGTTCCATTGCGGTACGAATCGAGGGGGACAGTCCTTGAAGCACTGCTCGACTGGATGATGCGGGAGTCCGCCAGGTCAAAGAAGAAGAACAGCTTGTCCCTCTTGATCGGGCCGCCGATATTGCCGCCGAACTGGTTGCGGATCAGCGGGGTGCGGGCTTGGCCGATCAGATTGCGGAACCATGTGTTGGCGGCCGTAGACGTGTCGCGATGGTACTCGTTGATATTTCCGTGGAACCGGTTCGTGCCGTTCTTGGTCACCAGTTGGAACTGGCCGCCGCTGCCCGTGCCGATCGAGGGCATCAGGCCGGCCACCGTGCCATTGAACTGCTGCACGGAATCGACCGGCGCATTGGCGACGATCGCGAAGGTAGTGCCGGCGGCGATGTCATTCACGTCCAAGCCGTCCACCGTAACGCCCGTCTGGTCGATGCGCGCGCCCGTAACCGCGCCCGAAAAGCTGTCCACGCCGGGCTGCAGGACCAGCAGTGTCGAGATGCCCGTCGTGCGGTCCAGGACCGGAAGCTGGTTCAGCTCCTGAACATCCATGTTGTTGCCGATGGCCGCGTCGGTCGTATCGATCGTCACCGCCTGGTTCGAGGCCGAAACCTCCACCTGGGCGTTAACGCCAGCTGCGCCAAGTTGCGCGTTCTCCGTGCGCGTCGTGCCCACCGTCAAGGTAAGGTTCTTCACGAGCTTGTCCGCGAACCCGGCGTGGCTGAACGTCGCCGTGTATCCGGAATTGGGCTGGACGTTGGCGAACCGGTAGGAACCCTGGCCGTTGGTGGTCTGCGTGTAGGTCAAGCCCTGGCCCGAATTGGTTAGAGTCACCGTCGCTCCGGGCAGCACGGCGCCTGTCACGTCGCTCACCGTTCCGGTCATCGACGCATTCTCCTGCGCCCGCAGCAGTGTGACGCCTGATAGCAGGAACGCCAGAAGCGCAAATTTCGCGATCCAATTTCGCATGGGTAGAGAGTCTCCTCGAGCTATGAATAATCCGTCAGCCAAGTGGCGCGGAAATAAGGAACCGAAGTGGCAAGCCTCTTCGCCGCAAATCCGTGGTGCTGGGTGGTGACTATAGTTTTATATGCAATTAAATAGCCAATGGCAATAGCTCTATAAGTTATTGATTTCCCTGGCCGTTACAATGTGGAGACAACTTTATTATTGGAGTTGCCTCCATAAAATTGGCTGTTCGCTCTGAAATTCAGAATTTTGTATGGTATTGCGGAGTCTATCCGGGGGTAAAGTCTTTGCTAACCAATGCCTCGGCGAGACGATCCCTAGCCTGTCGCCGTCCGCTCTGCTCGGCCAGCGCGTTCTACTGCGGCCCGCGTCCTTCCGCGCGTTTTCCAGCCCGGTCGCCACTCGTCCCGGGTTTCGCCTTCATCAGCTCCACAAACTCCCGATAAAACCTCGGCGCATCCAGCTCCTCCTGCACATGAACCACCTGCAGTTGCCGGTCTTTGGGCCGATTGGCCGCAGTCCACGTCAGCGTATTTCCATAGTTCGGCCCACGTGTCAGGTCCACATCGACGTACATCTGGCTCTCGCGCGTGATGATCTTCGGATCCAGCCACGCCATTGCTGCCAGCTCATCCCACAGGTAGCCCGAAGCGTGGCTATACTTCGCCACATACTGCGCCGCCGCCGAGGACGACTGCTGAATCTGCTTCATCATCTCCGCCGTAAACCGCGTCTTCACTGAGACATCCGTCGTCGTCAGATCGATCCGGGGCCAGGAAGCTCGCAGCACGATATGCGCGGCCTCCGGATCGAACCAGAAGTTGAACTCATGCCTCGGGTTGGTCGCAAACTCCGGATCGTCCGTCCGCGGCGCCAAGCTCCCGCCCATAATCACGATGCCCTGCGTCAGCCTCGCAAACCCCGGATCGATCGACAGCGCCAGCGCAATATTCGTCAGCGGCCCTCCCGCATAGATCGTCACCCGGTGTGGATGCGCGTGCACCTGCCGGATAAGAAAATGCGCCGCATCCTCGTCGAGCGCCTTGGTCGCCGGCGCACCCTCCTCGAGCGGCGGCACGACAAACGGCCCGTGATAGCTCTTGCCTTCAGTCCACGCGCCGTCCCACACGGAACCACCCTCCAAACCACGCGCAGCCATCGTTTCCGCCTCATTTCGCACCAGCGGAAACACGGCTCCGGGCGCCACCGGCACATCCGTCCGATGCACTAACTCCAGCATTCTCAACGTATGCGCCACCTCCTCCGGCTCCCACTGATCCCCCGTCACCACCGTGATTCCCAGCACATCCACCTCACGCGCCTGCAACAGCGCCACCATCGCCTGCTGGTCCGACCCACCCGGCCCCGCGCCATCCTCATCGATCACCACCATCCGCCGCCCGGCCTCCGCCGCCTGCGCGCCGGCCATCCCACCGCACCAGACCCCCATCAGGCCCACCAGCAGCGCGACAATCAATACACATTGCTTCATCCGTGCAGCTCCGATCCCATCCATTGGATCGCCTTCACTATACGATTGCGACGATTTCGCAAACAAACAGAGCCAAAATCGGCACAACAGGTCATTAGTGAAGTCATCGGCCTACTGCTGTCACTAAGCTGCGATAAACTTAACAGGTTGCCTTCTTTCCAACTTTTCAAGTCCGCCTGCCTCTGAAGCGCGGCGAACCCATCGCCAGAACAGGAATTCCTTGCCAGTGAGCACCGCCATCGCCACGCAGCCCATCCGTAACATCGCGATCATCGCGCACGTCGACCACGGAAAGACCACGCTGGTTGACGCGATGCTGCGTCAGTCCGGCACCTTCCGCGCCAATGAGGCCGTCACCGACCGCATCATGGACTCCAACGATCTCGAGCGCGAGCGCGGCATCACCATCCTCGCCAAGAACACCGCCATCCACTACAAAGACACCAAGATCAACATCGTCGACACCCCCGGCCACGCCGACTTTGGCGGCGAGGTTGAGCGCGCCCTCAAGATGGTCGACGGCGTCGTTCTGCTCGTCGACGCCTCCGAAGGCCCGCTGCCCCAGACCCGCTACGTGCTCTCCAAGGCGCTCGAAGCCAAGCTCACGCCCATCCTCGTCATCAACAAGATCGACCGCCCCGACGCCCGCGCGCAGGAGGTCCTCAACGAGGTCTACGACCTCTTCATCGATCTCGATGCCGATGAGTCCATGCTCGACTTCCCGGTCATCTACACCAACGGCAAGGCCGGCACCGCGACCATGGATCTCGCCGATCCAGGCGCCAGCCTCCAGCCGCTCTTCGAGCTCATCTTGAATACCATCCCGCTTGCACAAGGTGATCCCGAGGGCCCGCTCCAGATCCTCGTCACCAACCTCGACTACTCCGACTACCTCGGCCGTCTCGCCATCGCGCGCGTCTTCAACGGGACACTCCGAACCGGTCAGGAGGTCGCCGTCTCCAAGCGCGACGGCTCGCTCCAGACCGTCAAGATCACCAAGCTCTTCAGCTTCGACGGCCTCAAGCGCACCGACATCACCGAGACCGTGCTCGGCGACATCGTCGCCATCGCCGGCGTCCCCGGCATCACCATCGGCGAGAGCTTCACCGACATCGAAAACCCGCAGCCGCTGCCGCTCATCACCATCGACGAGCCCACCATCGCCATCCAGTTCTCGGTCAACAACTCGCCCTTCGCCGGCCGCGAAGGCCAGTTCGTCACCTCGCGCAATCTCAAAGAGCGTCTCGACAAAGAGCTGCTCACCAACGTCTCCATCCGCGTTGAAGAGACAGGCTCGCCCGACACCTTCAAGGTCCTCGGCCGCGGTGAACTGCAACTCTCCGTGCTCATCGAGATGATGCGCCGCGAAAGCTTTGAGCTCCTCGTCTCGCGTCCGGAGATCGTCACCAAGCGCATCGACGGCCAGCTCATGGAGCCCTCCGAGCTGCTCACCATCGACATTCCCGAAAACTTCGTCGGCACCGTCATCGAGCGCCTCGGCCCGCGCAAGGGCGAGATGACGAAGATGTCCAACCATGGGTCCGGCCGCGTGCGCCTCGAGTTCAAGATCCCCTCGCGCGGTCTCATCGGCCTGCGCAACGAGATGCTCACCGAAACCCGCGGCACCATCGTAATGAACAGCATCGCCGCCGACTACATCCCTTACCAGGGCGAGATTCCGCAGCGCCCCTCCGGCGCGCTTGTCACCGATCGCGCCGGCACTACGACGACCTATGCACTTAATGGTCTTCAAGACCGCGGCGTGCTCTTCGTCCCCGACGGCACCCAGGTCTACGAGGGCATGGTCATCGGCGGACACTCCCGCGACAACGATCTCGACGTGAACGCCGTGCGCGAAAAGAAGCTCACCAACATGCGCGCCAGCTCCGCCGACGAAGCCCTCCGCCTCGTCCCCTACCGCCAGCTCACGCTCGAGCAGTCCATCGAGTTCATCGCCGACGACGAGCTGGTCGAGGTCACGCCCAAGTCGCTTCGCCTCCGCAAGCGAGTCCTGCAATCCAACCGCCGTCCCCGCAAAGGCCTGCCCGTCGAGTAATCAAAGCGGCATCACTCCCGGCGCCGCCAAAGCGTGTCGCCATCCTGCAGCGTCGCGACCGGAACATAGGCGGCATGAACGTAGTCGCGCATCGGAGCCAGGCGATCGGTGCACGATGCGCCAGTGTTCAGTCGTCCGCCGGTCTCTCGATCCGATCCACGACAACCACACCCACCGGCCCTTTGGCCGGCTCGAGTTTCAATCCAAGCTGTTCCTTCAGCGCTGTAAAGATCGAAAGGCCAAGATCGCTGCCCGCTTTAGGCTGCGGTTGTTCCTGCAGTTCATCCGGTACCCACTTTAGGTCGATCTGGTACTTGCCTGTCAGATTAGTCTTATCGACCACGTCGCGGCCCACCTCGTTTGATAGCGTGAACACAAGACTGTCAATCGGAACGCCTCTGCCGAAAAACTGGCCTCGGCCCATTTGCAAGCTTGCGTGTGCGTCGGCAGGCGACGCCTTCATCTTGATGCCACCTTTCGCAACGATTAGATCGTAAACACTTAAAAGCTTGGATTCATGATGGATCTTGAGTCCAAAACGGTCTGCCAACATAGACTGCATCCGTAGTTCCTGTTGTTTCCGTCTCTCCTCTGACGACATTCTTTGCAGTGATACGGTCGTGTCAGCGTCTACCTTGGCTTCTATGTCGAATTTCTCTGTGGAAGCCCACGCTGGTAGACCAACGATCTGTTCTGGTCTCTTGAGATCATAGGCACCGAGGATCAGGGCCTGAACAGTTGTGCCCGATGTAGAAAAACCATCGGGAGTCGTGCGCCATAACGCATCGCCGTTGCCTAATCGGCTCGGCTTAATCGAGGTCACATCAAATGTGACCGGCTTGTCCGCCGTATCTTGCAGATTGATGGCCATACGGCCGGGGGCTGAAGTCGCTAAGGCAATCCCGGCAATTGCAATTGCACCGCAAAGCTTTGCTGTAGAACATACAGACAGAATCACCTCTCGGAACCCTCCCAAGAAATTCCCTGATTGTTGGCAATCAATTATCCGGGATGCGTAAGAGCGAAGTCAGTATAACGTCGGATTGCCGCAGCACGACCCGGACTTCCGCGCTCTCGGGGCCTTTCAACTTTCTAATGCTTATGCACTACGGAAAAGACCAACCACACGAACACAAGGCTCAGCACGAACACCACGAGATTCGTCACCCCCATCCGCCGGGTGCCCCAGGTCTCCTTGGAGACCTGGGTTCGCGAAGACAAGATCGCTACGTTAAGTGCGGGGGCTTCAATCCTGCCGCAAAAGGCGTAAGCGAGAGATGGGGGCCTCAGCCCCTGACGTGCGGCTCAAGCAGCTTCAGCTGAGCTCCATTTGAACGGCACCACTTTTGGCTGTTTACGGCGCTGCGCACGGCTGAGATCATAGGTCGTCTGCAGCGCGAGCCAGAATCGCGCCGTGCTGACGCCTGCCTTCTCCAGACGAATCGCCAGATCCGGGCTGATGCCGGACCTTCCATTGACGACTCGTGAAAGCGAGACCCGCGCCATGCCCAGGCGTCGCGAGGCCTCCGTGATGTCCATACCCAGCGGCTCGAATACATCGTGCTTAAGCAGAAGCCCGGGGTGCGGCGGATCTTTCATTGTCATCATCGTTGCATCCTCAGTGATAGTCCTGGTAATCGACAAGCTCGACATCATTTCCGAGAAAGCGGAAGGTCACCCTCCAGTTTCCGTTCACCCATATGGACCAATGTCCCTCCATGTCACCCTTCAGAGCATGGGTCCGATAGGAAGGCACCATCAACTCCACAGCCGACGAAGCCTCGTTCAAAGCGAAGAGAATGCGCTTCAGCTTGGCAACATGCGCAGCCTGAACTCCACGCTTGCTTCCTTTCGTAAACAGTCCTTCAAGACCCTTGTGCCGGAAGCTGACGATCACCTCAGTACTGTAACGTGACTCGTTACACGAGTCAAACCTGGCTGGTAGGCTCAATCCCACCTATAAAACTCGTAGCTCAAAGCTCACAGCTCAAGACTGATAACCCGAACCCGCTCTCGCGTCCGCGCCCAAAATCTTGTCAAGCCCCCAAACCACCTAAACCAATGTAAACAAAGGGAAAAATCGCTGCACATTATATCCACTCAACTCTCTATAATAGAAGTAGAGATCAAAACCCACACGAATCTGGGTGCCCCATTCATGACGACGGTCTCATCGTCGGCATGGGTGGGTTCGATGTTTTAGGGGGTCACCGCAAAAGTCGCCGCAACCCATTCATTCCAAATATTTTGGGCGTAAAATCTCTGGAATCAATATTTTGACGGCAAAAATTTCCGTAAATTATTGATTCTGCAAGAAAAAGATATACACAGGGGAAGGGGTACCCCCTCCAAGATCTAAGCTCCAGCAACCGTCATTCCTTCAACCCGCACCGTCGGCACAGCGCCGGCTCCACGAAACTCCAGGTCATTGCCAATCGCGCTCACGTTGCGAAACATCTCTTTGAGATTGCCTGCGATCGTGATCTCGTCGACCGCATGCGTCAGCTCGCCGTTCTCAATCCACAGTCCGCTCGCGCCCTGTGAATAATCGCCGGTGACCAGGTTCACTCCAAAGCCCATCGTGCCCAGCACAAAAAGACCCTGCCTCACGTCGCCAATAATCTGCTCCTGCGTCAACTCGCCCGGCTCAAGGAAGTAATTGCCGCCGCCGATTCCCGGCGCTCCAGCCAGCCCCCGCGAAGCCTTCGCATTGGTCTGCATATTCAATTTGCGCGCAGTGTAAGTGTTCAGCAGAAGCTCCTTCAACACGCCGCGCTCGACGACCACCGTTCGCCGCGTGCGCAGCCCATCGCCGTCAAACGGTGCCGTGCCAAAACCGCCGACGCGAAGGACCGATCCATCAGGCAACACATGATCGAAGACCATCGTGCCGTCGTCGACGATCGTAATATTCTCGCCCGCAACCTGCTCACCCAGCTTTCCCGCGAACATCGATGCATTCCGATAGATTGCATCGCCGTCCGCTGCATGCAGCAGGTTCGCCATCAACCCTCGCGCAATCTCCGGCGGAAAGACCACTGGACAGCGGCAGGTAGGCACGCGCTGCGCGCCGAGCCGCCGCAACGCCCGCTGTGCGGCAATGCGCCCAACCTCTTCCGGGCTGTCGAGCAGCCGCGACGTCCGCGCGCTCGAGTACCAGTAGTCGGACTGCATCGCTCCGCTCGCGTCCTGTGCGATCGGAGTGACGGAAAAGCCGCAGTAGCTGCGCCGATAGTCGCCGGCAAAGCCGCGCGAGTTCACCATCACACGCCGCGACGTATTCAGGTCGAACGACGCGCCCTTGCTGTTCTGGATGCGCGCATCGACAGCCATCGCCGCAGCCTCGCAGCGCTTGGCGATCGCGATGCGCTCGGCCGCTGGAATCTCATGGACATCCTCGAAGTACAACGCGAGATCGTCGACAGGCAGAGAGCCGAACGCCTCTCGCTCCGGCAGCCCCGCAAACGGATCGACGCCCGTCACCTTCGCCAGCTCGACCGCGCCATCCACCAGTCGCGCGATGCCGTCCGGAGAAAGATCCGAGGTCGAGGTACTCGCTGTCCTTTGCCCGCCCTCCGCCTCAAAGAACACCCGCAGACCCAGCGCGCGCGAACCCGATTCAGTAAGTTCGTCTATCTCGCCCAGACGGATGTGGGCCGCGAACTCCTCGCCTTCAAATGCAACCGCCTCGGCATCGCTCGCACCCGCACGCAGTGCCCGCGCCACGATTTCGTCCGCCAGCAGATGCAGCTTTGCATCCGATTTTTCATCGACGTTTACCGGCAAGGTTTCCCCTTCGAGCTTTAGTGCACAGGAGCGCTGGACAGGCGCGTGGCGCGTCCATCGGCCGCTTCGCGGAAGTACCCGCCCGCTACGCAATACTCCGAATCGATGCGAAGCTTATGCGCCACGTGGGCCTCTGGCCCGGTCGCCATGTTGCGCTTGTGCAGCTTCACCGCGCCGTGACAATCCTTACAGCGAAACTCGGTGTCGCCATCGGCCAAAGCCTCTTCGAGCGACTTGATCTTCCAGAAAGGCTCATAACCGCGTCCAGTCGGGCTCACGCGCCGGCGCTTCACTTCACACTCATACAGCTTCTCGGACACTGTTGCGACTTTGGTAGCCATTGTTTGCTCTTTCATCGTGCGGTTGTAATGCGTGTAGATTGCTTTCGTGCAGGACTCAATTGCCTGCGCTGATAACTTCGTAGGCTCTATGTTCCTGTTCCGCCCACCGTCATTCGGTCGAGCTTCACCGTCGGCATGCCGACGCCGACAGGCACGCTCTGTCCGTTCTTGCCGCACGTGCCAATGCCCTCATCGAGTGCGAGATCATTGCCCACCATCGACACGTACTTCAGCGACTCCGGTCCGTTGCCGATCAGAGTCGCTCCTTTCACCGGCGCGGTCACCTTGCCGTCCTCGATCATGTAGGCCTCGCTCGCCGAAAAGACGAACTTGCCGTTGGTGATATCGACCTGGCCGCCGCCAAAGTTCACCGCATAAAGTCCCCGCTTCACGCTGCGGATGATGTCGTTAGGATCATCCTCGCCCGCCAGCATGTAGGTGTTGGTCATGCGCGGCATCGGAATCGCCTGGTAGCTCTCGCGTCGTCCGCTGCCGGTGTTCGGCAGGCCCATCAGCCTCGCGCTCAGCTTGTCGCTCAGATAGCCGCGCAAGATGCCATTCTCGATGAGCACCGTCTCCTGCGTCCGATTGCCTTCGTCGTCCACGTTCAGCGATCCACGCCGTCCCGGCATCGTTCCGTTGTCGACGACCGTAACTTTGCTCGACGCCACTTTCTGCCCAATCAATCCTGCAAACGCGCTCGTCTTCTTGCGATTGAAGTCCGCCTCAAGTCCATGCCCCACTGCCTCATGCAGTAGCACACCCGGCCATCCCGGCCCCAGCACGACCTCCATCTCCCCCGCCGGAGCGGCGATCGCGCCGAGTTGCAGCACAGCCGTGCGCGCGGCCTCTGTCGCGAAGTGCTCCGGGCTCTTGTCTGTTTCTCCAAAGCCGCGCGCCGCAGCAAAGAAGTCGAGCGTCACGCGTCCGCCCCCGCCGCTCGATCCACGCGCAGTGTTGTGCTCGTCCTTGGCAATTACCGAGACATCCAGCCGCGCAAGCGGCCGCGTGTCCGAGGCGAAGGTTCCATCTGAAGCCGCGACCAGAATGCGCCGCAACACATCGTTGAACTTTGCCCGCACCTGCACAATGCGTGGATCGAACGCCCGCGCCGCGCGATCCGCCCGTGCAATCAACTCCAACTTGGCGCCGATCTCCGCATCGGTCGTCAGGCCCGCGACAGGGTAGAGCTGCGCTGTTCGCGTCTCCTGAAAGCCGACGACGCGCGTGGTCTGCGGTCCGCTGGCAATCAGCGCCGCCGTGCGCGCGGCCTTCAGCAGTCTGTCTGCGCTCAGATCGTCCGTGTAGGCAAAGCCCGTGCGTTCGCCGCTTAGCACCCGCACGCCGCAGCCGACGCTTACACCCTGTGCTGCTGTCTTGACAATGCCCTCATCCATCCCCAGTGAGGTAGAGGTGACTGCCTCGAAGTAGAGGTCGGCGAAGTCGCCGCCAGCACTCAGCGCCTCCCCCAGGCAGCGCTCCAGCAACCCCTCGCTCAACCCCAGAGTTGTGAAGAAATAGCGCTTGTGATCGTAGTTTTGCAGAAGGGAGGGCGCGACGGCTGCCATTCTTCTATTCTACGCGGTTAACGCCTGTTTAGCGGCCATTTGACGGGTCTGGACTGCTCGCCGCGTCCATATCGAGAAATACCTTCGGAAACCCCGGTGCATAGCAGTTGCCGTCGGCCGCATAGGTCACGCCACAGCTTGCAGTGATCTCTGGCCGTCGCGGCGACTGCGAGTACTGCCACACCGTGAGGTCGGGATCAGGCGCGGCACTTAGCGGCCTTGCATGTACAGTGCATCCCGGCGCAGGCGGGCATTGGTCAAGCGCGTCAAAGATCACGACCTTATGCAAACCTCCCTTCTTCACGCGACTTCGGATGTCTTCAATCGTGTCGATCCACACGCCAGGATCGTCCTGCACGCGCTGCCCACCGGCATACACGCCAGCGCGAAATTCCGAGGCCGCAACTGCCTGGGTCCACGCAAGCAGATAGGCTGCCTGTTCATCGAGCAGCCGGCCACCTTCCTCCTGATCGAGAAAGAGGATCGTCTCCGCGGGAAATCCCTCGCGTTTTGCCGCTGCAATCGCAACCGCTGCATCCTGTCGCCCCAGCGCCGCGGGTGGTGTCCCAGCCTTCTGCGCCTTCACAATCTCCGCATCCAGTCGTCCATTCGCCAGCACTAAAAATCCCCATCCCTGCGCTCGCAACACCGCGCGCTTGCCGGTCCACGTGTTCGAGTGTTCGCCGGGCGGATTCGTCAACCAATAGCCGGTGAAAGCGAAGATCTTGCGCATCGCGGCCATCGTGTCATCGCCGGGATAGTCATTGCGATCGAAGCCTATGGACTCGCCTCCTGCAACACCGTTCGATGGCACAACCTGAACTTGTGCGGAAGGATGCGCAGACACAGGTTGCGCTGGCTTCGCAGCCGTATTGTTATGCGAGCAGCCCGCGCCGGCGACAACTCCGAGCAGGCAAGCGAATTTCACCGCACCCATCCACACAGCCTCACCTCCATGCGTCTTCAGCTTACCTGTGCTCGTAATGCGCCGTTTACAATCGCACTCAGGAGCCGCCTTCATGTCGACACCCAACGATCCAAGCCATCCCGATCCGCGCTATCCCATTGGCCCGTTCATCGCGCCCGCTGTGGTCACTGCGGAGGACCGCCGCTACGCGATTCTCACGCTGGCTGAGATGCCGGAACAACTTCGCGAGGCCGTCCGTTCCCTGGATGAGGAACAGATCGACACCCCCTATCGCGACGGCGGCTGGACTGTTCGCCAGGTCGTGCACCACCTCGCCGATTCGCACATGACAGCACTACATCGCGTCTGCCGTGGCCTTACCGAAGACGAGCCAACTGTGCCGGGATACAGCGAAAAGGCCTTCGCCGAGCTTTCCGACCATAGAATGCCCATCGAGTGGTCGCTCGATATTCTTGAGGGCGTGCATGCGCGCTGGGTCTCGCTGCTGGAGTCCATGAACGAGGCGCAATGGCAACGTACCTGGACCCACACCGAACGCGGCATCCAGCGGCTGGATGTCGTGATGATGCTCTACGCCTGGCACTCTCGCCACCATGTGGCGCACATTGCGCATCTGCGCGCGCAGCGAGGTTGGTGACGCGTGTCCATTCGAATTGCGAATACCCCTGAAGACGTGGCACGCTGTTTCCCCGTCATGCGCGAGCTGCGGCCTGCCTTGAACGGCGTCGAAGAGTTCGTCGAGCGTGTGCACGTGCAGCAGGATGAAGGTTTTCAACTGGCGCTGCTGGAAATGGATGGCGAGGTCGTGACCGTCGCCGGATTTCGCATTCATCACATTCTCGCAACAGGACTCACGCTCTACGTCGATGATCTCGTCACCGCTGCGAGCGCGCGTTCGCAGGGCCACGGCAAGGCGATGCTCGACTTCCTCATTGCTCTGGCGCGAGAACGCGGCTGCCAGTTCTTCACGCTCGACTCCGGAACCCACCGGCAGGACGCGCACGCGTTTTATCTCCGTGAGCGTATGCGAATCTCCAGCTTCCACTTCGTTCTTCCGCTTCGCTAATGCTGCGTCCGCGGTGCGATGGGTGATACGCTCCTTCCATGCCTCCGCCCCGAGCCTCTTCCGCGGAATCCGCAGCTCCGTCGCAATCGCCCGAGCAGATCGCGGCAGCCATTGAAGCTTTCTTGAGCGAACACAGCGAAGCGGCTGTCCTGGAAGACGGCAAAGTCATCTTCGATCTGCGTTCCGCAAAATACTCTCTTACAACCAGGCATGGCCGTTGCTCGCTCCATCTCTGGAGTGAGGAGCGTAATTCAGTTTGCAGCGTGATCGGCATAACGCCGCGTGGCAACACTCTGCGACTCGAAACGCGGAAGCTCGGCCACGCACAATCCAAGCTGCTTGAGCTTGTCAGCTCGCGCGAGCGGCGCTCGCCAAGCACGCGCGAGGCTGCCCGCACCCGCTATCTGCGGCTGCTGGAGCGGGTTCTCGTGCGCAATTTTCCCGACTGGCGGCCGGACGGATTTCGCACCGCGATGGACCTCGAGCGCAGCTTCGGGCCGGCCTATGCGCGTGGGATGCTGCTGCGTGGAACTCAGGCCTGGGCCGTCATCGGCGTAGGCGAGCATGAGAGCGCGCCCATCGTCGACGGCATCCTGACGCTAGGCATCCTGTGGCTGCACAACTGCCGCGAGCATGGCGGCGGCCGCCGCATGTATCAGGGCCTCAGGGTTATCGTGCCCCGCGGAGCAGCCACGCTGACACTCTCGCGCATGGCATGGCTCAACCGCGACGCCGCACAGTGGGAACTGCACGAGCTCGATGAAACCAGCGAAGATCTCCTGTCGCGCGATCTCGACGACTATGGGAACCTTCGTACACGACTCGTTCATCATCCCGATGAGAGCGCTGCCACAGAACGATTCGCGCGAGCCGTGGAACAGGTTGTGAATCTCGTGCCAGCCGGCGAGCATCACCGCATCGAGCAGCGTCTGCGTTCCACCGCTGAACTCGCCTTCCTGTTGCATGGCATCGAATTTGCACGCGCGCGCATCAGCCTCGCGCCTGGAAGCTTCGCGCACACGTTAGAGATCACCGTCGGCGCCGGCGCTGCCGAGACGCCACTCACGCCTGCCACACGCGAGGAACTCGCAGCTCACGTAGCGGAGCTCTTCCAGCGTCGGCGAGCCGTTCTGCCGAACACTCGTAACCCCGCAAGGACCCAGCCGCCATCGCGCCGGATCGGTGAGGCGTCGCAGACGCGAGCGCACTCCCGGCTTCCGTTGCACGGCCGTGCGGCCGCAGCTCAAGGAATAAATCCGGCGCAAGACCCGCTGTACCGTGCCGCTCCGGAACGCTGGCTTGAATCCGTGCTGCGCCAGGATCTTGCGCCGCTCACGCGCAGTCTCGCTCCCGAGCCGCGGCCGTCGGCGGTGCGCACGCTCGGCGACTTCGCCAACGATCCTGACCCCGACACGCGAGGCAATCGTGCGCAGCCTGAAGATGCGCCGCCGGATTTCCGCGATAATGCCTGCGATCACCAGCCTTCGCGAGTTCTTCCACGTCTCGATCCCCGGCATGTTTATGCGCAGGTGCCGGCCATTGCCGGTGCGAGCGATCGCGGTCTGCTCGACCTGCTCGGCGTCACCGCGGACGGACGTCTAGCCGTGATCGAGCTGAAGGCCGATGACGACCTGCACTTCGCGCTGCAAGGGCTCGACTACTGGATTCGCGTGCGCCATCATCATCTTCAGACCGCCGATTCTGCAACGGGCTTTGGCGAGTTCCAGCGTCACGGCTACTTTCGTGGCGTGGAGCTCTCACCTCTGCCGCCGCGCCTATATCTGGTTGCGCCCGCTCTGCATATTCATCCGGCCACAGAAACGATTCTGCGCTACCTCGCGCACGCGGTCGACTGGCATCTCTTGGCGCTCGATGAGCGTTGGCGTCAGCAGGTCCGCGTCGTCTGGCGCAAGAGCAGTGGGCACAGCTGATTGCAGGCGCCCGTGAAGGATGGCGCTTTTCGTTGCGTCTTCCACCTGCGCTCTCGCATCGAACGAAGACAACGGAGGAGACTCTCATGGCAAATGCGACAGAGACTACGACTACCTTTCGCCTTGGCGGCGATCTGGAGATTCATCGGCTCGGCTTCGGCGCGATGCGCATCACTGGCGATGGTATCTGGGGTGAACCCAAAGACCGCGAAGAAGCGAAACGTGTTCTGCGTCGCGCCGTGGATCTCGGCGTCGACTTCATCGACACCGCCGATTCGTATGGCCCGGCGACGAGCGAGATACTCATCGGCGAGGCGCTCGCGCCGTACAAGCCTGGTGTCATCGTCGCCACCAAGGCGGGCTTAACACGTCAGGGACCGAACAAGTGGCTGCCCGTCGGCCGTCCCGAATACCTGATCCAGCAGGTCGAGATGAGCCTCCGCCACCTCAAGCTCGAACGCCTCGACCTCTGGCAACTGCATCGCATTGATCCGAAGGTGCCTGTCGAAGAGTCGCTCGGCGTAGCAAAGAAGCTGCAGGAGCAGGGCAAGATCCGCCACATCGGCCTCAGCGAGGTCTCGGTCGCCGAGATCGAGCAGGCGCGCAAGGTTGTCAAGATTGTCAGCGTGCAGAATGAGTACAACCTGACGACGCGCAAGAGCGAGGACGCGCTCGACTACTGCGACAAGCACAACATTGCCTTCATCCCGTGGTTCCCGGTCGCGGCGGGCAAGCTCGCGCAAGCCGGCGGCAAGCTCGATCAGATTGCGAAGAAGCACAACGCCACGGTCGCGCAGCTGTCGATTGCGTGGCTGCTGCATCGCTCACCGGTCATTCTGCCCATTCCCGGCACCAGCTCAGTAGCGCATCTCGAAGAGAATTTGAAAGCTGCCAATGTTCATCTAAGTGAGGATGAATGGCAGCAGGTTGAGAGCGCGGTCAAGCAGTAACCATCCCGTCTTTCAACCCATCCAGGCGGGAGCAGCATTCAACTCTTCGTCCGGTTCCAGCGCTATTTGCCCCTGCGGCGAGTCGGAGCGCGCTATGAAGAATCGTTCCACGCGCTCCATCACCTCCGCACCGCGCTTGGCTTCGAAGATCTCGCGGCGCAGCGTGGCGCCGCCCGGAATGCCGTGCGTGAACCAGCTCGCAAACTGTTTCATCTTGCCGATCGCTTCGCGCTGGGCGCTCTCGTGGTCCCGTTTCAGGCGCTTGGACTCATCGCTCATTGCAGGTGCATCGATACCCGGATGTTCCTCAATCTCGTTGAGCAGCCGCTCGAAATAATCGCGGATCATTCGATACCTATCCATCTCCGTCGGCTGGTCATAGCGGCCGGTGCCCGTCGTGCGCTTCGACGCCGTGTACTGGGCAATCTGGCGGAAGATCCAAGGATTCGCCGGCGCCGCGCGGCCGATCATCACTGCGTCGCAGCGGGTTGCTTCGACCATAGCGGCCGCATCTTCAGGCGTGCGGATGTCGCCGTTGCCGATGACTGGAACCTTCACCGCATCCTTCACTGCGGCAATCCACTCCCAGCGCGCGTCGCCGGAGTAGCCCTGTCCTCGCGTGCGGGCGTGCAGCGCGACAGCGTTCAGGCCGCAGTCCTCAGCCATCTTCGCCAGCTCCACGCAGACGATGTTGGTGTCGTTCCATCCCAAGCGGAACTTGACCGTGAAGGGAATCGTCACTGCCGCGCGCACGCGCTCGAAGATCGTGCGGATCGCGGGCAGATCGCGCAGCAGACCGCTGCCGCCATTGCAGTTCACCACCCGCTTGGCCGGGCAGCCGAGGTTCAGATCGACCAGATCGAAGCCCGCGTCCTGGCAGATCAGCGCGCTCTCGGCGAGCGTGTCGGCGTGCGAGCCGAACAGTTGCGCTGAGATCGGGTGCTCGTCATCGTAGTAGGTCAGATACCGCTTGCGCTTCGTCTCCCGCATGCGGCTCAGTCCGTCCGCCGAGGTGAACTCGGTCATGATCAGCCCGCAGCCCGAGACCTCGTTCGATGTCTCGACATCGATGTCGCTGATCGCGCTCTCGGCCGAGTGCGTTTCGGAGTACATCGAAGCGTTCTTGATAAAGCGCCGGAAGACCGTGTCGGTGACGCCCGCCATTGGCGCGAGTACGGTCGCCGGCGCAATGCGTACGCTGCCGATGTGCAGCTCCGCGGGCACGCTGGCCTCCGCCGGCATCTCGCGTTCGATCGTTGTCTCCCAGGCCTTCTTCATCTTCGGTTCCTGCTGGTGGTGCAAGTGAAAGGCCTCCGCGGACGGAGGCCTTTCGGGGTTCGCTTCGCCGCGGCTTATTTGGCGGCTTCGGCCTTGGTAGCGGCCTCGGCCTTGCCGGCGCCGGAGGCAGCGTACTTGCGCCGGAAGCGCTCGACGCGGCCTGCGGTGTCGACCAGTTTTTGCTTGCCGGTGAAGAAAGGGTGGCAGGCGGAGCAGATTTCGAGCACGATATCGCCCTTATGGGTGGAACGCGTCTCGAAGTGTGATCCGCAGGCGCAGCGCACGTTGATGGTCTCGTACTTGGGGTGAATGCCCTCTTTTGGCATGATGCAAAATCCTTTCACAGCTAACCCGCCGCAGAACGGTTCGCTTGCCAGGGGGATAGAAGGTCAGCTGACTTCGCTGAAAATAACCCTTCCCGACATCGATGTTCCTGTCGCGCTGCGAGCTTGGGGCCCGACTCCCGGGCCTTCAGGCGCTAGATTCAGTTTATCACTGAGCGAAGGGACAGGAGACCCTCCCCCTCCCCCATTTGTTGCGCAAAGTCTTCAATCGATTGGACTTGGGTTCGGACTTCCATTGGACTGAAGTACGGCTCTGAGCCCTGTCGCGATCTGATCTTCCTGCTTCTATTATATCGGGGGTGTCAAGCCTTCACCCTAAGGCTTTCCCTCATCCGTGGCTCGATTCGCACAGGGGCGAGAGGCCAGCGGAGGCTGCGATACTGGACATAGATGCCAGAACTTTGCCCTATCTGCGAAGGCTCCGGCCTGCGCGTGGTCGAACGCACCAACGGCTTGCGCGTGGCTGAACCGTGCTCCTGCCGCGCGGAACGCCGCTCTGTCAGGCTGCTGGAGCAGGCACGCATTCCGCAGCGCTACGCTCATTGCGCGCTCGAAGACTACGTTCCCAACTACGGCGGCAGCAATCCTTCGCTGTCGGCGGCTCTGCTGCAGGCGCGCAACTTCGTTCGCGCCTATCCGCTGGAGACCGGGGGCAATGGCTTGCTGCTCACCGGCTCGATCGGTGTGGGCAAGACGCATCTTGCTGTGGGCATGCTTCAGGCGCTGATCACCGAGCGCGGAGCGAAGGGGCTGTTCTTCGACTACCGTGACCTGCTCAAGCAGGTGCAGAACAGCTACAACCGCAACGTGGAAGAGACGGAGCTTGCGATTCTGAAGCCGGTGTTTGAGGCCGAGGTGCTGGTGCTCGATGAGCTGGGCGCCTCCAAGCCGACCGACTGGGTGTGGGATACGGTCGCGCACATCCTCAACACGCGCTACAACGACCGCCGCACAACCATCATCACGACCAACTACGCGAACCTTCCGCCGGGCGGTGGCGAGCTGAGCGGGCCGCGCGCCGCGATGCGCGAGGAGACGCTCGGCGACCGCATCGGCGAGCGCATGCGTTCGCGGCTGCAGGAGATGTGTGTGGTGGTGGAGATGACCGGCGAGGACTTTCGCCAGAAGGTTAAGCGCGCCAGTTTCGCGTAGGCGGCTGGCGGCGTTCCACCCAGACATGCCCGCGTCCGAGCAGCAGATCGACGATCTGGCGGAGGCGGCTGAAGAGATCGGCGGGAGCGGCATGGGAGTTGCTGCTTCTCTTGCGATCGAGCTCGTCGTGGACGAGATGCATTCGCTCCTGGCGCATGGTGCGCGCAAAGTCTCGTTCGCGATCAAGTTGCGAGCCGCCGGGAACCTCGGCGCGTGTCTGACAGAGGCGAAGATTCGCGGAGTTAGCCTGCTTAGGCATCATCGGAGCGCTCCCTGGCGTCCCTTGGTATTCAGATGCGGGCCCGACATCGACTGCTGCGTTACAGAAGTAGACCATAGCGGCGACGCCGCAGTCAGACCTCCGTTCTACCGTACACGTCCTCTGTCAGGTTTCGAGCGGAGGCTACTTCAATCTTGACCTAAGGGGTAACGGGAGCAGTATAGAATCGACAGCGATGTCTGAGCAGACTAATTTTTCACCGCCTCCGCCGGACCCCTCGAGCGGGCTCTTTACTGAGCCGCCGAAGGAGCGCAGTTTTCCCACAACCCCCGTGGTTCTGGCTGTGGTGGCGGTACTGATCGTGGTAGCTGCGCTGCTTATCGTGGGACGACACAAGACGCCCACCGCGCCGACGACGGTGCAGCCGCAGGCGGCGTATGCCTCGAACCTGGAGCTGAGCAACTTGCAACCCAGCGAGTCGGACAGCCTCTCAGGTGTGAAGTCGATCTATCTGGACGGCCACATCGTCAATCATGGCAGCCAGACGGTCACGGGCATCACGGTCCAGGCGCTGTTCGCGAACGACGCCGGGCAGCCACCGCAGGTGGAGACAGTGCCGCTTGCGATTATTCGCACCCGCCAGCCCTATGTGGATACGGAGCCGGTGAGCGCGGCCCCGCTCGCTCCCGGCGGCCAGGCGGACTTCCGGTTGATCTTCGAGGGCGTCAACGATAGCTGGGACGAGAAGACGCCGGCGGTGCATGTCATCGCCGTCACTACGCGCTGATTTCGCTTTTCACGAAAGCCGCGCTTTATTTTGTGGGCTTGTTGGCGATGATCTGCGCCGCGATCTTGTTATAGGTGGCCTGCGGGATAATTCCGCGCGTCACGAGCTGGTTTTTGGCCGTGTAGGGGCGGCCGGCGATGATGCGCTTTGCATAGGCATCGCCGATGCCGGGCAGCGTCATAAGCTGGGCGGCCGTGGCCGTGTTGATGTCCATCAGCGCAGCGGCGGGCGCCGGAGCCAATAGCATGTGCGGCTGAGGAGCGGGCGTTCCGGCAGAGACGGTCAGGGGAAGGCTGATGAGAAGGGCGAGGCAGCTGAACGAGAGAATACGGCCGAGATAACGCATAAAATTCCTCCAAGATGAACTAAAGATGAACTGCTGATGCGCCGGTCAGCATACACTGCCGCTCTTCTAAACGGCTACCGGGATTCCGCGCCCCGCCTCGCTCTTCACAATCTGGCCGTCGCGCATGTGCAGGATGCGGTCGGCGATGGTGGCCGCCTCGGGGTTGTGGGTGATCATCAGCACGGTCTGGCCGAGCTCGCGGCCGGAGGCGCGCAGCATCTCCAGCACGGCGTCGGAGTTCTGGGTGTCGAGGTTGCCGGTTGGCTCGTCGGCCAGCACGATCGCCGGACGCGTAATCAGTGCGCGGGCGAGCGCGACGCGCTGCTGCTCGCCCCCGGAGAGCTCGTTGGGACGGTGATCGAGCCGGCCATCGATGTGCAGCATCTCCGTCAGGTGTTTTAACAGGGCGCGATCCAGCGGCTTACCGGTGCCGGCGATCTCGTGCGCCAGCTCGATGTTGGCCTCAGCAGAGATGGTCGGCAGCAGGTTGAAGCGCTGGAAGACGAAGCCGATGTGGGCGCGGCGCAGGCGGGTGCGCTCGGGGTCGGAGAGGCGCGAAAAGTCGTGGCCACGAATGCGGAGCGAACCCGAGGTCGGCGAGGTCAGGCCGCCCAGCACATAAAACAGCGTGGACTTGCCCGAACCCGAGGGGCCGACGATGGCGACGAACTCGCCGGGCGCGATGGTGAACGAAACGTCGCGCAGCGCTGGAACCTCCAGCTTGCCCGAGCGATAGACTTTGCCGAGATGGCTGGCTTCGATGATCGGTTCCATAGTGCGATTTCAAGTCTATCTCAGCCCGCACCCGCCTCACCGCAGAGTGCTCGCGCTCAGGTCTGCCGCGAAGCGCCGGTGCGGGATTCCCGCCGCACATCGACACATAGAAAGCGGACGCGCAGGCGAACCGAACGCGTCGCCCCCGGCGCCAGGTGATGGTGCTGGCGCAGCGTGCAGAGCGCGGCCATCTGGAGGTGGCTGGCGCGGGTGAGCTCGAGGCCGAACTCCAACAGCGACGCATAGATTTCGAGGGCCGCCTCGACCGGAAGCTCGAAGCGCAGCTCGGTTCTTCCCGCGGCAATGGCTTCGCAGCTGCGCAGACGGCAGCCGCAGGTAGAGAGCGCGTGCGCGAAGCTCGACAGCACGCTCGGCGGATCGCGATAGCTGAAGCCCTGCAGGGCGACCGACAGGGGCGCTCGCTCGGACAGGACAGCGGAAGGGCGTGAGCTGTATGTCGGCATAAGGCGGCTGAGGAAATCATCGGCAGACTGCAAAACGGACAAAAGCAGTGTTGCAGTTTGAACTACTCGGGCCAACGACCGCGAGCCTGCGGGTACACTCAATGCGCGCAGGCTGATTCGCACAGGAGAGCCAGAATGATCGTGGGGCTGGGGACGGACATGATCGAGATCGCACGCATCGAGCAAAGCCTGGCCCGGTTCGGCGACGCCTTCCGGAATCGCGTCTACACCGCCGGCGAGATCGCCTACTGCCAGCGCAAGAGGCATGCTGCCGAGAGCTTCGCGGCACGTTTTGCGGCCAAGGAGGCCGCGGCCAAGGCGCTCGGAACCGGCATCAGCCGCGGTGTAAGCTGGCGGGAGTTCGAGGTCCGCCGCCGCCCGGGCGAGCGCCCCGAGATGCACCTGAGCGGGCGGGCCGCGGAGCTGGCCGCCGCGCTGGGCGTCCGCCACATGGCGCTGAGCCTGTCGCACACACGCGAGCTGGCCATCGCCGTCGTGGTGGCCGAGAGCTAGACGCGTCGGTCTAGGATGTCATGAGGGGACGGTCATGCGGGGACGATCGTGCGGGCCGGAGCAGGGCGTCCGCTGATACGATGAAGCCATTCACCGCCGCTACGGTCCGGCGGTTTGTTGCGAGGTGTCCATGCCCAGTCAGGCCGAAGTCCGGTGGTCGCAGCTGAAGATCGGCGTCATCGTTCTGGTCTCGCTTGCGCTGTTGTGCACGCTGCTGTTTCTGATGACCAGCGCAGCCGGCACTGGTGTCTTTCAGAAACACCTCATCATCTCGGCGTACTTCGACAATGCCTCCGGCCTGCGGGCGGGTGCACCGGTGGAGCTCGAAGGCGTGACCATCGGCGAGGTGCAGCATGTGAAGATCTCGACCGACCCGGCGCGCAAGCTGACACCCGTCCAAGTGGTGATGAAGCTTTCGCCGCACTTCCAGGCCAGTCTGCACAAGGATTCGGTGGCCTCGCTCGAGACCTCGGGCGTGCTGGGCGACACCATCCTCGAGATCAACAGCCAGAAGGCAAACGGACCGCAGCTGGAGAACAACGACGAGTTGCCGACCAAGGACGAGCCGAGCATCCAGGACGTCGTCCAGTCCAGCCAGCAGACGGTCAAGAGCGTTAACGAGATCATGCCGAAGGTGAACGACATCATCAGCGCGATCGATAACGGCAAAGGAACGGCCGGCAAGCTGGTCAACGATCCGGCGCTGTACAACCGCGCCGTGCAGACGGTGAATGAGCTGCAGGCGCTGGCCAACAACCTCAACGCAGGCAAAGGCACGGCCGGCAAGCTGCTGACCGATGACACGCTCTATAACCACCTGAACGATGCGGCCGCGAAGCTGGACACGATTACGACGGGCCTGAGCGGAGGCAAGGGATCGGCGGGCAAGCTGCTGACCGATGACACGCTCTACAACAACCTGAACACCACGCTGACGCAGACCAATGCGATTCTGGCGCAGGTGAACTCAGGCAAGGGCGGTCTGGGGATGTTGATCAAGGATCCAGCCTTCGCGAACAAGCTAAACGATACGGTGAGCAAGCTCGACTTGATACTGACCAACGTGGACGCCGGCAAAGGAACGCTGGGCAAGCTGGCGACCGACGACACCGCGTACAACAACCTGAACAAGCTGCTGACCCAGAGCACGGAGCTGGTGACGATGATCCGTCAGGACCCGAAGAAGTACCTGACCATCCACATGAAGATCTTCTAGG
>DATCFM010000009.1:0-33213 GCA_036509515.1 Acidobacteriaceae bacterium
GTCGAGATCGACGAAGTCTCGCGGCTTGATGGACGAGAGAACGCCGGGGCCGGAGGCCAGGCCGAGCCAGCGCATGTCTTTGCCGGGACGGATCTTGGCGAAGAGGAGAGCTTTGAGCTCGTCAGGCTCGTGGAGCAGAGCGTAGAGCGGAAGCTGCGGATCGTCGGGGCGGTCGCCCAGCCAGTTGGCGGGATCGGCGCGGTAGCCGGTTTTGTAATCGATGAGAGCGAAGCCGGCGCCTGTGCCGTCGGCGTTTTCGATGCGATCGATGCGGTCGGGGCGGATTTGAAGACGCAGCGGACCGATTTCGATGGGAGCTTTGGCTTCGCGGCTGAGCACGGTGAAGGGGCCGCGATGAAGCTCCTGGTCGAGCCAATGGGAGAGCAGAGTGTGGAGGCGCTCGCGCTGCAGCGCGAGGTAGGCGGTGCTCCAGGCTTCGGCGGCGGTTTTGATCTTGGTGAAGGCTTCGTCGATGGCGCGGTTGAGGCGGGCGCTGCGTTCGTCTGTGGTTAGGGAGATCAACTCGGCTTGCGAGGTTGTCTCTCTCCAGAAAGCGTCGAGCGCGTTGTGGACGAGGTTGCCGCGCTGGCCGGGATCGAGGCCGAGTTCGCTGGGCTCGGGGCTTTTGGCGTTGAGACGAAGCTCGGCGAAGGCGAGAAAACCGCAGGCGGCTTGCTGCTTGAGGACGGTGGCGCCGCCGCGGAGATCGGGCGCGGGCAGCGGAGGGAGTGGTGTGTCGTCGGGGATGAGATCTTCGATGAGACGAGCGGTGGGTGGCGGAGGGCTGACGAGTTTGGAAGGTTCGATGCAGTTGAGATTGAGGTGTTGGAGAAGTGGCGAAGGGCGGAGGTCGCCGTCGACATTTTTGGCGGCGCTGGTGGTGAGGAGGTGGGTGGTGAGGCGGAGCAGGGACTCGGCGCGGGTCCGGGCCTGCGCGGTGTCGTGGGCTGAGTTGGCGCCGGGAAGGTTGAGGCTGACCTGGAGCGGCCAGCCGAGGAGCGGATGGAGGCGCTGCGGCTCGGGCCACGCGTCGTCGGTGGCGCGGAGAAGAACAATCGCATCGAAGACCGAGCCTCCGGCTTCGCGGGGCTGCATGATTTCGATGGGCGCATGGGCGGAGGGTGCGGTGACGCGCGCGGTCTGGACGAGGCGCTCGAGCGATTGAAGCGCCTCTTTGAGCGAGACGCGGCGGCCACGGAAGTCGAGTGTGGCGAGCAGATCGAGAGTGCTGTCCCAGGCGCGGGATGTCTCGAACTCGGAGGCTGTGATGTCGTGGTCTGGATCCGAATGGCGTGGCCAGTTGGCGGCGCGGAGGATAGTGCGGAAGAGCTCGGCCCAGTCGGCGAAGGAGCGGGTTGCGGGGTTCGGCAGCCGGGCGGTGAGCACGTCGGCCAGCGGTTGCAGCCAGGCTATCGGGGAATCGGTTGAGGGAGAGTCGGCTGAGGGGGAGTCGGTTGAGCGGGAGTCGGTTAAGTTTCGGCGATGCGCCTCCTGTGCAGCGAAGCGGCGAACGGAGGCGAGGTCGAGCTCGGGAACGAGAGACAGATTGTCGCGCAGGAAGTGGGCGTCGAAGCGCGCGGCGGCGAGACGCGCGGCAGAGCTGCCGAGGAAGGGCGAGAGCAGGAGCGCGCTGACGCGTTCGAGAGGAAGCGGGCCGCTTGTCCAGCGGAGGAGGTCGAGCGCGTCGACGACCATGGGCTGCGAGGCGAGCGGAGCGCCGCTCACGAACTCCCACGGCGTGGAAGAGAGATCGGCGCTGATGGATTGCAGCTCGGGTGCGAGGATCTCGCGGAAGACTTGTTCGAGCTCGGCGTGGTCGTCTTCGGGTTGCGGGAGCAGGACGGCGAGGCGCGGTGTGTGATCGGGCGTGGTGTGGGTTTCGAGGAAGCGGCGAATCCAGTGCGCGGCGAGTTGAAGCTCTTCGCGCGGTGTGGGTGCAATGGTGCTGGCGCGAAGGGCAGTGGGGTTCGCTGCCTGCATGGGCAGCGGGGAGATGCAGGTCTCTCCACTCCGCTGCGCTCCGGTCGAGATGACAGATTCTTGTTGTGCTGTGACAGATTCTTCTTGTGCTGCGAGGGATTCTTCTGCTGTGGGGGATTCTTCGTGTGCTGCAAATGATTCTGGTGCTGCAAATGATTCTTGTGCTGTGAGGGATTCTTCTTGTGCTGTCAGGGAGATTGTCTCCAGCGAGGTTCCTGTGGAGCGCAGGGCGTCGAGGAGAGCGTTTTGCGCTGGCGTGAGATCGTCGGGATTACTAAAGCCTGCGAGGAGGATGGGAGTGTCGAGATGGAGGGAGTTCGCGAGAGCGTGTTCGACGAGGGCGGCTTCGATCTGCGAGGAAGAGAGGCAGTTTTGAGATGTGGAGAGGCGTGCGAAGCTCTCGGCCCAGGCGGCGAAGGTGCGGCTGTCGGAGGTGGTGGCGGAGGAACGCAGGCGAGGGAGGGCCTGGTGGGCGGCGGCGAGATGAAAGGCGGAGCGGGCCAGCTCGGCGAGGGAGTCGGGCGAGCTTAGAGAGCGATCGGTGGTGGCGGAGGCGATGATTTCGCGCCAGAGGGTGTGCTCCTGCGCGGGGTTGAGGAGGAGGCGGAGCTCGGCTCCGTCGGCGACGAGGGCGGACCAGAGCGAGCGCGTCCAATCGGCCCAGGAGAGCGCGGGGGCGGACTCCCAGGCTGCGGCTCCGGTGGCGCGCTGGCGGTCGTCGAAGGCGCGGCGGAGGGCGCGGGCGGCGCGGTTGTTGGGCAGCACGACGCGGACGCCTCGGGCGAGTGCGTCGAGTAGCTGAGGCTCAGTAAAGGGCGTGGGCATCCGGCTGTTTTACGGCGCTTCCTATCAGTTCTTTTATACGCCGTTCTTCACCGAATTTTCGCCTCGGCGATGCGTGGAAATCAGGGCTGTAAAGCGGATGTTTCGGTAGGAATCAGCGTGAGCAGAAGGAGGATAAGCGCGAGCGCGCAGGGGACGGCCATGGCGATGCGGAGCGATCCGGTGTGGGTGGAGATGACGCCCATGAGCCAGGGAAAGAGCGCGGCTCCGAGGCCGGAGACGGCGAGGATGAAGCCGCCGACGCGCGCGGAGGGGCGGCGATGCATGAGCAGGGCGAAGGTGGTGGGGAAGAACGGGGCAAGGCTGAGGCCGAGCAGCACGCAGCAGAGCGAGAGCAGCGGACCGTGGTGTGCGACGGACAGGACCGCGATGAAGATGACGGAGAGAACGAGGCCTGCGCGTTGGACGAGACGTTCGCCGGTGAAGCGGAGGATGAGCGAGGAGAGCGCGCGGCCGGCGGCGAGAGCGGCCCAGAGAAGAACGACTCCGGATTGGCCGCCGAGGAGACGGAGGTCTGAGAAGCGCAGAGTAAAGGTGGTGATCCAGGCAGTGAGACAAGTTTCGAGGCCACCGTAGAAGAAGAGCAGGAAGGCGAAGAGAACGATGATTTTGGTGGCGAGTGGATGTGGGCTGTCGTCGGAGGGTGAGGATGCTTCGGTTGAGGCGACCGGACGCGAGGCGACGGGACGGAGGACGCCGCCGAGACCGGTGAGCAGGAAGAGTGCGGCGAACCAGAGCAGCGGGTTGCGGAGGCCGTAGTGCGGAAGGAAGGCGGCGACGAGCAGGCCGGTGAGCACGGCGCCGAGGCTCCAGAAGAAGTTGAGCGAGGAGAGCGCGGAGCCGGTGTGGTGCTGGTAGCGGCGGCCGGCGAGGATGTTGGTGGAGGCGATGATCTGGCCGAGGCCGAGGCCGCTGACGAAGAGCGTCGCGCAGCCGAAGAGAAGCGAGTGTGCGAGGGCGAACGCTGCGAAACCCAGGCCCGCGAGAGCGGTGCCGGAGAAGACGCCGAGACGAAGACGGCGTGGAACGGTGACTCCGCCGATGAAGGCGCCGATGAATTTGGCGAGCAGGAGCAGGCCGCTCTGGGCGTCAGTGAGATGCCAGTCGTGCGCGAGGAAGGGAAGCAGAGGGCCGAGCAGAACGGTGCCGAGGCCGGTGAGGAGGAAGCCGGCGGCAAGCCAGGGTGCGGTGGGGCCGAAGCTGCTTTGGGGGGAGGCGTCGGCGGACTGGATGGCGGACGGCAAGAGTGGGGACGTTCTGGGAATTGCCCTGGGAATTTCGCAGGCGAAGGGGGGCGTCGGCGACGGGACTGCGGTGAAGGGCAGCGTGGGCGGCGCCTCCCCGCAGTAGCCGCCGCACCGGGTCGACTCTGTTGAAGCGCAGCGAAAAACCTGAGTGCGATGCTAGCACGCGGGATGAGCGGCGAAGCTTGAAGGGGCACGGACTGGGCGTGCGGACGTATCATTAATGATGTGAAAGATATGAATCGAAGGATGGAAGTGGCGGGGGCTGCGATTCTGTCGTTGGCCGTTCTTGTGGGCGGGAGCGGATGCCGGCATGCGGCTGCTCCATCGACTTCATCGCCGCAAGCAAGTGGGAGTGCGGCGCTGCAGTATCCGATTCGCGGAGTCGTCGTGAGTACGGATGCGAAGAGTGGAGAGATCGATCTGAACGCCGGGGCTGTTCCCGGGGTGATGGACGCGATGACGATGACGTATCCGCTGACTGATCGCGCGGCGTTGTCGGAGCTGCATCCAGGTGACACGATCACGGCGACGCTGGAGGCGGACAAGACGGCGCATGGGCCGGATAATTTTCGGCTCAGCAATATCGTCGTTGTCGGACAGGCGAAGCCAGACTATGCGCCGACGGTCGAGTATCACGTGCCGACGGCGGGCGATCGGGTCCCGGATTTCAAGCTGCTGAATCAGTCGGACAAGACGATCGATCTGAAGCAGTATCGCGGCAAGGTGGTGCTGATGACGTTTATCTATACGCGCTGCCCGCTGGCGGACTATTGCCCGCGAATGAGCAGGAACTTTGCCGAGATCGATCAGCAGCTGGCGAAGGACCCGGCGCTGTACAAGAAGACACATCTGCTGAGCGTGAGTTTCGATCCAACGTATGACACGCCGAAGGTGCTGAAGAGTTATGGCGAGGCTTATACCGGCCGCTACACGAAGGAGACGTTTCAGCATTGGGAGTTTGCGGCGCCGAGCGAGAAGGAGCTGGCGAAGATGGAGCAGTGGTTCGATGTGGGCGTGACGCCGGGCGCGAATGGAACGCTGCAGCACTCGCTGGCGACGGTGGTGATCGGCAAGGACGGAAAGGTGGTAGCGTTCTATCCGACGAAGGACTGGACAGTTGCGGCGGCGCTGGATGCGGTGAAGCAGGCTGCGGGCTCGTAGAGCAGGTCGAACAAGAAAGAGGGAAACTGTGGCAAAGCTGGCGATTTGGTTTGGCGTGGCGCTGATCGTGCTGGGCATGGCGGGCTTCGTGCTCACGGGTCACGTGCATCCGACGGCGCTGATTCCGGGGTGGTTCGGGATTGCGCTGGCGATCTGCGGAATTCTGGCCAGCATGAGCGATGCGCGACAGCGAATGCTGTGGATGCATATTGCGGTGACGATTGGGCTGGTGGGATTTGTGTTTCCGGGCGTGATGGCGATTAAGGAGTGGGTGGGTGCGCACGGTGGGCCGTTGGCTGACCCCGCGGCGGTGAAGGACCAGGCTGTGATGTCGGTGATCTGCCTGATATTTACGGCGCTGTGCGTGCGCAGTTTTATCGCGGCGCGACGCAGCCGGACGGCGTGATCGTGCCGAGCGCGGGCGGTCTGCAATAAACGGCCGGCTTCAACGTCTACACTGACACAACACATGGGCGGCTTTTCACACTCGGGTATGGGCGGCCGCGGAGGCATGCGTGCGGCTGAACGGCCTTCGCGCGGCGCGGGGCGAGGCGCGGCGGATACGACGGCGAAGCCCAAGCCGAAGCTGCGTGATGTGTGGCCGGAGATATGGCGGCTGGTGAAGCCGCGGCTGTGGCTGCTAGGCGGCGCCTTCTTCCTGATGGCGATCAACCGCGCGTCGGGGCTGGTGCTGCCGGTGCTGTCGCGGCCGCTGATCGATGTGGTGATGGTGAAGGGGCAGATCGGGATGCTGCCGAAGATCATTGGCCTGGCGGTTGCGGCGACGTGTGTGCAGGGAGGCACGTCGTACGCGCTGACGCAGGTGCTCTCGAAGTCCGGCCAGAGATTGATTACCGACCTGCGCATGGAGGTGCAGCGCCACATTGGGCGGCTGCCGGTCTCGTTTTACGACGAGAACCGCACGGGCACGCTGGTGGCGCGCATCATGACGGACGTCGAAGGCGTTCGCAACCTTGTGGGCACGGGCATTATGGACTTCGTCGGCGGCATTCTGACGGCGTTGTTCGCGTTTGCCTACCTGCTGCACACCAGCGTGAAGATGACGCTGCTGACGTTCTGCATCCTGATGGCGTTCGGGCTGATTCTGCAGCGCGCCTTCAAGACGATCCGTCCGATCTTCCGCGAACGCGCGAAGATTAACGCGGAGGTTACGGGAAGGCTGACGGAGTCGCTGGGTGGCGTGCGGGTCATCAAGGGATATCACGCGGAGGCGAGCGAGGCGCGCGTGTTTGCGGGCGGCGTAGAGCGGCTGCTGCACAACGTGATTAGCTCGCTGACGGCACAGTCGTTGATGAGCCTGGCGTCCACGGTGGTGCTGGGCGTGGTGAGCGCGCTGGTGATGTATATCGGCGCGCATGAACACCTCTCAGGCAAGCTGACGGTGGGACAGTACTTCAGCTATGTGCTTTTTCTGGGCTTCATGATTGCGCCGATCGTGCAGCTTGTTTCGGTCGGAACGCAGTTGACGGAGGCGATGGCGGGCCTGGACCGGACGCGGGAGATTCTTGCCGAGCACGAGGAGGACTCCGAGGCGGAACGGACGACGGCCATCGGCACGATTACGGGAGATGTGCGCTTCGACGATGTGAGCTTCGCGTATGTGGAGGACAAGCCGGTGCTGCATGACGTGAGCTTCCATGCGCGGCCGGGCACGGTGACGGCGCTGGTGGGATCGAGCGGGTCAGGGAAGTCGACGATTATTAGCCTGGTGTGCGGCTTCCATACGGTGCGGCGCGGCGCGGTGCTGGTCGATGGGAGGGACCTGGCGACGGTGCGGCTGAGCAGCTTTCGTCCGCAGCTGGGCGTGGTGCTGCAGGAGACGTTTCTGTTCGATGGAACGATTCGCGACAATGTGATGTTTTCACGGCCCGAGGCGACGGAGGAAGAGTTTCTGCGAGCGTGTGCGATTGCGCGCGTGGATGAGTTTGCGGAGCGTTTTCAGGAGGGCTACGAGACGATCGTCGGCGAGCGCGGGGTGAAGCTTTCGGGCGGGCAGCGGCAGCGGCTGTCGATTGCGCGCGCGATTCTGGCGGACCCGCGAATTCTGATTCTGGATGAGGCGACGAGCTCGCTGGACTCGGAGAGCGAGCAGATGATCCAGGAGGGGTTGAGCTACCTGATGCAGGGGCGGACGACGTTCGTGATCGCGCACAGATTGTCGACGATCCGGCGAGCCGATCAGATCCTAGTGGTGGAAGACGGACGCATTGTGGAGCGCGGAACACACGAGCAGCTGTATGCGATGGGTGGGCGCTACTTCGATCTGTACACGCGGCAGCATGGGCTGGAGACGAATCTGTTTCTTGCGCCGGGTGAGGGCGATGGCGGGGTGGTGGAAGAGGTTGTGGGCTGATTCGAGTTACCCTGCGATTTTATTTACGGCGCTAAGTTCGCGGAGGAGAAATGCGTCGTCGAAGGCTATTTCTTTGAGGTAGTCGTAGCGGCCGGAGGCTCCGCCGTGGCCGGCGTCCATGTTGGTGTGGAAGAGCAGCGGCGTGCCGTTGGGCGGGATATTGGTTTTGAGCGTGCGGAGTTTGGCGATGTATTTGGCGGGCTCCCAGTACATGACCTGCGAGTCGTTGAGGCTGGTCTTGACGAGCATCGCGGGGTAGGGGCCTTGCTGGATGTTGTCGTAGGGCGAGTAGCTGAGCATGTAGTTGAAGGCTTCGGGCTCATTGGGGTTGCCCCACTCTTCATACTCGGCCACCGTGAGTGGCAGGGACGCATCGAGCATGGTGTTCATGACGTCGACGAAGGGGACGTGCGAGAGGACGGTGCGGAAGAGATTGGGACGCATGTTGACGACCGCGCCCGTGAGCAGGCCGCCGGCGCTGCCGCCTTCGATGGCGACGCGCGCGGGGTCGCCGTAGCCTTCGCGGGTGAGGAACTCGACGGCTTCGATGAAGTCGGTGAAGGTGTTGCGCTTCTGCATCATCTTGCCGGCGTCGTGCCAGGGATCGCCCAGCTCGCCGCCGCCGCGGATGTGGGCGTAGGCGACGACGAGGCCGCGATCGAGCAGAGCGAGGCGCGAGGCGGAGAAGCCGAGCGGAAGCGGGTAGCCGTAGCTTCCGTAGCCGTAGACGTAGAGCGGGTTTTTCGCGTTTTTGTGAAAGCTGCTGCGTTTGTAGACGAGCGAGATGGGGACCTCTGTTCCGTCGTGGGCGCGGAACCAGAGGCGCTGCGACTCGTAGAGCGAGGCGTCGAAGCCTCCGGGGACCTCCTGCTGCTTGAGGAGCGTGGATTCGCCGGTGGCGATGTCGTAGCGGAAGACGGAGGCTGGGCGAACGAGCGACTGGTAGGCGTAGCGATAGGTGGTGGCGTTGAAGTCGCGGTTGATCTCGCTGGAGGCGGCGTAGGCGGGGTCGGGGAAGCGGATGTCGCGGGGGGATGTGGGGCTTCCTTTTTCGTCGAGTGAGAAGACGCGCAGGATGGGGAGACCGCGCTCGCGATAGCCGGCGACGAGAAAGGTCTGGAAGAGATCGAAGTCCTCGAAGGGAGCGTCTTTGTATTCGGGAAGAAGCTCCTGCCAGTGTTCGCGGCTGGTGGCGTTGACTGGTGTGCGGATGAGCTTGAATTGTTCGGCGTTGCGATTGGAGCGGATGTAGAAGAAGCCGTCGCGATGTTCGACGTAGTACTCTTCGTCGTCGACGCGTTCGGCGATGCGCTGGAAGGCGGCTGTGGGAGTTGTGGCGTCGAGGAACCAGCTCTCGCTGGTGGTGTGGCTGCCGATGTCGAGCAGGAGATAACGTCGGTCGCGGGTGCGGTCTACGCCGAGGTTGAAGCGCTCGTCTGGCTCATGGAAGACCTCGGTGTCGGTGGCGGCTGTGGCGCCGAGGGTGTGGCGGAAGAGGCGGTCCTGGCGCTTGGTCTGCTCGTCTTCGGTGGAGTAGAAGAGGGTTTGCGAGTCGGCGGCCCAGGCGAGGGAGCCGACGCGCTCGGCGGTGTCGGGGAGTGTTTCGTTGGTGGTGAGGTCTTTGATGTGCAGCGTGTACTGGCGGAAGCCGGTGTTGTCGGTCGAGTAGGCGAGCAGGCGGCCGTTGGGGCTAACGCTTGTAGCGCCGAGCGACATAAACGGCTGGCCTTCTGCCAGCTGGTTGACGTCGAGGATGACGGTCTCGGCTGGAGTGGGGTCGGTGGAGGTGAGCGAGGGCGCGGAGCCGGTGGGACGGCGGCAGAAGCGTGGGTACTGCTGGCCTTTTTCGGTGCGGAGGAGATACTCCCAGTCGCCTTCGCGGTAGGGGACGGAGACGTCGTCCTCTTTGATGTGGGAGAGGATCTCATCGTAGAGCTGCTGTTGGAGAGCTTCGGTTCCGGCCATCGCGGCGGCGGTGTAGGCGTTTTCGGCTTCGAGGTAGGCGGTGACGCGCGGGTCGTTCTTGTTGCGCAGCCAGGCGTAGTCGTCGTGGAGCTGGGTCGAGTGGATGGGCGTTGCGTGCGGTTCGCGTTCGGCGATGGGCGGCTGTGGGGTCGTGCTGGTCATGAAGTCTCCAGAGATTGGAAGACTTTCAGGATACAGAGTTGGCGTGCCGCGCCGCATGCAACGCGGGGAGATGATGCTGACTCTCACTGCGGGTACGCCATTTTTGAGGCGCGGCCGAACCGCGCACTGGAGAAGACCATGAAAAAGATTACATATGCAATGTGTTGTGCGGCGCTCGGTTGTGCGGCTCTGTTGGCGACAACCAAGGTGAAGGCGCAGGCGACAGATCAGGACAAGCAGTTTCTGACGACGGTTTCGCAGGGAAACCTGAACGAGATCAAGCTGAGCGAGCTGGCGGAGCACAAGGCGACCGACCCGGCGGTCAAGTCGTTCGCACACAAGATGGTGGTGGAGCATGAGGCGCTGGGACGGAAGATGAAGCCGTTCGCGGTGAAGTGGGGACTGACGGCTCCCACGAGCATGGACTCGGACCATCAGCAGGAAGCGGACAAGCTCAACGGGCTGAGCGGGCATGACTTCGATAAGGAGTACATCGACGCGATGGTCAAAGACCATGACGGAGCCTATGACCTGTTCGATAAAGAGGCGAACGATACGAAGGATGCGCGGTTCAAGGCTACGGTCGAGCAGGGAAAGAGCACGGTTGCGGCGCATAAGAACATGGCGCATGATCTGCAAGGCAAACTCTAGCGGGTGTGCCGACGGTGTGATTTGTGGCGATAGAGAAAGCTCTCCGGATGATGGAGGGCTTTCCGCGTTTGCGCAGTCAAGGCTGGTCTTGTGTCGTCTCGCGTCGGTTTCACGTCTTGGGGCGCGGGGAACTAAATTGGCGCGGCAGCGTACCCTGAGGAGGTGATCGCGGTCCGCGCCAAGTTGAAAGATATCGTTCGTCCGACCGCGCTCCTGATGCTGAGTGGTGCGGCGCTGACTGTTGTGGCGACCTGTGCGGCCGGATTCGCGCGCGCGGAGTCGGTCAGCCAGCTTCCTTCTAAACCTACGAGCTATGTTCAGGACTTCGCGGGCGTCATCGATGCGGACTCCAAGCAGCAGATGGAGCAGCTTAGCCTCGAGGTCTATGAGAAGGCGCACGCCACGATCGAGGTGGTGACGGTCCATTCGCTGGAGGGCGCGGACATCGACCAGTACGCGACCGATCTGGAAGACAAGTGGAGGGTGGGACCGAAGGGCACGGATCGCGGCGTGCTGATGATCCTGGCGATCAACGATCATAAGCGGCGCATCGAGGTTGGGTATGGCCTCGAAGGCATTTTGAATGACGCCAAGGTGGGCGACATTGGGCGCAACATAGTTCCGCTGCTGCGGCAGAACCAGTTTGGGCCGGCGCTGCTCTTGGGTGAGCAGCAGATTGCGGGCGTGATTGCCGCGGATGCGAATGTGACGCTGACTGCCCCCGTGTCGCAGCCGGTGCAGCAGACCTACAGGACGGAGCGGCGCGGCGGCAACAACTGGATCGGGTTCGTGATCTTCATCATCATTATGGGGATCTTCCTGGGCGGGGGACGAGGCGGCGGGTGGCTGCCATGGTTCCTGCTGGGAAGCCTGTTCGGCGGCGGGCGAGGTGGAGGTTTTGGTGGCGGCGGATTCGGTGGGGGCGGTGGCGGATTCGGCGGCGGCGGCGGTGGTGGAGATTTTGGCGGAGGGTTTGGCGGCGGCTCCGGGGGCGGCGGGGCCAGCGGCGATTGGTAGAGTGGGCGGGCCGGGCAGGTGCAGTAGGCTGAAGAGCGAAGGGCGCGGACGCGCACGAAAGGAAAGACGATGAAGGCTGCATGGGTAGCGCTGGGCGTAGTGATTTTGGTGGTGGTGGTGGTCCTGCTTGGGGCGGGTAGCTACATCACGTCGAAGAACCACATGGTGGCGCTGAATGAGGATGTGAACCAAGCGTACTCGCAGGTGAATGTGGTGCAGCAGCGGCGTCTGGACCTGATTCCGAACCTGGTGGCCAGTGTGAAGGGCTACGTCAAGGAGGAGTCGACGATCCTGACGAATATTGCGAATGCGCGCGCGGGCGTGCTGGCGGCCTCGTCGGATAGGGCGAGCAGTATCCAGGCAAACACGCGGCTGGACGGGGCGCTGATTCCGCTTTATCGGCTGCAGGAGCAGTATCCGGACCTGAAGGGCAATGACCAGTTCATGCGCCTGGAGGATGAGCTGGCCGGCGCGGAGAACCGGATTGCTGTGGAGCGGAACCGGTACAACCTGGCGTTGAAGGCCTATGACGTCTACATCCAGCAGTTCCCAAACAGTATTTGGGCCGGAATGGCTCATTATCACTATCGCGACGAGTACTTCAAAGGCAATCCGGCGAATGCGCAGGCGCCGACGGTGGACTTCAGCAAGTAAGCGTCGCTTGGGCGTCACTTCGGTTGCAAGGACAAGAGGCCACTGCCCTGGGGCGGTGGCTTTTTGCTGGCCGCAAGCGGCTGGCAGCGCCATGGTTGGCATCCTGTCTACTTGCGGATGTTTCCGGCTGTTCTCAAGGGCGCGCGATGGGTTAGGTTAGGGAAAGATAAAGATTATGAATGGGACGACGACCAATCCGACCACGGTGGCGACGCTGGTGGGCATGCCGGTGATGGATGAGGACGGCAAGGAGTGCGGCCGCATTCAGGAGCTGGCGGTCGATGTCGGCAAGGACAGCACGCGGGTCTACGGGTTTCTGCTGGCGTGGCGCGGGAGCGGGAAGTCGCATCGATCGATGGTGCCGGTGGAGGCGATCAAGATGCCTCATGCAGCGGACAGGACGCTGCGAACAGGAGCGAAGCCGGAGCAGGTGCCGAGCCTGAGCGACACACTGCTGCTGGAGCGTGACCTGCTGGACCAGCAGATTATCGATGTCGACGGGCGCAAGGTGGTGCGCGTCAACGATGTGAACCTCGCATGGGAGCGGGGAGGCGACGGTGATGAGAGGACGACGCTGCGCATCGAGGAAGTTGAGATTGGCATGCGCGGCGCGCTGCGACGGCTGCTCAAGGGGCTGCCCGCGTCGGCAGTGGACACACTTGTGCGGGTGATTCCTTCAAGGGTGATTCCGTGGAGCTGCGTGGATGTGATCGACCGCGATCCGGCGCGGAGGGTGCGGCTGAAGATTGGAGAGGAGCGGCTGGCGAAGCTGCATCCGTCGGACATTGCGGACATTCTCGAAGAGCTGGCGCCGGCCGAGCGCGAGGCAGTCTTTACGAGCCTGCCGGAGGAGACGGCGGCCGAGGCGCTGGAGGAGATCCAGCCGAAGCTGCAAAAGGAGCTTCTGCTGCACATGAAGTCCGAACGCGCGGCGGACATTATCGAGGAGATGGATCCAGGCGCGGCGGCGGACGTGCTGGGAGAGCTGAGCGACGAGCAGTCGGATGCGATTCTGGGTGAGATGGAGCCCGACGAACGCCACGATGTCGAGGAGCTGCTGGAGTTTTCGGCGGAGTCTGCGGCGGGACGGATGACGACGGACTTCATCAGCGTGTCGCGCGATGGCAGTGTGGCCGATGCGGTTGAAGCGCTGCGGGGTTTTGACGGCGATCCGGATACGATCTCGGAGATCTATCTGCTCGACAGCGAAGACAGACTGGACGGAGTGGTGATGCTGCCGCGGCTGTTGCTGGCTGCGCCCGACACCAAACTGTCGACGCTTGCGGAGGGACATAATGTCTCCTGCGGCCTGCATGCGAGCGATGAGCAGGTGGCGGAACGGTTCGATAAGTACAATCTGCGCTCGCTGCCGGTGGTGGATGTGGGACGGCGGGTGGCGGGCGTGATTCACGCCGAGCAGGTGATTGCCCAGCTGCGTGAGAGGTAGAGCGCATGAGTGCGGAGCGTCCGCTGAGTATTTTGTATGCGGCGGGGCTTTCGCCGAACGATTCTTCGCTGTACAGGCTGTGGGCGCTGGAACGGCAGGGGCATCGCGTGCTTGCGTTGAATGCGTTTGAGTTTGAGCCGAAACATCCGCTGCTGCGGAAGATTGTGCATCGCGCGCAGATGGGCCCGTGGGTGAGCCGGCTGAATCGCGAGGTGCTGGCAGTGGCGGAGCGCGAACGGCCGGATATCTTCTGGGCAGACAAGCTGCTGGCGCTGCAGCCGGAGACGCTCGAGAGATTGCGGCGCATGGGGATTATGAGTGTCAGCTACATGATCGATAACTTCTTTGGAGTGCGCGGCGATCCTGGGTGGCGGCTGTATTTGAAGGACCTGCCGCACTTCGATCTGCACGTGGTGCAGAGGGATAAGAATGTTGTTGAGTATCGTGAGCACGGAGCGCGCGATGTGCTGAAGATTCAGACGGCGTATGAGCCGACGATTCACTTTCCGCCACCTGAAGGCTGGAGCGATAAGGACCGCGATCGCGGTGTCTCGTTCATTGGAACACCGTATGACGACCGCGCGCAGTTCCTCACGCGGCTATGGAAGGAGTTTGGGTTTCCGGTGGTGATCTCGGGCGGCCTGGTGTGGAAGAAGGCGCTTGGGCCGGAGGCGACGGCGGCGCTGTATCGCGGGCATGGCGAGCTGTTTCGCAAGGACTATCGCGAGGGCATCTGGCGGTCGAAGATCAATCTGAGTTTCTTGACGCACGCGAATCAGGATGAGTTCGTGCACAAGAGTTTTGAGATTGCGGCGTGCGAGGGGTTTCTGCTGGCGGAGCGTTCGCCCGGCCACCTTGCGCGCTTTGTCGAGGACGAGGAGGCGGTGTTCTTCGAAGGCATCGAGGAGTGCGTCGCGAAGATACGGCGGTATCTGCCGGATGAGGCGGCGCGCGCGCGGATTGCGGCGGCCGGGCGGCGGCGCGCGCAGGCGAGCGGCTATCACAACGACGCGCAGGTGGCGGCGATCGTTGCACGATTGCGCGCGATCAAGGCTGGGAAAACAGCTCAGGAAGTGACGACATGATTCACGACCTGCTGCGGGAGAGGCCATCGGCGGAGTTCCATCCTGACATCTGCATCGTGGGCGCGGGCGCGGCGGGGATCTGCCTTGCGGTGGAGCTCGAACGCCAGGGCAAGCGCGTGATGGTGCTCGAAGGCGGCGGGCGCGAGATCGAGGAGACCGCGCAGGAGCCGTACCGCAGCGAGGTGGTTGGACATGTTCATCGCGGCATCCACGAGGGGCGCGTTCGCGCGCACGGCGGAACGACGACGCGATGGGGCGGGCAGATTCTGGAGTTGAATGCGGAGGATTTTGAGCGGCGCGCATGGATTGAAGAGAGTGGGTGGCCGTTTTCACGTGAAGAGCTGGAGCCGTTTTATCTGCGCGCGTTGGGGTGCGAGGGACTTGGCGATGTAACGCTCGAGGACGCGGAGGTATGGCGGAAGATCGGTCTGGGAAAACCGGAGTTTCCCGCGATGCAGACGTATCTGACGCGATGGTGCCCGGAGCCGAACCTTGCGCGGGTGCATGCGAAGAAACTTGAGACCAGTGAGAGCGTGCAGGTGTGGCTGCATGCAAATGCTGTGGAGTTGCTTCTGGACGGAGAGACCGTACGTGGCCTGCGCTGCCGCACGCAAACAGGGCTGGAGATGGTCGTCGAGGCGCAGCAGTTTGTCTTTTGCATGGGGGCGATCGAGTGCGTGCGCTTCTTCCTGCAGCCGCGCGAGGGCGCGCTGCCATGGAATCGTTCCGGGCTGCTGGGGCGGCACTTTCAGGATCATATCGATGCCAATGCAGCCAGCCTTCTGCCGCGCAATCCGCGCCGATTTGCAAGGATCTTCGACAACATCTTCTTCGGCGGATACAAATACCATCCCAAGCTGCGGCTGGCGCCTGACGAGCAGAGCAGGGCCAAAGTGCTGAACTGCGCGGCGACGATGAGCTTTGAGAGTGAGATGGATGAGGCGCTGGATGTGACGAAGATGACGGCCAAGCATCTGATGCGCGGCCACTGGGGCGAGGTGAAGCCGGTGGATGTTCTGCGAACGGCGCGGCACACGCCGCTGCTGATGCGGCAGACGCTGCGTTACGCGCTGAAGCATCGTGCCTACAACCCTCCCGGCGCGGAGGTTCGACTGCGTGTACATTGCGAGCAGCGGCCGGATGGCGAGAGCTCGATTACATTAGGTGAGGAACGGGATTCGCTTGGACTGTTGCGGGCGCGGCTGGATTGGCGCATCTCCGAGCTGGAGTTGCGGACGATACGATACTTCGCGGAGACGGCGGCTGGGTCGCTGGCTGACATCGCGGACGTCAAGATCGACGCGGCGCTGCTTTCAGGCAATGCTGCGTTTGTGGAGAGGTGCGATGACAGCAATCACCACATGGGCGGAATGCGCATGGCGGCCTCGCCGGGCGAGGGCGTTGTGACGCCTGACCTGCTGCTGCATGGGTTGCGCAATGCTTATGTTTGCAGCAGCGCGGTCTTTCCGAGCTCGGGGTTTTCGAACCCGACCCATACTGTGATCGCATTAGCAATGCGGCTGGCGGATCAATTAGCAAAGGTCTGACGCACGCTTCATTGCGGAACGGTACTCTAGAGCAGTATTCCTGACACGATCCCCTGGGAAGACGCAGAGGGTGTCGTTTTTATCGGGGAAAAACGACGTTGAGATCGTTCCCCGGGTACACCTTCAGCAATACTGCTTATTCGATGGAACGGAGGCGCCGTGGAGCAGATCAGGCTCGCGAAGAACGGGCGGGAGACGACGCGGCTTGGCTACGGCTGCTCGTCGATCATGGGCGCGCTTGGCCGTCGGGAGAGCCTGCGGCTGCTGGAGGCCGCGTTTGACGCGGGAATTCGCCACTTCGATGTGGCGCCGATGTACGGCTATGGCGAGGCGGAGAGCTGCCTGGGTGAGTTTCTGGAGCGGCATCGCGAGGCTGCAACGGTGACGACGAAGTATGGCATTGCGCCGCCGAAACGTGGCGGCCTGCTTCGCGCTGCGAGACGCGTGGTTGGGCCGGCGGTCGGGCCAATCGCCAAGCGGGTCCCCGCGTTGAAGCAGTGGCTGGCGCGCGCGGCAGGAGCCGTGGCTGCGACCGCAAGCCGATCGAAGTTCACCGCCGAAGAGGCGCGCGCGTCGCTCGAAGACAGCCTGCGCGCTCTGCGGACTGGATTCATCGATGTGTGGTTGTTGCATGAGGCGGAGGCCGGCGACCTGGGCGATGAGGGGCTGCTGCGATTTCTGGAGGATGCGGTTTCGCAGGGAAAGATCGGGAGCTTCGGCGTGGGCAGCGAGAGTGCGAAGATTCCGGCACTGCTGCGGGAGCGGCCGGCGTTCTGCCGCGTCGTGCAGCATGAGTGGTCGGTGTTCGATGCCGCCGATGCGGTGGGGGAGGCGTTCCACATTCATCATCGGGCGTTGACGGATAATCTGGGCAGGCTGCATGAACGGCTTACAGGATCGCAGGAGATGTGCAGGCGGTGGAACCAGCAGACGGGTGAGGACCTGTCCGACCGCGAGACGCTGGCGGGGGTGATGCTGAAGGCGTCGCTGGTGGTTCATCCGGAGACTGTGGTGTTAGTTTCCTCGAAGGATGCATCCCATATAGGTGACAATGTTCGTGTAGCGGACGATGCGAGGCTGAAGGAGCCGGCGCGGCGTCTCTACCAACTCGTGCAGCGTGAAGGCGTGGCCTCCGCAGCCAATCTCTTGCCAGAGGAGCGCCGATGACACGCTGGAAACGCTGGCGCACCAGCATTCTGCTGCTTCTGGCAGTGCTCGGCCCCGGCTTTATTACTGCGAATGTGGACAACGATGCGGGAGGCATCTACACCTACGCCACCGCGGGCGCGCAGTTTGGCTACGCGCTGTTGTGGACGATGATCCCGATGGCGATCATGCTGGCGTTTGCGCAGGAGATCTCCGCGCGCATGGGCGTGGTGACGGGCAAGGGGCTGAGCGAGCTAATCCGCGAAGAGTTCGGCCTGCGTACGACGGCGATCCTGATGGTGGGGCTGGTGCTGTGCAACCTCGGCGATGTGGTGAGCGAGTTCGCCGGCGTCAGCTCGAGCGCGGGACTGTTTCATATTAATAAATGGATCTCGGTCCCCGTCGTGCTCCTGCTGGTGTGGGTGCTGGTGGTCTTTGGCGACTACAAGAAGCTGGAGAAGCTGTTTGTGTGTCTCAGCTTTCTGTACATCGCTTACATCATCACGGCGGTGCTGGCGCATCCGCACTGGAGCTCGGCGGTGAAGGACACGCTGCGGATGCCTCGGATGCGCGATCTTCGCAGTCCGGGGTACCTCTATCTTTCGGTGGGCCTGATCGGCGCGACGGTGGCGCCGTGGCAACAGTTCTATCTGCAGGCTTCGGTGGTGGACAAGGGAGCGCGTCACTCGCAACTGAGGATGGCGCAGACCGATGCGGTCTTTGGCTCGGTGTTCTCTATCGTGGTGGCAGCGTTCATCGTGATCGCGTGCGCGGCGACGCTGTTTGTCGGCGGCCAGCACAACATCTCCGACGCGGCCGATGCGGCGCAATCTTTGCGGCCGTTGAGCGGACAATATGCGTCGGTGCTATTTGCCTTCGGGCTGTTGAATGCTTCGATCTTCGCAGCGTCGATTCTTCCGCTTTCGACGGCCTATACCGTGTGCGAATCGATGGGGTTTGAGAGCGGCCTGAGCAAGCGGTTCAAAGAGGCGCCGGTTTTTTACTGGCTGTATACGGGCCTGCTGCTGGTGGGTGCGGCGGTAATTTTGATCTCGTCGGCGCCGCCGGCGAAGCTGGCCGTTCTGTCGCAGGTGCTGAATGGCGTATTGTTGCCGGTTGTGCTGGTGTTCATGCTCATCCTGGTGAATCGCAAGTCGTTGATGGGCGCCAAGCGGAATGGCGTCACCTACAACATCGTTGCGTGGACGCTTACTGCGCTTGCCACGATTCTGACCATCGTCATGCTGGCGGGCGTCGCAAGAGGACATTAGAGCAGCTTGCCCTCGGCGAGATCACGGATGAGGGTGAGATCGGCGGCGACAAAATCGTAGCCGGGAAGCTGCACGAAGGAGGCCCAGCGCGTCTCCTGAAAGACGCGGTTACGGATCTCGCCGGTGAACTCGGTGACGGTGAAGAACTGGATCTCGATCGCGCCGCCGTTGCGATAGGTGTGGTGAACCGTTGTGACCGCGTTTCCGATGGTGGCCTGGATACCGAGCTCCTCCTCCAGCTCACGGATCAATGCCTGCTCGGCGCTTTCGCCGGGCTCGACCTTGCCGCCGGGAAACTCCCACTTATGCGCGAGCGCCTGATCGGCCCTTCGCTGACCGATCAGCACCTCGCGGGTGGGCTGCTCTCCGCGAAGGATAAAGGCGGCCACCACGTAACGTGGCGGCTTTCCTGAAGGCCGGTGGGCGTGCGGCGAAAATTTGTGAATCGTTCGGTTCACTCTCGTTGCCTATGTAGACGTTATGCAGGCCCGAGAAGGTGCACGAGCGCGGTCATTTCAAGGATACGGTCAGCCCCGGCGGGCGGATTCATGATAGTAAACAGGCCAGCCACGCTCCGCGCTGAGGCGCGAAAGCTGGGGTGAAGGGTTGACAGGGAAGGCGGCGCGGGCAATGGCGAGCATGGCCGCATCGTGCACGGAGTTGCCGAAGACCGCATCAGGCGCAACGACGCCGACACGAGCGAGTGCGGCGACCTTACCTCCATCGGTGGGAACATCGCGGAGGCGATCGGTCGCAATGCCGTCGCTACATTCAACACAGGCGGCGAGGACATGATCGGCGGGGATATTGAAGCGCTGCACGCCTTCTTCGATGACCCAGTCGCAGGTCGAGCTGACGGCCCAGATCTCTGTTCCGGCGCGCTGAAGTTCGGTGACGAGCTCGAGCATCTCGGGGAAGATGTGCGGCTCGATGCGCTCGCGAAAGAACTGAGCCGCGGCGAGGCGAAGCTGTTCGACGCGGAGGCCGCTGTAGATCTGGACCATTTCTCCGCAGATGGCGAGCTCGGAGACGTCGCCGCGCTTGTAGCCTTCGTAGCGTTGATTGAGGCGAGCAACGGCCTCGGGCGAAAGCACGCCGGTGTCGATGGTCCATTGCATGAAAGAGGAACCGGCGTCGCCTGACCAGAGGGTGCCGTCGCAGTCGAAGACGGCAATACGCGGCGAGAGTTGGCGGATGCGCGCGAACAACTCTGGGGTGGAGAGCAGCGTGGGCTCCGTGGAAAGCGCTTTCAAAAAGAATCTCCCAAAATTATGATTACCCTCTGTTTTAGTAGAGCATGAGAGGACAGCAGGCTGTCAGACAGGCAATCGCGGTCTTTGGTAGGCTGTCGGCTTAGAGAATTAATCGCGTGGAAGCGCGAACGAGGGCAAGAGATGTTGGATGAGAACCGATTATTTCCGGCGGAGCCGGAGGCGCGCAGTGTTGCCTCACGGTTGTATGCGTCGGTGGCGGAGCTGCCCCTTATCAGCCCGCATGGGCACACGGACCCGCAGTGGTTTGCGGACGATCAGCCGTTTCCAAACCCGGCGGCGCTGTTCATCCAGCCGGACCATTACATCTTTCGCATGCTGTACTCGCAGGGCATCAGCATGGAGTCGCTCGGAATTCCGCAGCTGGACGGCAAGGAACAGGCCGACCCGCGCGAGGTATGGCGAATCTTCGCGAAGAACTATTACCTGTTTCGCGGAACGCCGACGCGGCTGTGGCTGGACTATGCCTTTGAGAAGCTGTTTGGGTTGACCGAAAGACTGCAGGCAGGGAACGCCGATAGTTTCTACGACGCGATCGACAAGGCGTTGCAGAGTCCAGAGTTTCGGCCGCGCGCGCTGTTTCAGCGGTTTCGTCTTGAGGTGCTTGCGACCACCGATGCGGCCGTCTCTTCGCTCCGCTTCCATAAAAAGATTCGCGAGAGTGGATGGAAGGGGCGCGTGCTGCCGACGTTTCGTCCGGATGCGGTGGTCGATGTCGAGTTTACTGGCTTTCGCGAGAACCTTGCGAAGCTGGGCGAGATCGCGAATGAGGATGTTGGAAGCTATCGTGGCTACTTGAGCGCGCTGCGCAAGCGGCGAGCGTTTTTCAAGGAGAATGGAGCGAAGGCCACCGATCACGGTCATCTGACGGCGCGGACGGCGGACCTGCCCTGGGCAGAGGCTTCGGCGCTTTACGAACGCATCTTCACCGGCAAGATGTGGGCCGGGGATGTGGAGCTGTTTCAGGCGCAGATGCTGACGGAGATGGCCGGCATGAGCGTCGAGGATGGGCTGACGATGCAGCTTCATCCGGGGGCGATTCGCAATCACAACGCGCAGGTGTATGCGAAGTTCGGACGCGATATGGGCGCCGATATTCCGGCGCCGACGGAGTATGTGCGCGGGTTGCAGCCGCTGTTGTCGAAGTACGGCAACGAACCGAACTTTACGTTCATCCTGTTCACGCTGGATGAGTCAACCTACTCGCGCGAGCTGGCGCCATTGGCGGGCCACTATCCGTGCCTGCGGCTGGGGCCGCCGTGGTGGTTCCAGGATTCGCCGGAGGGCATGATGCGCTTTCGCGAGCAGGCCACCGAGACCGCCGGCTTCTACAACACGGTTGGGTTCAACGACGATACGCGTGCGTTTCTCTCGATTCCCGCGCGGCATGATGTGGCGCGGCGGGTCGATTGCGCGTTCCTTGGCCGGCTGGTCGCGGACCACCGTCTGGATGAGGACGAGGCGTTTGAGCTGGCGAGAGACCTGACGGTTGGACTGGTACGGAAGGCGTACAAGCTGTAGACGCGAGTGCTTCTGAGCTATTGCTGCTGATAGAAGCGAACGTAATCCACCCACATGGTGCCTGTGTGGGGAGTTGTTGCGTCGACGGAGCCAGGGAAGCCGGCCTCGCCGACGGCGAAGTTCAGGATGACGTAGAAGGGGTGGTTGTAGACCCACTTTGTGCCAGGCGGCAGGTTGGCGGGTGTGACGACGAAGTAGGGCTTGGATGGATCGTCGCGATAGAACGCCATTCGGTCCTTGCTCCAGATCATGCCGTAGATGTGAAACTGGGCGTCGTCGATGCGGCCACCGTTGGGAAAGGCGAAGGTGCTGCCAATGCCATGGGCACCTGAGTAACCGGGACCATGGATGGTCGAGGAGGTTGTGCCTGGACCGTACTTCTGCACCCATTCCATGATGTCCTGTTCGCCGCAGTCGGGCCAGTGGGAGGTCTCGCGATTGTCACCGAGGAGCCAGAAAGCAGGCCAGAAGCCGGCGCCTGGCTGCATGCGCAGGCGAGCTTCAATGCGGCCGTACAGGATGGTGTGCTTACTCTGCGTGTTCAGGCGCGCGGAGCTCCAAAGCTGATTGTTGTGGATCGCCCTGACGACCAGATGTCCGTTGCCATCTTCGAAGAGATTGGGATCGGTCTTGTCGCAGGGGCCATCGCTTTCGCCGGGCTGGCAGTACCACTCGATCTCGTGATTGCCTTGGGGACCCCAGCCACGTACGAAATTCCAGTCGGTGGAGCTCGGCAGGCTGGCCGCCGCGCCGTTGAACTCGTCGCTCCAGACAAGCTTCCAACTCTGTGCAGGAAGCGAATGCGCGTTCAAGAGGAAGCCAAGTGCTATCACAATGGCGGACACACGCGCGGGCAGATTTTGCATGCAGTTATCTTAACCGGTGGCCAAACGTTGCGTCGGGGAGCGTGTGGCGGGCGACGGCAACCCCCATCTGCGCCGGCGAAGTAAAATCGTCGAGAGATCACTATGAGTCTATTTTTTGCTGCCGGGTCGCCGACGACCGAGATGACTTGCGCAGAGGTTCGCGCCGCGTTGCATGAGGCGTTGACGAAGCTGGGCGAGCGCAGCAAGGTGCTGGCGGTGCCGCCGGACTTTACGCGCTTTCACTCGAAGGCCGGCGAGTTGACTGAGATGGCCTGGGAGTTTTACGGCGACCGACTGACCGATGTTCTGCCCGCGCTGGGCACGCATACGCCGATGAGCGAGGAACAGATCAGGACGATGTACGGGCGCACGCCGCGTGAGCTGTTCCGCGTTCATAACTGGCGCGAGGACATTGTGACGCTGGGCGAGGTACCGGGTGAGTTCATCCGCGAGGTGAGCGAAGGCAAGCTGGACTACACGTGGCCGGCGCAGGTGAACAAGCTCCTGCGGGATGGCGGGCATGATCTGATCCTGTCGATCGGGCAGGTGGTGCCGCACGAGGTCGTCGGAATGGCCAATGGAAACAAGAATATTTTTATCGGCACGGGTGGCGTGATGGGGATTCATCGCTCGCACTTTCTGGGGGCGGTGTACGGCATGGAGCGCATGATGGGGCGTGCGGACACGCCGGTGCGCCGGGTGCTGAACTATGCGAGCGGACACTTCGGCAGCATGATGCCGCCGATTGTGTACGTGCAGACGGTGGTGAACAAGAATGAGCGCGGCGAGCTGGTGATGCGCGGCTTGTTCATCGGCGACGACAATGAGTGCTTCGAGCGCGCGGCAGAGCTGAGTTTAAAGTGCAATTTTTCAATGATGGATCGCGAGATCAAGAAGGCTGTCGTGTTTCTCGATCCGCACGAATTCAAGTCGACGTGGCTGGGCAACAAGAGCGTGTACCGTACGCGGATGGCGCTGGCCGATGGCGCGGAGTTGATCGTGCTCGCGCCGGGTGTGCATGAGTTCGGCGAGGATCCGACGATCGACAAGCTGATTCGCAAGTTCGGCTACTGCGGGACGCCGGCGACGCTTGAATATGTGAAGGAGGATGCCGGGCTGGCGGGGAATCTGAGCGCGGCGGCGCATCTGATCCATGGCTCCAGCGAGGGACGCTTCACGATTCGCTACTGCCCCGGGCATTTGACGCGCGAGGAGATCGAGAGCGTGCACTACGAGTACGGCGATCTGGCGGAGTACACGCGGAAGTATGATCCGAAGAGGTTGAAGGACGGTTGGAATGTGGTGGACGGCGAGGAGATCTTCTACATCTCGAACCCGGGGCTGGGGTTGTGGGCGTACAAGGGGCGTTTCAAGAATTGAGCCGCTGTCAGACGCCTCGATTGCGCGGTCAGACTGGTTGAAGGTATGCTGGCTGTGGACTTCCGCCGCAGGCATTCTCTGGCTGGGCAGTTCACAAGGTAAGAGCTGCAAGGGAGGTTTTGGATGGCGGAAGGGCTGCGGCTGCCGAGGTTTTCGGTTGGAGTAGGGGATCGTTTTGCGCATCAGGCGAAGGCGCAGCTTGCCGCCTGTGTGAAGGCGCTGGAAGCCGGGGTGGAGATTGCGCCGGTGTGGAACAAATCCAACCGCGAGCACACGATCATCGGCAGCGATCCGGCGCAGACGCGCAAGGCTGCCGACGCGGCGGTGAAGGAGCTGGGATGGAAGCAGCCGTACTTTCTCGACGCCGATCACATCAACCTGACGAACGTGGAGCGATTCCTGAAGCCGTGCGATTTTTTCACGATCGACGTTGCGGAGGAGATTGGAAAACCGGCCAGGGCCGCTGACGTGGATGCATTTGTGGCGCAGCATACGGAGCTGGTTGGCGAGGTGAGAATTCCGCGCATCGCGCAGCCATTCAAGACGGATGTGGAGTTCGTGAAGCGTGTGGCGAATAAGTTTCTAGCCGCCGTGCAGGAGGCGGGTCGCATCTACCGGTCGCTGGTGGAGGCCAAGGGCGACGGGAAATTTGTGGCGGAGGTCTCGATGGATGAGACGGATTCGCCGCAGACTCCGGTGGAGCTGCTGATTATTCTGGCCGCGATTGCGGACGAGCAGATTCCGATACAGACGATTGCGCCGAAGTTTACGGGGCGGTTCAACAAGGGCGTGGACTACGTTGGCGACGTGGCGCAGTTCGCGAAGGAGTTTGAGGAGGACCTGGCCGCCATCGACTTTGCGGTGAAGCGTTATGGTCTTCCGGAGAATTTGAAGTTGAGTGTGCACTCGGGGTCGGACAAGTTCTCGATCTATGCGGCGATTCATGGAGCCGTGACGAAGTTCGAGGCCGGCGTCCACCTGAAGACAGCCGGGACGACATGGCTGGAGGAGCTGATTGGTCTGGCGGAGGCGGGTGGCTCGGGCCTGGAGCTTGCGAAGGATGTGTATCGCGAGGCCTACGCGCACGAAGAGGAGTTGTGCAAGCCGTATGCGGCGGTGATCGATATCGATCCGGCGAAGCTGCCGAAGCCGGATGAGGTGGATGGGTGGACGAGCGAGCAGTTTACTTCGGCGTTGCGGCACGATCAGTCGAACCCGGCTTATAACCCGAGCTTCCGGCAGCTTCTGCATGTGGGCTTCAAGGTCGCGGCCAAGATGGGGGAGCGATATACGCGCGAGCTTGAGGCGAATGAGGATGTGATCGCGAAGAACGTGACGGCGAACCTGTGGGAGCGGCACATTCGGCCGGTGTTTCTGGGTACTTAGTTTCGGGCATTTGTTTCCGGCATTTAGTTCGAGCTTGGGCATATACTTGTCCTTCGGTGCGACTCAAATGCAGAGTGATACAGTGCGGGCAGGCGAGCTTCGCGCGGAGACGGATGGAATGATCGTGGTGCTGATCGGAGTGAGCGGGTCGGGGAAGACGACGATCGGCACGCTCCTGGCGCAGCGCACGGGGACGATCTTCGCGGATGCGGACGACTATCATCCGGCGGCGAACAAGCAGAAGATGCGCGCGGGGATTCCGCTGAACGACAGCGATCGGCAGCCCTGGCTGGAGACGTTGAATCGGCTGCTGCGGAGTTGGTATCAGAGCGGCGAGGGCGGCGTGCTGGCGTGTTCGGCGCTGAAGCAGAGCTATCGCGAGACGCTGGCCAGCGGCATGCCCGCGGGTGCGCTTGCGTTTGTGTGGCTGGATGGGAGCAGGCAGCTGTTGAGTGAGAGGTTGGCGCACCGCCATCACGAGTACATGAATCCGCATTTGTTGGAGAGCCAGTTGGCCACGCTGGAGCCTCCGGCAGATGCGTTGCGCGTGGAGAATGACCGGCCGCCTGGGGCTGTGGTCGAAGAGATTCTGCAGCATGTTTCACCGGCGGCCTGAGCCGCGGGCCGAACGCACGGATAGGGAAAAGAGGAGAACCGATGGCGAGTTCGTTGTTTGATCTGACCGGCAAGACGGCTGTGGTTGTGGGCGGAACATCGGGCATTGGGCTGGCGATGGCGATCGGTCTGGCCGAGGCGGGAGCGGATGTGGTGGCGAGCTCGCGGCGCGGGGAGCAGGTGGAGGCGGCCGCGAAGCAGATTGAGGCGCTGGGGCGCAGGAGCCTGCGCGTGGCCTCGGATGTGGCCGATCGCGGGAGTCTCGAGGTGCTGTGCGAGGCGGTGCTGGGGGCGTTCGGCAAGGTCGACATCCTGATCAACTGCGCGGGCAAGATCAAGCGCGCGCCGACGGTCGATTTTCCGGAGAGCGAGTGGAACTCGATCATGGATACGAATGTGACAGGCACGCTGCGCGCGTGCCAGATCTTCGGCAGGCACATGCTGGAGCGCGGCTATGGACGGATTATCAATATCGCTTCGCTGAACACGTTTGTGTCGCTGCGGGAGGTGACGGCGTATGCGTGCAGCAAGGCGGCGGTGGGCGCGCTGACGCGGTCGCTGGCGGTGGAGTGGTCGGCGCAGGGCGTGACCGTGAATGCGATTGCGCCGGGGGTGTTTCGCACCGCGCTGAATGCGGAGCTGCTGGACAAGAGCGAGCGCGGCAAGGAGCTGAAGATGCGGACGCCGATGGGACGCTTTGGCAAGACGGAGGAGCTGGTGGGCTCGGCAGTCTACCTGGCATCGGACGCGGCAACGTTTGTAACGGGCGAGATTCTAGTGGTGGACGGTGGATTTTTGGCCAGCGGCGTCAACCAGTAAGACGACTGAGTTCATCCAATGGACCTGTTGTCGAAATGGGGTTTTCTTGGCCGGGCGAGCGGAGAGGCACTCACAGCGCTGGCCTGAGACAATCGTTTTTCTTGTCGACTTAAGATGTCAGGCAAACGTTTGAGATGCTAGACTGACCCTCTCAACTCTCAAGGGGGCAGGGACACGATGAAAGTAGCTCTTAGGATGGCTGCGGCAGGTTGCGCACTGAGCCTGATGACGGCGTTGGCTTTTAGTCAAGTCGCCAATGAAGTGGCGAATAAGCCGTGGATGAACACGAAGCTGTCCCCTGAGCGGCGCGCGGAGCTTGTGTTGAAGCAGATGACGCTCGATGAAAAGATCGCGCTGCTGCATGGCGAAGGCATGGCGAGGCAGAAGCATCTGCCGCCGGAGATTGAGGCTGTGCAGGACCAGGGCAATGGCGGCGCAGGGTTTGTGCTGGGCGTGCCGCGGCTGGGGATTCCGGATATCGAGATGAGCGATGCGGCTTACGGCGTGCGTTCGAGCGCGGACAATGGGCGCTACTCGACGGCGCTGCCGTCGAACGTCGGGTCGGCGGCGAGCTGGGACCCTGAGGCTGCCTGCGCGTATGGAAAGCTGATCGGCGATGAGTTGCGCGCGCAGGGGTACAACGCGACTCTGGGCGGCGGCGTGGACATTACGCGCGACCCGCGCAATGGACGCACGTTCGAGTACATGGGCGAGGACCCGGTGTTGGCCGGAACGATGGTGGGCGCGCGCATTCGCTGCGAGGGCGCGGAGCACATCCTCTCCGACATCAAGCACTATGCGCTGAACGATCAGGAGAGTGGACGCCAGGAGGTGAACGCGAAGCTCGGCGAGAAGGCGATGCGCGAGAGCGATCTGCTGGCGTTCGAGATCGGCGTCAAGACCGGCCATCCGGACGCGGTGATGTGCAGCTACAACGGCGTGAATGGAACCTATGCGTGCGAGAACGATTTCCTGCTCAATGAGGTGTTGAAGAAGGATTGGAAGTTTCCGGGCTCTGTCATGTCGGACTGGGAAGGCACCCATAGCACGGTGAAGGCGTCGCATGCGGGCCTGGACCAGGAGCAGCCGTCGGACAAGTACTACGGCGCGGCTCTCAAGAAGGCAGTGGAGAGCGGAGAGGTGTCGCAGGCGGAGCTGGATGAGCATGTGCGGCGCGTGTTGTGGTCGGAGTTCAACAGCGGCATTGTGGACGATCCGCAGCACAAGAGCGTCGTCGACGTGCAGCATGGATTCGGCGTGTCGCGAAAGATTGAAGAGGGAAGCGCCGTGCTGCTGCGCAATCAGGAGGCGTTACTGCCGCTCAACGCAGCGAAGGTGCACTCGATTGCTGTCATCGGAGAGCACGCGGATACGGGGATGATCTCCGGCGCCGGCTCTGCACAGGTGGATGCTCCGGGTCAGATGGCGGGAGGGCCGTGGAGACAACATGTCTGGTTCCCGACGTCGCCGCTGAAGGCAATTCAACGGATGGCTCCCGACGCGAAGGTTAGCTTCGACTCGGGCGAACGGATTGCCGACGCTGTGAAGGCGGCGAAAGCTGCGGATGTTGCGGTTGTGTTTGCGTGGCAGTGGGAGTCGGAGGACTTCGATCTGCCCAGCCTTTCGCTGCCTGATAATCAGGACAAGCTGATCGCGGCGGTAGCTGCGGCGAATCCGCACACGGTGGTTGTATTGGAGACCGGAAGCGCGGTGACGATGCCGTGGCTGGATAAGACCGGCGCGGTGCTGGAGGCATGGTATGCGGGCTCAGACGGCGCGCATGCGGTGGCGAACCTGCTGTTCGGCAGCGTGAACCCCAGCGGCAAGCTGCCGATGACCTTCCCGAGGAGCGAAGACGATCTTCCGCGCAGGACGATTGAGGCGCCGCCGGCCCCGGTGAAGAACGGCGTGCTCAGTTTCGATGTGGATTACAATATCGAAGGCGCGGCGGTCGGCTACAAGTGGTATGAGGAGAAGCACAAGCCGGTGCTTTTTCCGTTTGGCTTCGGGCTTTCGTACACGACCTTCCGCTACTCGGACTTGAAGGTTGGACATGATGCTTCGTCGGTCACGCTGACGGTAACCAACACCGGCGCGCGCAGCGGAGCGGAGATCGCCGAGGTCTATGCGGCCCTCCCTGCGAGCGCTGGCGAAAATTGGAACCGGCTGATTGGCTACGACAAGGTCGATCTGGCGCCGGGCGCGAGCAAGACGGTGACAATCGACGTCGATCCGCTATATCTGTCCACGTGGGATGAGGCTGCGAAGAGGTGGACGCGAACAGCGGGCGAGTATCGCGTGATGGCGGGCGGATCGTCGCAGGATCTGCCCTTGACGGCGACGGTCGCTTTGCGCTGAGCAGAGGCGAGGAGCGTGGAGATTGTCGCTGAGCGGCAGCCTCAGTGCGCTCCGGCGGGTCCTCTTCCCGGCCTCACCTTCTTGAAGAACCAGACGATGACTACGCAGACGCCGCAGAGCAGCGAGAGCCAGCGGAAGATGTCGACGAAGGCCCATGCGAGTGCCTGGCGCATGAGTTCGCCGTAGAGGCGTGACTCGGCAGCGATGCGCGCATTGGCCGCGCCGAAGGTACTCGTAAGCGATTGTTGCAAACCCTGCACAGCTCCCTGAAAAGGCAGGCTGGTGCGGGGAACGTGGTTGATGATCTCGTTCTGGTGAACGTCGGCGCGGCGCACTAGAAGCGTGGCGGCGATGGAGATGCCGATAGAGCCGCCGACGTTGCGCATGAGGTTGAAAAGACCGCTGGCAGCGCCGATCTGCTCGTTTTTGAGCGTGGCATAGGCAGCCGTGCTGATAGGCACGAAGACGAAGCTGAGACCGAAGCCGGTGATGAAGATGGGCCAGAAGAGCGTCCATGGCGAGAGGGCGAGGGTGATGGAGCCGAAGTAGAGCGTGGTGAGGCCGAAGGTGATGAAGCCGAAGGTGAGCAGATAGCGCGGGTCGATCTTGTTGGAGAGGTAGCCGATGACGGGCATGCCGCAGATGGCGCCGAGGCCGCGCGGAGCCACCACCAGGCCGGCGGTGAAGGCGGTGTAGCCGAGCAGCTCCTGATAGAAGAGCGGAAGGATGGTGACGGTGGAGTAGATGCCGATACCGAAGAGGAAGATCAGAAGGCAGCCGAGGAAGAAGTTGCGATCCTTGAGGAGCTTCAGATCGACCATGGGGTCTTTGCAGTGCCAGGAGCGATAGATGAACCAGGTGAGGGCGACGAGGAGTGCGAAGACCGCCCAGCGGACCCAGATGGCTCCGAACCAGTCGACCTCCTGGCCTTTGTCGAGGACGACCTGCAGACAACCGGTCCAGACAATGAGCGTGCCAAAGCCGATCTTGTCGAAGGCCGGGACGCGGGCCTTCGAGATGTAGGGCGGGTCGTGGATGAAGCGGCTGATCATGAAGACGGCGAGCACGCCGATGGGAATGTTGATGTAGAAGGCGTAGCGCCAGGAGTAGGTGTCGGTGAGCCAGCCGCCCAGCGTTGGCCCGAGCACGGGAGCGACCACCACGCCGAAGGCGAAGACCGCCATGGCGGCCCCGCGCATACGAACGGGGAAGCTTTCGAGCAGGATAGCCTGTGAGATAGGCTGCAGAGCGCCGCCACCCGCTCCCTGCACGACGCGGGCGACGAGGATGAAGCCCAGCGTGGGGGCAGCTCCGCAGGCGAAGCTGGCGATGGTGAAGATGATGACGCAGATAATCAGAAAGCGTTTGCGTCCAAACTTGAGAGAGAACCAATTCGACGCCGGGAGGATGATGGCGTTGGCGACGAGATAGCTGGTGAGCACCCAGGTGGCTTCATTTGTGGTGGCCGAGAGCGAGCCGGCAATATAGGGAAGCGCGACCGAGGCGATGGCGGTGTCGAGCACCTCCATGAACGTCGCCAGCATGACGGACGCGGCGATGAGCCACGGGTTGACGCCGTGGGTGATCTCTCGCAGCGCGTCGGCTTCGGACGGCTGAACGGCTGTGGCGCTAGCGGCGGCCATGCGTCAGGTGTGCGCTCTCCGGGTGTGTGGATGGGCGAGCAATTCGCCTTCGGATGTTGGATGCCGGACCGGCTGAGGAGATGCGTTATATGAACAATGTTCGTGTGCGACGGAAGCTTGCAACCTGCCGTCAGGCAGTGTGCTCAGGTGGAGGAAGGGGCGATCGCATTGGGAAGCGGCGCTTGAGATCGAGGATCGGCAGCTCGAAGAAGTAGTAAGAGAGCGACGCCAGCACGACCGTGATGGGGAAGGCAAGCAGGAGGCGTATGAACTGGTACAGGAAGCCCGAGTTTGCGTGGCTGAAGTGCGCGCCGAGCAGGTCGATGAGTGGCTCAATGAAAATGTGGATCACGTAAAAGCCATAACTGATGCGGCCAAGGAAGCGCAGCGGCGCCACCGCCAGAATGCGATTCGTTTTGCCCTTGCGCATGACCAGCGGAATGGCGGCGGTGGAGGCGAGACCGACTCCAAAGAGGCCAACGGTAAACTGCCGGTAAGCCGAGAGATAGAAGCTGTGGCAGCTTGCGCTGACGAGAAGATAGAGTGCGAGTCCGATGAGAAACGCGGTGAGCGCCCAGCGCTCCACCAGCTTCCAGCGTGGCCCGCGCAGAGCGAGAGCGAGAGCGGAGCCCATCGCGAGAGTTCCGGCGTGTGTGAGGAGCGAGGAATCGAAGGTGCCGGCAAACTCCGGATGAACGATGGAAAGATGCGTCAGGATGCGGAAGAGCTCGGAGCCGGCGACAATCCAGAGGCTGAGCCGCAGAGCGCGCGACCGGTCGCGCGACAGCAGCACGAGTGCGGGCCAGAGCAGGTAGAACTGTTCTTCAACAGCAAGGCTCCACAGATGGTAAAGCGGCAATGGCGAGATGGGCAGAAGTGCCGTCGTGACTAGTCCGGGGAGATTCTGCAGGAAACCGAGATAGAGCAGAACAGGGAATAGCTCGACGAGACGAGTGCCGCGGGCGACCGAGGCAAACAGCGCAATAAAGAGCACAGCGTAATAGATCGGAAAGATGCGCAGCACGCGGCGAGCGTAGAAGTTGAGCAAAACCCGGCGTTCGCCGATGGAGTCCCACAGGCTGCCGGTGATGAGGAAGCCGGAGAGCGCGAAGAAAAGGATGACGCCCGTCCAGCCGGCCTCAGTAAGGTAGCCGAGAACGCGTACCGCAGCGTGCGATGAGCGCAGCCCTCCACCGTAGTGAAAGAGGTAGACCAGCAGGATGGCGACGCCGCGCAGGCCGTCGAGCGACGGGTCGCGGCGGCTTGCGGATGTCCGGGATGGCGCAAAGGGCATCGGGCCCAGCGTACGGGTGCCGGCCGCACGAGTCAACGGACGGAGCCGCGGTCAGCGTCACCGTCAGCGTGAGGATCAGTACTCATTGAACAGATCGGCGCGCGGGTCTTCCGGGTTCAGGCGCTGCAGCTCGCGGAGAATCTCCTTGGAGCGCTCGTCCTGCACCTTGGGAACGACGATCGTGATCTCGACGATCTGGTCGCCGCGCTGGCCTTCGCGCGTGGCGCTTGGCACGCCCTTTTCACGCATGCGCAGCTTCTGTCCGGTCTGCGTTCCCTGCGGAATCTTAAGTTGTGCGCTGCCGGGATGATGCCCTTCGCCGCCGTTCTTCGGAGCATCGATGGTCGGCACCTCGATGCGCGCGCCGAGCGCAGCTTCCATCGCAGTGACGGGGACGGTGATGTGAATATCGTCGGCGACGCGGCGGAAGAGTTTATGATGGCCGACGCGGATAATGAGGTATAGGTCGCCAGCCGGCGCGCCCTCGGTCCCGGCATTGCCTTTGCCGGCCAGGCGGATGCGCTGGCCGTCGCGTGTGCCGGGCTTGATGCGGAACTCGAGCGGCTCGCTGCGCGTCAGGACTCCCGCGCCGTCGCACTTCGGGCACGCGTTCTGCACCTTGCCGGCGCCGCCGCAGCGCGGGCACTGCACGTTGAATTTCATGCGGCCGCCGGTCTGCGTTACATGACCGGTGCCGTGGCACTCAGGGCATTCCATGGGTTTGCCGACCACGCCCGTGCCCTTGCATGTGGGGCATGGCGACTGGCGCTGGATCTCGAGGCGCGTGACGCCGCCGCGAATGGCGGTCCAGAAGTCGATCTCCACCTGATATTCCAGGTCGGTGCCGGGCTGCGGGCCGCGCGGCTGGCGTCCGCCCGAAAACATGCCGCTGAAGATGTCGCGGAAGCTGGAGCTGCCGCTCTCGGGCTGGGCGCGACGGCCTTCCGCGGTGAAGCCTGAGAAATCAAAGCCGCTGAAGTCGAAGGGCATGCCCTGGCCGCCCGCGGAATGCGTCCTGCCGGAGCTGCCCGCGCCGCCGCGCGCATAGGCCTCGGCTGCGGCTGGATCGATGTTGTCGGAATAGAAGCCGACCTGGTCATAGATCTTGCGCTTCTTCTCTTCCGAGAGGACGTCATTGGCTTCGGAGATCTCTTTGAACTTCTCCTCCGCTTTTTTGTCGCCTGGGTTCACGTCGGGGTGGTACTTCCGCGCGAGTTTGCGAAACGCCTTGCGGATCTCGTCCGACGTGGCCGTCTTCTTGACGCCAAGTGTGCCGTAGTAGTCCTTTTGCGGGGTTGGTGCCATGGTGTTGTACTAAGCCACTTTCAGAGAACCAGTTGTCTTGTCGATGGGGAGGGGGTGCACGTCACGATCAATTATCCCCTCAAGCTCGTCCATCGCCACATCAAGGTCATAGTCGATCTGCAGGCCCATCCAAAACTCCGGTGTCATCCGGAACAACTTGGCGAGCCTCAACGCCGTATCAGCTGTAATGCCGCGCCGTTCATTC
>DATCFM010000010.1:0-17602 GCA_036509515.1 Acidobacteriaceae bacterium
GGTTTCGGGGTGATGGCTCAGTGCGGCGAGGTCGACGATAGGGGCGTTGGTTTCAGCAGGGGTGCGGGTCGCGGCGATTGCGTGGGGGCCGAGTTGTTTGAGGAGCGCCGCGCCAGCCTGGCCGGCGGAGCCTACGACGAGAGGGCGGGGGCCGAGAGACTGCTGAGGCATAAGTCTAGTTTGCACTGGGAGGGTTGAAAGACTGAACCGAAGTTGGCTTTCACAATCAGTTAGGCGACGGGTACTCGACATTGTCGACCACAAAGATACTGACGACCCCGTCCTCTTTCTTGAGCTGGAGACCGAGCTGCTCTTTTATAGCCTCGATAAACGTCGATCCCGAATCATCGTGCGAATTACTGCCAACCCCTTCCTGGTTCAGGTATTCGGGATCGAACTCGAAAATGAAATCGAACGTTCCTTTTAGCCCTGTACGATCCAATATCGGTCGTTCAGGCTCTCCCACAGCGGTCAACCAATCTGCTATCGCGCTCATGGTCATGTCGCGACCTCCTTCTCTGAGACGGTACCTGGAAGTTTGAGCCTCATCGCCGTCGCCGCACGTAGCCGGCCAAAGTCCAACCATTCTCTCGACGGGCGTTCCCGCTGCGGGGAGTGGCAGAGGAGCCGAGCAGGATGACGTCGGATCATGTGGTTTCAACTGAGGCCCTGGCTCTCCAGCCTTTTTGAGATACAACCCAAAGACGGGCATCTCTCGCTTTTCTCGATGGACTTTCAGCTTGAACCGGTCTTCCAGAAGAGACTGCACCATCAATCGCATGTCTTCTTTCGTTGGATTTCCGGATGGGGCTCTCGCATTGATGTCAAATCTGTCTGTGATTACCCAACGTGGCAGCGAGCGCATCAATTGCCCCCAAGATTCAGTGATGCCCATTTTGTAGGCAAAGATGAAGAAGGTGACGACGGATTGGTTTGTCGCTGTGAAAATTCCCCCTGTGGGAGAGTAGGCATCTCCGCGATCAAGCAAAATGTTCGAGGTCGCCCGACCACCTGACTTGTTCTCGCGGACGGAAGCTACCTCGAACTCGAGCTTGTGATTCGTCCCCACAGACGATGGAGTCTGGGCAGACGATTGCGCCAGGCACACCGGCGCAATCACAACGAAGATAAATCCGCAAAGAAGAAGCCGCCGCATATATCGAAGGGTTAACAAATCTTCAGCCTCTAGACCGAAGTATCAGAGTGTGGGTTGTGCTTTCAGTTTTGTGCTTTCAGCTATGAGCTGTGAGCTGTCAGTTTTTAAGTTGAGGGCTGGCGGAGGTAGGCGTCGTCGCCGCGGAGCCAGTCTTCGCGGGGAGGGGCGAAGATGTCGAAGTTGAGGGTGTCTTCGAGGGCTTCGGCGGAGTGGGGAAGGTTGCCGGGGATGACGAGGACCTCGCCGGTGCGGACGATGTGGTCCTGGATCCCGTGAGGGGCCGAGCCCTCTTCGCCGAGCGAGAAGCGCATGGCGCCTTCGACGACGAAGGCAAGCTGCTCGTTGGGATGGCTGTGGCGGGGAACGATGCAGCCTTTTTTTAGCTGGATGCGGGCGAGCATGGCCTGCTCGCCGCTGATGAGCTGGCGGGTGAGCAGGGGGTTCATGGGCTCGGCGGGGACGTCGTTCCAGGCGATGACATGCGCGGATTTGTTCATGGGATGAGTGTACAAGCGGGTCGAGGCCGGGGCGGCGATGCTATAAGGGACGATCGGCGGGGATTTCAACTTTTTTCAGTTTCTTTATGGGTTCCTCATGGGCTATCTGGCTTGATGGTTGAGACGTCTGTGGACGTCGACGGTTGGCGTGTGTCTGTACACATCGGCGTGAGGAGAAAGGACTGATATGCGCTGGGCAGGTGGCATCGGGCGGAGGCGCGCAGGGCTGGCGATTGGTTTGCTTGCGGTGCTGCTGATGGGCGGGGCGGTCGCCGTCGCGCAGACGGCGGCGGCGCCTGCGGCGAATTCGGCAGACCGGATTGCGGTGCTCGAGAGAGCAGCGACACAGAATGCGGCGGCGATCGCGAGTGCGCAGAGCGCGGGCGATAACGCGTGGATGCTGACCTCGGCGGCGCTGGTGCTGCTGATGAGCGGACCGGGGCTGGCGCTGTTCTATGGCGGGCTGGTGCGCAAGAAGAACGTGCTCGCGACGATGATGCAGACGTTCGCGATGATGGCGGTGATTACGGTGCTATGGGCTGTGGTGGGGTACTCGCTGGCGTTCGGGCAAGGGAATGCGTTTCTGGGCGGGCTGCACAATGTGTTTCTGCGCGGCGTGGGGCTGGCGCCAGGGCCGTATGCGGCGACGATTCCAGCGCAGACGTTCATGGTGTATCAGCTGATGTTTGCGATTATTACGCCGGCGCTGATCGCGGGCGCGTTCGCGGAGCGGATGAAGTTTTCGTCGATGCTGGTGTTCATGGTGCTGTGGGAGCTGGCGGTCTATAGCCCGATGGCGCATATGGTTTGGGGTGTGGGCGGATTTTTGAATGCGACGGGCGGCGTGGTTCCGTCGCTGGACTTTGCGGGCGGAACGGTGGTGCATGTTACGAGCGGTGTGAGCGCGCTGGTGACGGCGCTGTATCTGGGGAAGAGGCTGGGGTATCCGCAGAAGGCGATGCCGCCGCACTCGGTGGTGCTGAGTTTTATTGGAGCGTGTTTGTTGTGGGTGGGGTGGTTCGGGTTCAATGCGGGGTCGGCGCTGGGGGCGAGTGGGCTGGCGACGAGCGCGTTTGTGGCTACGCACTTTGGCGCGGCGGCGGCGGCGATTGGATGGGCGGGCGCGGAGTGGATACGGAATGGAAAGCCGAGCGCGCTGGGCGGGATCTCGGGCGCGGTGGCGGGGCTGGTGGCGATTACGCCGGCGGCTGGGTTTGTGACTCCGATGAGTGCGCTGTGGATTGGGCTGATGGCGGGCGTGTTCTGCTTCTGGATGGTGGTGATGGTGAAGAACGTGTTCGGCTATGACGACTCGCTGGATGCGTTTGGCGTGCATGGAGCGGGCGGAACGCTGGGCGCGATTTTGACCGGGCTGTTTGCGCGGTCGGTGATCAATCCGGTGTTTGGCGCGGGCAAGGCTACGGGATTTTTTGAGGGAAACCGGATGCAGGTGGTGCATCAACTGGCAGGTGTGGCGATTGCCTGGGGGCTGGCGATTGTGGGGACGCTGATAATTCTGTTCATTGTTGATAAGCTGATGGGCCTGCGCGTAAGCGAAGATGCGGAGAGGGAAGGGCTCGATCTTTCGCAGCATGGGGAAGAGGGCTATGACTGGGAAGCGGCGTAGGAGCAGATTTTAGATATTAGATTTTAGATGTTAGAGAAATGGAAGAGGCAGAGGGTATGCAGAAGATTGAGGCGGTGATTCAGCCTTCGAAGCTGGATGCGGTTAAGGATGCGCTGGTGGAGGCGGGGATTTCGGGGATTACGATCTTCGAGGCTCGGGGACATGGGCGGCAGAAGGGGCACACGGAGTTCTATCGCGGGCGCGAGTATGCGGTCGACCTGCTGCCCAAGGTGAAGCTGGAGCTTGTCGTGACGGATGAGATGAAGGACCGGGCGATTGAGGCCATTATCTCGGCGGCGCGGACGGGGCGGATTGGCGATGGGAAGATCTTTGTGTCGCGGATCGATGAGGCGATTCGGATTCGGAACGATGAGCGTGGGGAGATTGCGCTGTAGGTTGTGGGCGATGGATGGAGCTGCGGTTGTTTGAGTAGCGTGGACCCGCGAGTCTCTCCACTGCGCTGCGCTCCGGTCGAGATGACAGAGTTTGGGGGATGGAGGAGGGCGCTACGGAGAACGTGACGAGCGGCGGTGGGGCTGCGACGCGTTCGGTGTATCAGAGCCGGATGCTGGAGATCCGGCGCGCGTTTGAGAGGGAGGGCGAGGGGCTGCGCGCGGTGGCGGCGCGGGCGGCGGCGGTCGATGGGCTGGTGCGGGAGCTGTGGGCGGCGGAGATTGCGCGCGATGCGAAGCTGAAGAAAGACGTGGCGCTGACGGCGGTGGGCGGCTATGGGCGGGGGCAGCTTTTTCCTTACTCGGATATTGACCTGCTGGTTTTGACGACGAAGATGGGCGTGGCGAAGGATGCGGTGCGGCAGGTGTCGCAGGCGCTGTGGGATGCGGGGTTGCAGGTGGCGCTGACGGCGCGGACGGCGAAGGACTGCGAGCGGTTCGATCCGGGGAATGCGGAGTTTGGGCTGGCGCTGCTGGATCTGCGGTTTCTGGCGGGCGATGCGGAGCTGGTGGAGGCGCTGGAGAAGAAGCTGGTGGCGCAGAGGAGGGGGCGCGACGGGCGGCGGATTCTGGCCGAGCTGGAAAAGCTGGTGAGGGCGCGGCATGGGAAGTATGGCGAGACGCTGTTTCACCTGGAACCGAATATCAAGGACTGCCCGGGCGGGTTGCGGGATCTGCATGTGTGCGAGTGGCTGAGGCAGCTTGGCGGCGAGCTGGACGGCAGGGCTCGGAGGCCGGGCGAGGCCGGGGAGCGGCAGGCGAGTGAGTTTGGGGAGGCGGAGGCTTTTCTGGCGTCGGTGCGGTGCTTTCTGCACTGGCGGCATGAGCGCGACGACAATGTGCTGGACTGGCTGGCTCAGGATGCGGCGGCGGAGCTGGGAATCGGGATCGTGGGCGGGGGGCGCGAGGGCAGGCGCGGTGTGGATGCGGCTTACTGGATGCGGGCGTACTTCCGGCAGGCGCGCGCGGTGGAGCGCAGGCTGGAGCGGACCATGGAGCGGGCTGGGCTGCGCATGGAAGCGGCGCGGCCGGCGAGGGCGGCGCTGGGTCCGGCGGATGCGGGGTTTCGGGTCAAGGAGGGGCGCATCGAGCTGGAGGCGGGGGCGTCGGCGCAGGATGCGGCGCGAGATCCGGAGGTGGTGCTGCGTCTGTTTGGCGCGGTGGCGCGGACGGGAATGCGGCTGGGAGCGGGAACGGAGGAGCTGGTTGCGAATGGGATTCCTGTGCTCTCCAGCCGGCTGAAGGAGGGGGCGGGGCTGTGGAAGGCGCTGGCGGCGATTTTGACGGGCGGAAGCGCGGGCGCGGCTCTGCGCGCGATGCATGCGTTGGGCGTGCTGGATCTGATTCTGCCGGAGTTTCATGGGATCGATGCGCTGGTGATTCGCGATGCGTACCACCGCTACACGGTGGATGAACACACGTTTGTGCTGATCGATACGCTGCACGAATTGGAGAATGCGGCGCAGGCGGGGGCTCCGGAGTGGAGGGTGCGGCTGGGTGCGATGATCCGCGAGCTGCAGAGTCCGGAGCTGCTGTATTTGGCGGCGCTGATGCACGATACGGGCAAGGGCCGCGCGGGGGAGGAACATGCGGCGGAGAGCAGCCGGCTGGCGGAGGGCGTGCTGGCGCGGCTGGCGATGGACGCGTATGACACGGCGATGGTGCTGCAGCTGATCGAGACGCATCTGGAGATGTCGGCGGCGCTGAGGAGGGACATCTTCGACACGGAGACGGTGCGGACGTTTGCGAGCAAGGTGCAGACGCATGAGTCGCTGAAGATGCTGACGCTGTTTACGTATGCGGACATTCGGGCGGTGCATCCGGATGCGCTGACGCCGTGGAAGGCGGAGAATTTGTGGCGGCTGTCGATGTCGACGGCCAACCAGCTGGACAGAAATGTGGACCAGGAGCGGGTGCAGACGCGCGGGGCCGGGAGCGGAGGCAAGAGCGAGAGGCTGACGAGGCTGCTCGCGGTTGCCGCCGAGAAGGACCGCACGGAGCTGGAACGATTTGTGGAGGGATTTCCGGAGCGGTATCTACTGACGCGGCCTCCTGTGGCGATCTACAGGCACTTCAAGCTGGCGCAGGATTTGAACGGCGTGTCGCTGCACGTGGCGCTGAACTGGGAACCGGAGATTACGGAGATTGTGCTGGTGAGCCGCGACCGGCCGGGGCTGTTCGCGTCGATTGCGGCGGCGCTGGCGGCGTGGGGGATGAATGTCGTAACGGCGGACGCGTTTGCGAATGCGGAGGGCGTGGTGGTGGACAGCTTCGCGTTCCTGGATACGTTTCGCACACTGGAGCTGAATGAGAGCGAGCGCGAGCGGTTTGTGGAGAGCGTGCGCGATGTGGTGGAGGGAAGGGTATCGGAGGAGAGGCTGCTGAGCGGGCGGACGCGGAGACGGCGCGGGAGTCCGCGGGTGGTGGTGGAGACGTCGATCGAGTTCGACGATGAGGCCTCGGCGACGAGCACGCTGCTGCAGGTTGTGGCCCAGGATGTGGCGGGGCTGCTGCGGGCGATCAGCGTGACGCTGAGCCGGCTGCGGTACAACGTCGAGGTGGCGCTGGTGGATACGGAGGGGGAGACGGCGATTGATGTTTTCTACCTGACCCAAAATGGGATTCGTTTGACGGCGGCGCAGAAGCGGGAGCTGCGGGTGGCGCTGCTGGCGGCGATTGAGGAGAACGCGGAGTAAACGATAGCTCGATGTCGAGATATGGGACAGCCGCGTAGAAGGCATACCTCGGGGCTAAAGCCCAATCCTTTGCGGGGCCTATGAGACCCGAGGCTGAAGCCTCGGGGTACCCGATCGTTCGCCGATGCTCGGTAGCGGGGGCAGCCAACGCATGGGGATTGAGAATTCATGGTCTGGCGGGAGCGGGGCGGCGTCTTTTTGCGGGGACGGTGGGTTCGATCGCGGTCCGACAACCTGACATTCCATTCCTGCATCCCATAGACGCAATTGGAATCCATAGCTTACGTCCACGGGCCATGCAGAGGCGGCTTGAGGGTATTGGGATTTCGGAGAACGATATACTGAGCTTCATGAGCACAGATCCAAATCAGACGACAGCGAATGGCCGGCCGACGCCGGTTCCCCAGGCGAAGGATCGCTATTTTTTTGGCACGCTGGAGAGCTTTGGGAAAAACCGGGAGAAGCTGGACGAGGTGAGCTGGGGCGACGCGCCGCCGGAGGGCGTGGTGCTGGCCTCGCTGGATGCAGCGATCAACTGGGTGCGGAAGAACTCGGTTTGGCCGATGACGTTTGGGCTGGCGTGCTGCGCGATCGAGATGATGTCGATGGGCGGATCGCGGTATGACATTGCGCGGTTCGGGGCGGAGGTGTTTCGGCCGTCGCCGCGGCAGAGTGACCTGATGATTATTGCGGGACGGGTTTCGCAGAAGATGGCGCCGGTGATCCGGAGGCTGTATGAGCAGATGCCGGAGCCGAAGTGGGTGATCTCGATGGGCGCGTGCGCGACCTCGGGTGGCGTTTTCAACAACTATGCGCTCCTGCAGGGGGTGAACCAGGTGATTCCGGTGGATGTGTATGTGCCGGGATGCCCGCCGCGGCCGGAGCAGCTGCTGTACGCGATTACGTTGTTGCAGGAGAAGATTCAGGCCGAGCGCGGAACGCTGAAGGAGACGCTGAACCTGGCCTGAGACGGCTCAGGAGGCGGCTGACGGGATGCGAGAAGGATTGCCGGATTGGTAACTGTTGAGGTTCGGAGAGGAAGAGCGAACTTGTAGGAAAGACTGGAACTAGAGCTTAATGAAACATAGGGTCGCAGATTTATTTTGTGCTCGACACGAAGACTATCTGCGGTAAACTTTGTAAGGATTAACCGAGGATCTCCGAGGCCGTACTGGAACATTGAGCCTCGAGAAGATCAAGCAAGAACTTTCAGTGGAGGGTTGTCGAATGTCTTATCGTCCGTTACGCAGTATCAGCCGGTGCCTGCTGGCTGCATGTGCGGTCAGTTTTGGAGTAGTGAGCCTGAACGCGCAGACCGCTGCCACTCCTAGTGAAAACAATCCTTCGCGCATTGATTTCTTTGCCGGGTACTCCTACTTTGGAGCGCACGGAGAGGTGAAGCCTGCCGATATCCGGTACTCCTCAGTGGATGAGGGTGCGATCGGAAGCGGCGCCTACTACTTCAACAAGTACATCGGCGGCGAGTTTTCGTTTATCGCGAATCCTGACGGACAGAATGACGGCGTGTATGGCTTGTATGCCGGGCCGATCGTCCGCGCTCCGATGCAGAACTTTACGCTGTTCGCGCATGCTGGCGCGGGTGCTGTGAAGATCGGCGGCCCCAATGACGAGAACCCCGCGACGCTGGAGCACGAGCCGTATCAATGGGGACCGAGCCTGATGGCGGGCGGCGGCATGGACTACGATCTGCCGTTCTTCGACCATAGGTTTGGGCTTCGTTTGTTCCAGGCGGACTATCGCTACATTCATGCCGACTTCGGTCCTCCGGTCTCGGTTCCGACGGGCGGAGTGCTGGGTGGGCGCGCCAATCTGGGCGTGGCAGAGCTGAGCAGCGGCATCCTGGTGCACTTCGGCCATATCATTCCGCCGCCGCCGGTTGCCTATGCCTGCTCGGTTACGGCGCCGACCGGAACGATCTATCCGGGCGACGTGGTGACGATCACGGGAACGGCGACCAACCTGAACCCGAAGAAGAATCCGAACTACAGCTGGACCTCGGACAGCGGCACGGTTGCGGGCACGTCGAACGTGGCGAGCATCGACACCAAGGCGCTGAACCCCGGCACCTATACAGTGAAGGGCCATGTCACCGAAGGCAAGAAGCCCGGCGAGATGGCTGACTGCTCGGTGCAGTTCACGGTCACGCAGTTCCAGCCGCCAACGGTTGGGTGCTCGGCGAATCCTCCGACGGTCAATCCGGGCGAGCCTTCGACGATCACGGCAAATGGCGCAAGCCCGCAGAACCGTCCGCTGACCTACAGCTATAGCGCAACGGCTGGCTCGATCGAGGGCAACACCTCGACGGCCACGCTGACGACCACGGGTGTGGCTCCGGGATCGATTACCGTGACCTGCAACGTTGTGGACGACAAGGGCCAGACTGCTTCGCAGGAGACGAGCGTTACGGTCAACGCTCCGCCGCCGGTTGTGAAACCGGAGACGAAGAGCCTGTGCTCGATCTCGTTCGATCGCGACAACCGGCGTCCGACTCGCGTGGACAATGAAGCCAAGGCCTGCCTTGACGACATCGCCCTCAGCGCGCAGCAGGATCCGCAGGCCAAACTGGCAATCGTCGGAGGCTCGGCGAGCGATGAACACCAGGCGGACCGCCGTGCAGGCGAGCGCGCTGTCAACGAGAAAGAGTACCTCGTAACGGAGAAGGGCATCGATGCTTCGCGCATCTCGGTTTACACCGGGACGGCGGGCACCAAGTCCTCCGCGACGACGCTCATTCCGGACGGCGCGACCTTCGACACCACTGGCTTGACGCCGGTGGACGAGGCGACGATCCATGCGGTGCCACGGAACGCTCCGGCGCGCCATCACCGCCGTCACCACCACGCTGCCGCGGCTGCCAACCAATAATCGGTTGCATCTGCTTACCGAAGCGGCTGACCGGACAACCGGCCAGCCGTTTCGCTTTGGGGCGGGTTGCCGGAGGCGGCATACGGCGGCGGCGGGGCGGGCATCGAAATGGAAATGGGAGCGAGAAGCGAGCGGACGGCGGTGCGCCGGGGACACCTATTTGGGGTATTTGTTTCGATCGCAAGGGAGTGCAGATTTAGAGATGTGTCGCGATTCTTTCAAAGGCGTGGTTGCTCTCCGGGTACATCGAGTTTCAAAGGGAGTTTTGTGAAGAAGGGATGCGTTAGTCTTCTTAAAGGAGAGCCATACAAGACAATGTGGGCAGGGTCTTGCCGCGTCGGCATACTTTTATTAGTTCTTGAGCTTCTGGCGCCGGTGGCGCGGGCTGCGAAGTGGTTTCCGCTGGGACCTTTCGGCGGCGATGCGCGCTCGTTTGCGATCGATCCGCACGACTCCAAGCACCTGTATCTGGGCACGGAGACAGGGTGGATCTATCAGTCGCACGATGATGGAAAGACGTGGGCGCGCGTATCGCAGATTGAGGGCCGCAACGACCTGGTGATCGACCATATTGTGATGGACCCGACGGCGCCTTCGCGGCTGGTGGTGGGAGCGTTTACGCTGAATCGGCCGAGCGGCGGGATCTTTGTCAGCGAAGACGAGGGAAAGCACTGGTACAGCCAGGCGGAGATGAGCGGGCAGTCGGTGCGGTCGCTGGCGAGGTCGGCTTCGAATCCGAAGGAGCTGGTTGCCGGAACGCTGAAGGGCGTCTACGAGAGCGAGGACGGCGGAACGCACTGGAAAGAGATCAGCCCGGCGGAGAGCACGGAGATTCATGAGGTGCAGTCGGTCGCGATCGATCCGAAGGACCCGAAGGTGATTTACATAGGGACGTGGCATCTGCCGTGGAAGACGACGGACGGAGGAGCGCACTGGCAGAGCATCAAGGAGGGGATCATTGATGACTCGGATGTGTTTTCGATCATCGTGGACCCGCAGCAGTCGAACACGGTGTATGCGAGCGCGTGCTCGGGGATTTACAAGAGCCTGGACGCGGGGGTTCACTTCAAGGGTGGAGTGAGCGTGAATAAAGGGCAGGGGATTCCGTCGTCGGCGCGGAGGACGCGCAAGCTGACGCAGGACCCGACGCACCTGGATACGGTGTATGCGGGAACGACGGAGGGGCTTTACAAGACGACCGATGGCGGATCGATCTGGATTCGGACGACGCCGGGCGACATTATCATCAACGACGTTTATGTGGACCCGAACAATCCACAGCATGTGCTGCTGGCGACAGACCGGGCGGGCGTGTTGCGGAGCGAGGATGGAGCGGTGACGTTTGAGCCGTCCAATAGCGGATTCTCGTCGCGCCAGGTAGCGGCCTATGCGGCGGACCCGAACAACAAGGCGCGGGTGTTTGTCGGCGTAGTGAATGACAAACAGACCGGGGGCGTCTTTGCGAGCCGCGATGGCGGCGTGGAGTGGAAGCAGATGAGCCTGGGGTTGGATGGCCGCGATGTCTTCAGCCTGGTGGCTACGCCCGACGGCACAATGCTGGCGGGAACGGCGCACGGCATCTTCCGGCTGGAAGATGAGATGTGGAATGAGTCGGGGAATGTGGCGAGCCCGGGCCATGGAGGGAAGGCCGGGAAGACAGCTCGCGGGCCCGCGGGACATAAGCATGCGGAGATGCGCAAGGCGGATCGGCCTGATCATGGCAAGCCTGCGAAGGCGGACGACGCGGGGCTTCAGGATGCGACGTTTTATTCGCTGTTGAGCGATGGGCCGTACATTTATGCGGGTACATCGGCGGGTCTGTGGCGCAGCAACGACGATGGACGGAGCTGGTCGCCGCTGCATGCGTTGCAGCTCACGGACGTTCGCTTTCTCGGTTCTCATGGATCGACACTGGAGGCGGCCAGCGTGAACAGTGTGGCGCTTTCCAGCAACGGGGGGGCGAGCTGGACGATGGTTATGCCGCCACCGATTCTGACGCAGATTGGCGCGATCGCGATCGATGGAGAGAACAACCTGTGGATTGGCGGGCCGGAGGGTGTCTTCTACTCGAAGGACCACGGAGCGAGCTGGCGAACGATTCACGATCTGTTTGTCCGGCAGGTGAATGGACTGTACTACGATGCGGCGGGCAAGCGCGTTCTGGTGACGGCTGCGAACGGAACGGTGGCATTTGCGGCGACGCTGCCGGACTTGAAGGTCACCTATTGGGACACGGGATGGAAGCTGCGCTTCCTGAGGCCGGTGGGGGATCACCTGATCGGCGCAACGCTCTTCGATGGCATGGTCGTCCAGCCGAAGATGGTGATTTCTGCGTTTGCACCGGCCGTGAATACAGCGACAGAGGCTTCCGCGAAGACGCACTGACCTGGCCGCCGGAGACTAGAATAGTCGTATGGACCGCAAGGCGACCGAAGGCAAAGCGCGTCATTCGTTTCAGACCGACGATCCGGCGCTGGAGCCGATTGCGGAGAAGGTGGGCCGCGGCGAGCGGCTGACGTTTGAGGATGGGCTGGCGCTGTATCGCAGCGGCGATATTCTGGGCGTCGGGTGGATGGCGAACCTGGTGCGCGAGCGGATGCATGGGGATGTCGCGTACTTCAATGTGAACCGGCATATTAATCCGACGAATGTTTGCGTGGCGTCGTGCCGGCTGTGCGCGTTTGGACGCAAGAAGGGCGCGGCGGACACGTACACGATGGCGCTTGAAGAGGCGTGGGAGACGGCGGGCCAGGGGCTGACGGAGGCCGTCACGGAGTTTCACATCGTGGGCGGGCTGCATCCGGATCTGCCGTTTGAATATTTCATGGATCTGGTGCGCGGGTTGAAAGAACGCTATCCGAAGGTTCACATCAAGGCCTTCACGATGGTGGAGGTGGCGTTCCTGGCCAAGCGTGGAAAGATGCCGATCGCCGAGGCGCTGCAGCGGATGAAGGCGGCGGGCGTGGATTCGTGCCCGGGCGGCGGGGCGGAGATCTTTGCGGACCGCGTGCGACATATTATCTGCGATCACAAGATCGATGGAAGCGAGTGGCTGGAGACGGCGCGGCTGGCGCATAAGGCCGGGCTGAAGTCGAATGCGACGATGCTGTATGGGCATATCGAGAACGATGAGGATCGCGTGGATCACCTGGTGAAGCTGCGCGAGCTGCAGGATGAGACGGGCGGCTTCCAGACGTTTATTCCGCTGAGCTTTCATCCGGACCATACGGCGCTGAGTCATCTGCCGAAGTCGACCGGGATGCAGGACATCAAGCAGATTGCGGTGAGCCGGTTGATGCTGGATAATTTTCCGCACATCAAGAGCTACTGGCAGATGGTGACGCCGAAGATGGCGCAGATCTCGCTGCGGTTTGGGGCGGACGATATCGACGGCACGGTGGTGGAGGAGAAGATCTATCACGATGCTGGGGCGACGACGCCGCAGGGGTTGCGGCGGCGCGATCTGGAACGGCTGATTACCGAGGCCGGGCGCGTGCCGTTCGAGCGCGACACGCTGTATCACGCGGTGACGCGGAGCGAGGACAGCTTTACGGTGGCGGTGTAAATCGGGTCTGCGAATGCGCGGGGCGTTATACACTTCTCGGCGATGGCATTATCGACCGCAGAGACGGTTCGTCCGCATCGTAGCCTGTCGGCTGCGGTTACGCTGTTTTTCGTTGCGCCGTTTGTGGCGGAGTATCTGCTCGGCGACCTGTCGCTGAAGCTGCTGCCGGCACTCATTCTGCTGGCGCCGATGTATGGCGGCGGGGCGCTGCTCATTCGTGAGTACGTGCGGCACAAAGGCCGCGGCTGGCCGACGATTCTGTGCCTGGGCATGGCGTATGCGGTGCTCGAGGAAGGGCTGGTGGGGCAGTCGCTGTTCAATCCGGACTACCTGAAGCTGCATGCGCATTTCCTGCTGTACGCGCCCATTGCGGCGTTGGGCATCGGCGGATGGTGGACGATGCTGATGCTGAATGTCCATACCTTCTGGAGCATCGGGGTTTCGATCGCGCTGGTGGAGGGGCTGTTTCCGGCCCGCGCGCGTGAGCCGTGGCTTGGCAAGGTTGGACACACTGTGCTTGATCTTGTGTTTCTGCTTGGACTGATTGCGAATACGATGCTCGGATTCAAGCAGAATCACTTCTGGGCTTCGCGTGTGCAGTTGGGGGTTACGGCGCTGCTGTGTGTGCTGCTGATCGTGATCGCGTTGGCTACGCCGCGAGGCATGGGGAAGCGCGAGGGCAGGGCGCCTTCGCCATGGCTGACCGGGGTTGCCGCGTTGGTGCTGGGGTTACTGTTTGAGCTGGTTCCACCGCCATGGGGATGGGGCGCGGTGGCGGTGATGGCTGCGCTGGATGCGGTGTTTCTGCTGATGGTGTATGTGCTCTCGCGGCGTACAGGATGGACGCTGCTGCACACGTTGAGCCTGGGAGCGGGCGGGGCGGTGGCTTACGGACTGCACGCGTTTCTGCAGACGGCGTTTGGCGGCGGCATTGTGCTGGCGCGCGTGGGGAATGTGATCTTTCTGGCGATTGCGGTGGCGTTGATTGTGATGGGGGCGAGGCGCACGGCGGCGTTCACCGCTGGCGATGGCGTCCGATCCTGATGAGAAATGCGAAGAGCCGACACGATATATATCGCGGAGCGGCACCGATAAACACAGCCTCACGGTGGCGGTGTAGACGATGCGCCGTCTTATCGCCTTGATCTCCTAACCGCACTGGTGGATGACGACGCCGGTGGCTTGTCGAGGACGAACTCGGAGTACCTGGGAGAGAGTTTGCGAGCATTTGCGGGTTGGTTTCGGAGCGGTGTGTTTTGCTGCGCGCTGGCGGGCGCGGTGGTGGCGGGAAGAGCGCAGTCGGGTGGCAGCGGGAGTATCGTCGGCACGGTGACGGCGCCGGGCGGAGCTGTGGTGGCGGGTGCGGCGGTGGTGGTGGCAAATCCTGATGCTCGGTCGCACATGAGCGCGAGTGGAGCGGATGGGACCTTCGCTGTGAAGGAGCTGCCGAGCGGTGAATACAGGGTGGAGGTGCGCGCGCCAGGCTTCGCGGCGTATCAGGATGCTTCGGTAGCCGTCGCGGTGGGCAGGACGACAGAGCTTGCGGTGCGGCTGAGGGTGGCGACGGCGCAGCAGCAGGTGACCGTGTCGGCGGACAACGGCCTGATGGATACGACGCAGACGTCATCGGTGACTAACATCGATCGCGATCGTGTGGAGGAGCTGCCAATCCCGAGCCGGAACTATCTGACGTTTGTGCTGCTGTCGCCGACGGTGGCTCCGGCCAACCCTGCGCTGCAGGCGGGGAGGCCGGCGGCGAGCGCGGGCAGCTTCAGTTTTGGAGGGCTGCGGCCGGGGAGCAATGCGATCTACCTGGATGGCGTGAACGATGACGACGAGTACAGCGGCGGCAGTCGAACGCAGTTATCGCCGGAGGCGATCAGCGACTTCCAGATTGTGAACCATGGGTTCGCGGCGGAGTCGGGCGGAGGAGCAGGCGGATCGATCGACGTGCAGACGCGGACCGGGGTGAACCGGCTGCATGGGGACGCGTTCACGTTTGTGCAGAACGGGGCGCTGGATGCGAAGCCACCGCTGGAGCTTGTGCCGAGCCGGCCGGAGGAGACGCGAGTGCGCGTGGGGGTAGCGCTGGGCGGCCCGATCCAGCGCGACCGGATGTTTTATTACCTGGCGGCGGAGCAGGAGATTGCGGATGGGCAGGATGCGAACGATCTTGGGCCGGGCACGGTGGGCGCGGTCAACGGCGCGCTGCGGCAGACGGGACCGCTCTCCGGGTTGACGCTGGCGAGCGGGTTCTTTGCGACGACGGACCAGGAGACGGAGCTGTCGGCGCGTGTGGACCGTGCTATCACAGCAAGCGAGTCGGTGATGTTGCGCTACGCGTTTACGAACAGCCGCAATGTGAACGATGCGTTCAACACGGACGAGTTCGCGGACCGCACGGCGCGCGGCTCGACGTTTGTGGCGGACAACAGCCTGAATGGGGCGTGGACGTCGTTGCCGAGCAGCACGCGAGTGAACCGGTTCGGCTTCGAGGTGGCGCAGCGGCGGGCGGTGGACCGGACGGGCGTGAGCTCGGGGCCGGGAGTGATGATCCCCGGCATGGCGATGTTCGGCACGCCGTTCGCGGGCAATGACCGGCGCTTTGAGACGCATACGGAGTTTGCGGACACGTTCTCGGCGCAGATGAAGCGGCACCTGTTCACGGGGGGCGCGCGAGCGGATCGCGTGGCGCTGCGGGCGCGGGTGGCGGATGCGTCGCAGGGCTGGTTCGCGTTTCCGACACTTGCCGCACTGCAGGACGGCGATGCGGACTTCTTCGCGCAGAGCTTTGGTAACTTTGACACCAATCTGACGGAGGTGCGGTATGCGGCGTTCGCGCAGGACCACTGGACGGTGACGCCCGCGCTGACGGTGGATTACGGCTTGAGGTATGAGGTCAATCGGCTACCCGCAGCGCTGCCCCAGGATACGGTGAACTTCAGTCCACGCGCAGGCGTGGCGTGGGAGCCGTGGAGGTCGATGACGGTGCGCAGCGGCTTCGGCATCTTCTTCGACCGATTCCAGCTTTCGACGATCAACAGGCTGCTGGAGATGGATGGGGCACATGGATTCATGCAGATCGTGGAGGACAAGGCAGCTGCGGCGGTGTACCGAAGCGGAGCGGTTATGCAGGCGCCGCTAAGCGGTGTGGCTCCGAGTGTATGGCGTGCGCAGCCGGACTTGCGGAATCCCTATAGCGAGGTGGGCTCGCTGAGCGTGGAGCAGGCGCTGCCGTGGCAGGCGACGCTGAAGGCGGAGTACGAGTTTGTTCACGGCGTGCGGCTGGGGCGGACGAGCAATGTGAATCTGCCGCCGCCGATGGCGCTGACCGCGCAGAACGCGGCGAGTCTCGGGGTGTCGTCGCCGTCGGCACAGCAGCTGGGCAGGCTGGTGTTTTCGCCGGCGCGTCAGAACGCGACGTATGACGCGATCAATGAGTTCTCCACGTCGGCTGGTTCGAACTACAACGGCGCGACGATTACGGTGAATCGCCAGTTCCAGGACGACGTACAGATCATGGCGGGATACACGTTCTCGAAGGCGATCGACGATGCGTCGTACGATGATGAGCAACCGCAGAATCCGTATGCGTTTGAGAATGAGCGTTCGCTGTCGCTGCTGGACCAGCGGCACAGACTGACGCTGAGCGGGCTGTGGGTGATTGGGCCGGACCTGGGCGACCCGGCGGATGCAGGGAAGAACGCCCATCCCGGGCCATGGCTCAAGGCGGTGTATGGGCTGGAGTTTGCGCCGATTTTGACGGTGACGAGCGGTTTCCGCGCGAATCCGGTGACGGGGCTGGACAGCAACCGGGAGCATATCTTCCCGTTCGCCGCGCGGCCGACGGGGTATGCGCGGAACTCATTACATACGCCAGCGAACGTGGTCTTCGACCTGCGAGCGCTGAAGATGGTGGCGCTCGGGCGAGGGCACCTTGACATCGTGGCGGAGTCGTTCAATCTGCCGAACCACCGCAATGTGTCGCTGGTCAATCCGGTGTACGGACTGGGCGCCGCGCCGGATGCGGGCTTTGGGACGGCGATGGCTGCATTCCCTGCGCGCAAGGTCCAGTTCTCTCTGGACTATGAGTTCTGAGCAGCTTGGCTACTTTGCGAAGAGCTGCGAGAGGTCGGCGAAGGCTTTGAACTCGAGAGCGTTGCCGGCGGGGTCGAGGAAGAACATGGTGGATTGCTCGCCGACCTCGCCCTTGAAGCGGGTGTAGGGCTCGATGATAAAGCGGACGCCGGCGGAGCGGACGCGCTCGGCGAGGGCCTCCCAATCCTGCTGAGCGAGGACGACGCCGAAGTGGGGGATGGGGACGTCGTGGCCGTCGACGGGGTTGCTGTGCGGGTCCTCGGCCGCTGAGGCGCGGGGCTTGAGGTGCGCGACGATCTGGTGGCCGAAGAGATCGAAGTCGATCCAGTGGTCGGCGCTGCGACCTTCGGGACAGCCGAGAATTGTGCCGTAGAAGTGGCGGGCGGCGGCGAGGTCGTCGACGGGGAAGGCGATGTGAAAGGGGCGAAGGGAGGCCATGCGATACAGGGTATCGCAGGGCGGGCGTGTAAGGGATTTCAGGAAAAATACGACGTAAAGGTCGCAATATGAGGTTTATGGGGAGTCCTGTGGCGAGTTTGTGGGATACCCCGTGAGGTACGCGTGGTTTCTGATCAGTCGAGAAGTGGCACCGGTCCGTTCTCCCTGGCAGTGTGGGGAGGAAGGA
>DATCFM010000011.1:0-12122 GCA_036509515.1 Acidobacteriaceae bacterium
CGAGGTAGGCGTAGCCTCCGGCGACGGCGAGCAGGTCGTCGGGGCGCGGACAGATCCAGACGCCGGAGGGCAGCGAGGGGTCGCGGAAGCCGAGCGCACAGGTGGCGAGAAAGCTGCCTCCAGCGGCCGGTTTGACGAGTAGAAGCAGAGCGCCGCGCGCGAGCGCGTCCTCTTCGCCGGCGACGCGCTGCGGCCAGACGACTTGGCGTGCGGGAGCGATGAGCGGCGGAGTGTTCAGAATTTGTGCGGACCATGTTGCTGTGAATGCGGCAGCGGGCGCGGTCATCGCAGGTGCTCCCAGCCGCGCGGCTCCAACGGCATGGAGTTGCCGTCTTCGAGCAGCGACATCTGCGGGTGGCCGCGGCCCGCGCGCACGATTCTGCCGATGCAGGCGACGGGAATGCCGGCGAGAGCGCGGGGGACAAATCCATCCGGCGAGGTGGTGAAGAGAAGCTCGTAGTCTTCGCCGCCGTGCAGGGCAGCGGCGAGCGTGCCTGGCTGGCCGAGCGCGCGGGCGAGCGGATGGATCGGGAGTCCGGCGGCTTCGATCTCGGCGGCAACGCCGGAGGCTTCGCACAGGTGCGCGAGGTCGGTGGAGAGACCGTCGCTGATGTCGATGCAGGCGGTGGCGAGACTGCGGCGCAGCAGAGCCTGGCCGGCCGCGAGGCGAGGCTGGGGATAGAGGTGGGGGTGCTCGATGGAAGAGTCTGCGTTCTTGCGGCGCGCGGCCGAGGAGTTCTTCGCCGCATCGCCGCCGGTGTTTTCGCGCTGGGTTGCGAGGCCGGCCAACTCTGCGGCCGCGCCGCCGAGGGTTCCAGTGATGAAGAGGCGGTCGCCGGGTTTGGCGCCTGAGCGGCGAAGCGCCTTGCCGGCGGGCGTGGAGCCGAGCAGAACGATGTCGGCGAGGATGTGGTCGGAGGGCGATTCAGCTGTATCACCGCCTGCGAGTGGAGTCTTGGAGACGGCGGCGAGCGAGAGCAGGCCGTCGAGAAAGCCGTCCAGCCAAGTGGCGTCGTCGGCGGCGGAGCGGGGAAGAGCGAGTGAGAGAAAGGCCGCCAGCGGGCGGGCTCCCATGGCGGCGAGGTCGCTGAGGCCGCGCGCAAGGGTGCGGTGGCCGATGGACTGCGCGGGATGCCAGTCGCGGCGGAAGTGGCGTCGTTCGAGCGACAAATCGGTGGTGACGACGATCTCGTGACCGCGGGGCGGGGCGAGGATAGCGCAGTCGTCGCCGATGCCCAGGCGGAGGGCGCCGCCGCGTCCGATGGAGGATGCGCGGGTGCGGATGTGATCGATCAACGCGAGCTCGCCGCTGGCGCGTGGAGGCCGGGGCGGCCGGGGAGAGGAAGGTTGGACAGAGCGAGGCATGAAAGGCCAGAATACGCCGTCCGTGGTGAGGGTTTGGGCTGTGAGTTTTGGCTGAATTTCCTGAGGATTTGCGTTTGCCGGGAGGCTTTGAAGCCGGTAACATAGACAGGAGAGGATTGCCGGGCGCGGCTTCGCCGCATGACTCGCGATCCGCCCAGGAAACTTGCAGAAATCCTGCCTGTGCCGCGCGTGGCCGGGCCCAATCCGCTGAAGGCTGCGCGCCCGAAAAGGTCTGTGCGCCGAGGTACACAAACACCAAAGAACCAAAGCACTCAGGCACAAAGGGCAGGCCCGCACATTGCGCAAGCGACATATCGTTTACGTCACGCAGGAAGAGGACGGCACGGTCGAGCGTGTCTCCATTCCCATGCGCTATGTGTATGTCTTCGTGGCGGCGGCGATCACGGGCATGTTCACGATTGCGGGGATGGCGGGCTCGTACACGAGGATGCTGTCGAAGGCGGAGACGATCAATCATCTGCGCGATGAGCTGGCGATGAGCCGCAATGACTACGCACATCTGGAAAAGTCGGCGCACGAGAAAGATGTGCAGGTCGCGAGCCTGGGCTCGCTGGCCAGCGAGATCTCGGCGATCTATGGATTGACGGCGGGCAAGCTGACTCTGCCGTACCGGCATGGATCGCACGCCGCGCACTCGGCGGCGCTGGAGGCGGCGAAGGCTCCGCTGAAAGACGAGACGTCGAGCGGCGACGAGGGCTATACGGAGTCGCTGGACACGTTTCTGGCGCTGCGGCAGACGGCGGACGCAGGCCTGGCGATGGGAAATCTGCATTCGGACCCGGTGCTGGGGGTGCGCGGCGCGCTGAGCGATTTCGGCGGGCTTGAGGTGGCGACAGGAATCAACGTACCGGACATGTGGCCGATCATGGGGCCGGTCACCAGCGGCTTTGGCGAGCGCGAAGACCCGATCCTTCGCGAAGGCGAGGGCGAGTTCCACAAGGGCATCGACATTGGCTCGGCGGACGGGACGCCGGTGCATGCTCCGGCGGACGGACGGGTGATCAAAGCCGGTCCGGGAACGGGCTATGGACGCGAGATCGAGATCGATCACGGCAATGGGATCATCACGCTCTATGGGCATCTTTCGGGCTATAACGTGACCGTGGGCGAGACGGTGGCGAAGGGCCAGGTGATTGGGTATGTCGGGCACTCCGGCCGCGCGACCGGATCGCATCTGCACTATGAGGTGCAGGTGCGCGGGACGGCCGTGAATCCGCATAAGTACCTGCGCACGACGATGGCGCAGCTGGGCGGGGCGCCGGCGGGCGCGTAACCTGCCGCGCTTCAACCGCTTTACCGTGACATTCGTCCGGTGGTTGCCGATGCTCCTCTGTAACGAGATTCTGGCGTGCCGACGTATCTGAAAAGTGCTATGCTTCGTAGCGCAGCTTCCTGGGGCACCTCTTTCGGCGTGGACTGGCGGCCAGTGCTCAGAAGGAGGATCAGATGAGAACAACTACGTTTGGCCTTGGGTGCGTCGCGTCTGTTTTTGCGATAGGTCTGTGTCTTTCCTGTACCCTTCCCGCGCGGCTCGAATCCATCAGCATCTCTCCCGCGACGGCCTCAGCGCAAAATTCCAACCAGGGCGAGGTGCAGTTTGTCGCGACTGGCACGTACTCCGATGGAAGGGTGGTCACGCCTTTGACGGTCCTCTGGGGTTTTCACGCCCCATGGATTGAAATACCCGACCATATAGGGATTTCCATCGACAGCAGCAGCGGCTTGGCACGGTGCGACGGATACAAGGGAACCGAACCTGTGGTCGCGATTGCGCCGACAGATCCGTCCTTTTCCCTGAATAGGATGAACGTCGGTACTTCCATCGTTTCGGCGACCGCCCGTCTAACTTGCGAATGAACTGAGTCTCCACGTCTCACCGACGGGGAGAGCACACCGTCACGGCGATCGCCAGATTGGATACGTCTCAGAACCGACCTAAGCACCAGGGAGATAGGGCTCGGCTGGAATAGGACTTGACAATATCGCAAATTGCGATATACTTATTGCAATCCGTAATGAGTATGGGCAACGGATGCAAGTTTGGATCGAGTTGGTTATGAAGCTTTGCGACAAAATTCGCTATCTGCGCGAGGTGGAGGGGAACGTGCGCGGGCTGGGACGGGCGATGACGCAAGGGGAGCTGGTGCGCGCGATCCGTGAGGAGATGGATGCGCCGCTGAGCCAGAGCTATCTTTCGCAGATTGAGTCCGGGGCGCGGCCGCACCTGACCAATACGACGCGGCTGCTGCTGGCGAAGTTCTTCAAGGTGCATCCGGGGTATCTGGTGGACGATCCGGAGGGCTATCAGGATGAGCTGGTCAGCGATCTGCGAGGGCAGGCGACGCTCGATGAGAAGCTCGATCTTTGGCTGATCGGCGGGGCGGAGCGTTTTCGGCGCGACCCGGAGCTGCGGCGCGCGCTGCTGGCGATTGCGCGGCATGAGGATTCGCGGCGCTGCCTGCTGCTGCTCGAAAGCATTCTGGAGACACCGTCGCTGGGCGAGCGGCTGCTGGAGCTGCTGCGTCCGCAGGAGAGTGTCGGGGGCGCGCAGGCGAAGCGCGAGCCGCGGCTTGTGTCGGTGGCGATGTCGGGCAATGGATCCGGGAGTAAGGGTTCCGAGAGTAAGGGTTCGAAGAGCAAGGGTTCGCAGGGAAAGCGGGGAGGCGTGCGTCGATGATTGTCTTCGATTGGCAAGCGATCTATCTGACATGTTTTGGTGTTGGCCTGGTGCTGAGTGTGCTGGCGTTTGCCGGAGGCTTCGGTCATCTGCACTTTGGGCATTTTCATTTCGGGCATCTGCATTCCGGTCACCAGGGCGGCCTCACGCATAAGGCTGCCGCGGTGCGCGCGGGTGCGCATCAGGCAGCGCAGATATCGCCGCTGAACGGATTTACGATCGTCGCGTTTCTTTGCTGGTTCGGCGGAACGGGATATCTGCTGCACCACGGCAACATGCTTTCGAACGCGCTGGTGCTGCTGTTTTCGGCGATCAGCGGGCTCGCCGGGTCGTCGCTGGTGTTCTGGTTTTTGAGCCGCGTGCTGCTGGCGCATGAGCGCACGCTGGAGCCGGCGGACACGGAGATTACGGGCGTCGTGGGCAAGCTGAGCGGAGGCATTCCCGCGGGCGGCGTGGGCGAGATTCTTTATTCGCAGAACGGAACGCGGCGCGCGGCGCCGGTGCGCTCGGACGATGGATCGGCGATTGAGCGCGGGGCCGAGGTGATTGTGATGCAGCATGCGCGCGGCACCGCGTATGTGCGGCGATGGGATGAGTTTGAACACGGACTGCTCGGCAGCGAGCCGGCCCGCAATGCGGAGGAGTAACAGATTCGGGCCATGCGGTTGAAGCAAGCGGGTTCAGAGGTTTCAGGAGAGAGGCAAGGAAATGTCTAACAACGAAATTGTCGTCATCGGTTTAATTATTCTGTCCACGCTGGTTTTGATGGGCATGTTGGCCCGGCTGTTTCGCAAGGCCGGTCCCAACGAAGCACTTATCGTCTACGGCATTCGCGGGCCGCGTGTCATCAAAGGCCACGGCGCGGTGATTCTTCCGGTCGTCGAGCACGCGCGCTTTTTGTCGCTCGAGCTGATGAGCTTCGATGTGGCGCCGCAGCAGGATCTTTATACGAAGCAAGGTGTTGCGGTCACCGTCGAAGCTGTGGCGCAGATCAAGGTGCGCTCGGACAACGAGAGCATCATGACGGCGGCGGAGCAGTTTCTGAACAAGACGCCGCCGGACCGCGAAGGGTTGATACGGCTGGTGATGGAAGGGCATCTGCGCGGCATCATCGGACAGTTGACCGTCGAGCAGATTGTAAAAGAGCCGGAGATGGTGGGCGAGCGCATGCGCGCCACGTGCGCCGAGGACGTGAGCAAGATGGGGCTCGAGGTGGTGAGCTTCACGATCAAGGAGGTCCGCGACAAGAACGAGTACATCACCAACATGGGGCGGCCGGACATTGCGCGCATCAAACGCGATGCGGAGATTGCGACGGCCGAGGCGGAGAGGGATACGGCCATCCGCCGGGCCATCGCGCTGAGGGAGTCGGCCGTGGCGAAGGCGACCGCCGACCAGGAACGCGTGCTGGCGGAGACAATGTCGCTGGCGAAACAAGCAGAGGCGCAGCGTGATCTCGATGTGCAGAAGGCGCAATTCACGGAGACGGCGCAGAAGCAGCAGGCGACCGCCGACAAGGCCTACGAGCTGCAGACGAATGTGATGCAGCAGAAGGTGATCGCCGAGCAGGTGAAAGTGCAGCAGATCGAAAAAGAGGCGCAGGTGAAGGTGCAGGAGGCCGAGATCCAGCGCAATGAGAAGGAGTTGATCGCGACGGTACTGAAGCGGTCGGAGATTGAGAAGCAGCGCATCGAGAACATCGCGAATGCCGAGCGCTCTCGTCTGATTGCAGAGGCCGAAGGAAGGGCGCAGGCGATTCGCTCGCAGGGCGAGGCCGAGGCATCGATCATCCTCCAAAAGGGCGAGGCCGAAGCAAAGGCGATGAATGTGAAGGCCGAGGCTTATCAGGAGTGGTCGCAGGCGGCGGTCGTCGACAAGCTGATTACGAACCTGGCCGATATTGTGCGTGCGATGGCGGAGCCGCTATCGAACGTGGACAAGATCACTATTGTTTCGACAGGCGACTCGAAGACGACGGGAGCGCACAAGCTGACCGGCGAGATGACGGAGATCGCTGCGCAGGTGCCGGCGTTGTTTGAGGCGCTGAGCGGCATGAAGCTGAGTGAGCTGATGTCGAATGTGAAGAGCATGGCGGCGCGGCCGAATGGGATCGCGTCGAATGGGGCCGCTGGAACAGTGATGCTGGAAGGAAGTAAAGAGCCGAACGCGAACTGAGTGGATGTCTGGGCGGATGAACCAACGGAAGGAGCACGTCATGGGATTGATGGAACGAGTTGCCACGCTGTTGCGCGCGAATGTGAATGACCTGATCGATCGCGCGGAGGATCCGGAGAAGATGTTGAAGCAGCTTCTAACGGATATGGAGAACCAGCTGATACAGGTGAAGACGCAGGTGGCGATTGCGATCGCCGATCAACATCTGCTCGAAAAGAAGGCGGTGGAGCAGCACCACACTGCCGACGGCTGGCGCGCGAAGGCGGAGCTTGCGGTGAAGAACAACGAGGACGAGCTGGCGCGACTGGCGCTGGAGCGCGCGCTCAGTCACGACGGCATGGCCGAGGCTTTCGCGCGACAGGTGGCCGAGCAGACGGCCGAGGCCGATGCGCTGCGCACGACCTACAACAAGCTGCAGGGCAAGCTGAAGGAGACGCAGACGCAGTGCGAGCTGCTGGTTGCCGAGCATCGCCGCGCGCGGATGGTCGGCAAGGCAAATGCGGCGCAGGAGAAGGTGGTGGGTGTGACGGTCGGTTCGGTCGCTCGTGGAAGTGCCATGACGCGGCTGAAGGCGCGGATCGGCAGTGAGGAGGCACAGAACTACGCGGGCAAAGAGCTGCTGGCGGGCGACACGCTCGAAGACCGCTTCGCGAAGCTGGAGCGCGATGAGAAGATCGAGCGGCTGCTGGGCGAGCTGAAGGAGAAGTCGGGAAGGATGCTGGAGGCGGGGTGACGATTATTTCCCGGTGTAGACGACGTGCCAGACCGAGCGGGAGCCGTCGTCGGTGACGAAGAGACTGCCGTCGTTGCCGACGGTGACGCCGACGGGGCGCCCCCAGACCTCGCCGTTCTTGGTGAGGAAGCCGGTGAGGAAGTCGTCGTACTCGCCGGTGGCGTGGCCGTTGTGCATGGGGATGAAGATGACCTCGTAGCCGGCGCGCGGGTCGCGGTTCCAGGAGCCGTGCTCGGCGGCGAAGGCGTCGCCTTCGTACTCTGCCGGAAACTGCGATTTGTGATCGGTGTAGAGGGTCATCTCGAGCGAGGCCATGTGCGGCTGCACGAGGACGTCGGGCGTGCGGACCTTTGAGGCCATGTCGATGTGCTTGCAGTTGTTGCCTTGCTCTTCAGCGAGTGGGGCGGTGAGCTGTAGATTGGGGCCGGTGCCGTTGGCGCAGGGCTCGGGCAGGCGCGGATCGCGGTGGCCGCCCATGTAGTACCAGTGCCAGCCGAAGAAGCTGCCCTCAGGCACGCTGGTCACGTAGTCGGGGACGAGATGGTTGCCGAGATCGTCGCGCTCGTTGACCGAGCACCAGAGCTGGCCGGTGGTGGGGTTGATGGCCTCGCCGACGCAGTTGCGGAGGCCGTGCGCGTAGACCTCGACGAACTTGCCCTCGGGCGTGAACTCGAGGACGTCGGCGCGGTGGAACTCGCGCGGGTGCGTGTCGGCGTTATCGACGTTGGAGGCTGAGCCTACGGAGACAAGCATGTGCAGGCCGTCTTTGGTGAAGGTGACGTCGCGCGTCCAGTGGCCGCCGCCGGTGAGCTGGGCGTAGCCGGGAATCGACGGCACGACGGTTTCAACCGGGGCCGAGGCGTGGAGATCGCCGGAGTGGTACGCGAAGCGTTGGATCGTGGTCGCGTTGCCGACGTAGACCCACTTGGGGTTGGGGGCCAAGCGGATAGAAGGCGATGCCGAAAGGATGGTCGAGGCTGGTTGCGAATTTTTCGATCTGAGCGGCCTTACCGTCGGCGCGGACGCCGCGCAGGACGAAGATTGTGCCCGCGCCGGAGTCGGCGAGGAAGAGATCGCCGTTGGGCGCGGTGCGGATGAGGCGCGGCTCGGTGAAGGTGCCACCCGAGAGCCTCATGTATCGCCTGGCATCGGCGCGCTGCAGGGGAGCGGCGTCGCCGCCGGCGTAGAGCGTGACCTTGAAGCCTGGAGGAGCGATGGGCCAGGCGTCGGCAGGACGCACGACGAGGTGGGGGGTGTTGTTGACGGCCTCCGCAGGGTTGGGCTGCGGAAGATCGCCGAGCGTGATCTTGTGACGAACGCCCGGGTGTTGCTGGCTCCAGTCGGTAAACGCGGCCTGCCCGGTGAGGACGGGCTGCTGGGCTGACAACGTGAGCGCGAAAGCGATGGTGAGAGCGGAGAGAGAGACGGCGGAGATCAGCTTAGGCATCGGCAACCTCAGGGAGTGGGAATAGAGCGCGCAATGCTTCGACTTCTTACTTCTTGGACGCGCGAACGTCTGTTGACGTCGCGGGAGCGATGGCGGACGACGCAGGATCATGCGCGGAGAGCAATGCCTTGAGCTGATCGAGCGTCGCGGAGGCGTGCAAGATGGCGTGGGCGTTGTGGTGGGTAAGTGCGACGGAAGCGATCACGTCGCGCATGGCTTTGTCGGCTGCGGTCTGGGGTGGCTGAGCGGTGGCGAGGCCACGCATGATGCTGAGCAGAGCGTTCATCGCATCGACCGTGCGCTCGGCGTCGAGGTCGTCGCCGGCGAACTCTTCGATGCGCAGCTCGGCAGAGCCGCCGTGCAGCGGGACCGCGCTCGACCAGCGCACGCTGGCGACGAAATCGGTCTCCGGCGCGACGGGAAGCTGCAGGCCGAGGACGGTGAGGTGGCCATCATGTGCGAAAGGAAGGCCGATGCGGCCGATGCCCCAGGCCTGCGCCAGCAGCGGCACGTCACGAAAGCGCGCTGCCAGCAGCGAGGAGCCGGCCGAGCTGAGCGCCGAGGCGCGCGAGCGGTCGAGCATGGAATGAATCTGCTCGGGCGTCGGCATATTGGAGGCGGCGACCATGTCGTAGCCGAGCTGGGTGATGCGAAGCTGACGGCCCTCGATGGGGATGGTGTAGATGGTGTGGCCGGCGTATGTCTCCTGCGCACTGGCGATGCTGGAGAGATATTTGGCGAGGCGCTCGCCGTCGAAGCTGCCGACGAAGACCTCGGAGTAGGCGATGGCGCCGTTGGGTCCGTGCGGGTTGGGCATGCGGTGCAGCGCGAAGGCGACGGCGTCGAGGTCGCGCTCGGGCACGATGCCGGTCGCGTCGATGAAGTGCTGGAAGTCCGGGCTGCGATGGACGGGCGTCTGATCGAAGTGCGTGGCGGCGCGCAGCGGCTTGAGGTTGACGTAGAGGATGGCGTCGCTCTCGGGCAGAAGGCGGGCGGCCTCGGGCGGAGCTTTGGCTCGCAGGTAGAGGGCCAGCGCCAGCGCGCCCAGCACGGCCAGTCCTATCAGGAGGGAGATCCAGGTGCGTTTTCGCATCAGTGATTCACGGATAAAGATGTCAAGCTATTCACGGACAAAGAAGTCAAGCTATTCACGGATAGAGAAGTCAGGCTATTCACGGATAGAGAAGGTAAAGATCTTGCCGGCGTTGGAGATTCCGGGGGCGTTGGAGGAGGCCGGAGGAAGCACGCCGTACTCGCCCTTCTGAATGTCGGCGGGCACGGTGAAGACGTACATTTGCGGAGCGATCTTGTGCGGATGAAATTCGATGTCATCGCGCTGGGAACCGGTCTCGGAGTGGAAGACGCCGCCGGTTTTGACGCGGAACTCGCGGTTGTGCGGGTGCTCGCGGAAGCGGATAAAGTCGTACTCCTCTGGCTGGGTTCCGGCGGGCGCGTAGATGAGGATGTTGACGCCGGTGAACAGCACGAGCGTGGATTGCGCCTGATCGACTTCGCCGTTGAGGTCCTGCTTGACGACGTTGTAGCTGAAGGTGCTCTTCACCCAGCCGCCGGATTTGAACTCGACGCGCTCGGTCTTGAGCGGAACCCACTCGCCGGTCTTGTCCTGATAGTAGACGCCGATGTCGTCGATGCCGCGGGCGAGGGGTTCGAGGTCGATCTTGTTGTTGGCGTGGATGGCCAGACCGGCGCTGCGCGCCTGCATGGCGGCGATGACCTGCTGCGAGACGCCGGCGTTCTTGAGCGCGATGAGGTCGTCGGGCGAGGTGTCGTAGTGGCCGGGCTGGGTCTCGATGGTCTGAAGGATGACGGTGTCGTCGAGGCCGGCCTTGGCCATGCGGACGATGGTGTCGTTGCTGATGAAGTGGGCCTTGGAGACATCGGCGTTGGTCTGGACCGGGCCGTCTTCGGAGGGCTCGACCTGAGCGCTGACGCTGCGCAGTCCACTGAAGAGAAGAACGGCCAGAAAGACCGGCAACACAACCCAGCGCCGATAGACCCGGCGCGACGAAACGGGCACCTTCATGCGCCTCATGCTATCACTTCGGTGCAGGGTGCGGGATGCGCGACGGGAGCCGTGGAGGCTATGGGTAGGGCGGATTTGAGGCGCGCGTGCTGTGATAAACTTCGATCAGCGCTGCGCATCCTGGCAGCGCGCTGTGCTGTTAACACCCAGTCAGGCAAAAGAGCGCATGGCTGGGCCCGGTATAGGCTGGCGTAGCTCAGCTGGTAGAGCTCCTGATTTGTAATCAGGCGGTCGGGGGTTCGAATCCCTTCGCCAGCTCCAGCTCTCGAGGTGAGAGTGGCTCCGTCGCCGCAGCATGGAAAAGAGTTTGGTTGTACTGCTTGTCAGGTTCATCCTCTCGAGTGTCCGCCAGCCACAGTATTTCGTTCCGTTGGGCGTGGGTCGATTGCGCCGATGGCCGGTATGCAGGGCGAACGGTTGCTCGGAGACGGCCATGCAGGCAGAGCAGGGCACAGGTGGCCGAGTGGTTAATGGCAGCAGACTGTAAATCTGCCCCTCAACGAGGTACGGAGGTTCGAATCCTCCCCTGTGCACCATAATTCGACGTGCACCACGTTTTTGGATGGGCACTACGTTTTGGAACGGAGGACCGGAATGAGCATGGGTCCTTCGAATATGGCGCCCTCCAGCACGGGCCGGATGGTTGTCGCGCTGGCGGTTATCGGGATTCTGGCGCTGCTGGTGTGGCGCACGATCGATCCCGGCAAGACGCAGCAGGTTGCGTGGCTGCTGCTTGGGTTTTTCGCCGTACGCGTTCTGATCGGTTGGCGGCGCGCGCGTAAGATGAATGACGAACAGACGGGGCAGGAAAGCGACCGTCTGGACGTGTAAGAGGCTGATGTAGCTCAGTGGTAGAGCACTCCCTTGGTAAGGGAGAGGTCATGGGTTCAAGCCCCATCATCAGCTCCAGATTTTTGTCGGGCAGGGTAAGCAGGGCAGTCGGGGCTTCAGCCCGGGATAGAGTCACAGCCCGACAGGGCGGGAGTAACTCAGTGGTAGAGTCACAGCCTTCCAAGCTGTTGGTCGCGGGTTCGATTCCCGTCTCCCGCTCCAGATTCGCAAGACTTTAAGAAGTAACTCGGAGAGGCATGTCGCAACCCCATACGGATTTGAGCCACGTAGATCGTTCCAGCGCGTTGTATGAGCGGCCGCCGGTCGCCGTGGCCGACCCGGCCACTTTTGCCGTCGTCAAGCGGGCCGTCGAAGGCTCATTTGCCACGCATAACGTCGAGAAGTTTCTGCGCTCGCTGGAGCGCGCAGGACTCCGCATCCGCGACTTCGAGGCCGTGCTCGCCGCAGGCAAGCTGGGCGTCGGCACGGCCGTGGAATACGGCAAGCTCACTGACGGTGACCAGGGCCAGATTCGCGAGCTGTATCTTGCCTCGCTCGAAAAGGTCGAGATTCCGCTGCGGGATAAGTACTTCAAGCTGTACGCGTACTACTGAGGTAGAACGCCGGAATCACCCACAGATTTTTGGTCAATCGCCGGGGCACTTCCGGCTGGATAGAGGAGAATTAACATGGCGAAGGAAAAATTTGATCGCAGCAAGCCGCACGTAAACGTAGGGACGATTGGTCATATCGATCACGGCAAGACGACGCTGACGGCGGCGATCACGAAGGTGTTGTCCAAGCACAACCCGAAGAACGCGTTCCGCTC
>DATCFM010000012.1:0-58468 GCA_036509515.1 Acidobacteriaceae bacterium
ATCAGCTCCGCCGCAGTCCGCGCTGTGCTGCCGGCCACAAAATGCTCCACCAAGCGAACCTGCTTGCCCCACGACAAACGACTCTTACGAAACCCGCTCGCCATACCAGATCCTCACGACATTATCTGGTACAGCCCCTAATCAGAAGTCAGCTTCCCGTCAGTGATCCATCAGACCGGCAGTGCCTGCCGCGGCTGGTCTCCTGACACCTCGAACCACAGGCTTGCCCATTCCGGCACAGTCGCTCGAACCGTTTCCACCTAAACCTCATCGCGCACCCACCCGCTATCCTCATCTCTGACGATGACGCTCCGCGACGCCCTCCTCGAAGCCTCCACCTCCATCGCCCGTCGCGACGCCGAAACCCTCCTCGCCCACACGCTCCACCGCGACCGCGCCTGGCTCCTCGCCCACGCAGACGACTCCATCGACCCAGCCCAACTCCAATCCTTCCGCTCCCTCGTCGCCCGCCGCGCCGCGCAGGAGCCGCTGCAATACATCACCGGCACGCAGGAGTTCTTCGGTCTCCCCCTCCGCGTCACGCCCGCCGTCCTCATCCCCCGCCCCGAAACCGAACATCTCGTCGAAGCCGTCCTCGACTGGGCCCACTCCCAACCGCAGTCAAATCCCCTCCATATTGCAGACGTCGGCACAGGCTCCGGAGCCATCGCCCTCGCTCTGGCGCAGAATCTCCCTCACGCCGACATCACCGCAACCGATCTCTCTTCCGCCGCCCTCGCCGTCGCCCGCGCCAACGCCGCGCAGCTCGGCCTCGCCTCCCGCATCCGCTTCCTCGAAGGCGATCTGCTCGCAGCCCTGCCCGCCAAAACACCGCCCTTCGACGCCATCGTCTCCAACCCGCCCTACGTCCCCCACACCGACGCCCCCACCCTCGCCCCCCAGGTCCGCGACCACGAACCCTCGCTCGCCCTCTACGCCGGCGCCGACGGCCTCTCGCTCCACCGCCGCCTCATCCCCCAGGCCTTCCACGCCCTCCGCCCCGGCGGCCTCCTCGCCCTCGAGATCGGCTTCGGCCAGCGCACCGCCCTCACCCATCTCCTCACCAACCCGGACCAGCCCTGGCAGAACATCCGCTTCCTCGACGACTACGCCTCCATCCCCCGCGTCGCCCTCGCCACCCGCCCCTAAGCGCAGCGAAGGCTTCTGCGCTCCCCCTTCCGCTCGTCATCCTGAGCAAATCGGGGTCCCCGGCGAGCGTCTTTGCGCGCTGGAGTGAAAGCGAAGGACCCCTGTATTGGTTTTTGCCGTTGCTCTTGCTGTTGCTCTTGCTCTTGCCGTTGTTTTTCTAGTTGTCATCCTGAGCGTAGCGAAGGCCCCTGTATTAGCTTTTGCTCTTGCTTTTGCCTTCAAGCGCCAACGGCGCGCCCCATACCAGCCTGGGGCGAAGCCCCAGGAAACAAGCCGCGCCGCAGGCGCCTCCGCTCTGCCGAAGGCCCGAGCGAAGGCGAAAGCCGAAGCGACTGAATTGCCTTCTTCCACCCCGCCACAACCCTCATCCCGGAAACCACCTGCACCGGGAAACCCGAAAATCTTGTCAAGCCCCCAAACCACCTAAACCCATGCAAACAAAGAGAGAAATCGGTGCACATTAATTCCACTCAACTCTCTATAATTAGATATAGAGATCAAAACCCACACAAATCTGGGTGCCCATTCATGACGACGGCTTTATCGTCGGCATGGGTGGGGTTCAATGTTGGGGGATACCACAAAAAAACGCCGCAACCAACACATTCCAGAGATTTTACGAACCAAAATATCTGGAATCAATATTTTGCGCGCAAAAGATGCCGCAACCCTAACATTCTAAAGAATTCACTCTCACCAGGGCAGGGGGGACCCCTAGCTGGCCATCCGCTGCATATCAACCACCAGACCGCCATGCAGCCGGGCAATCGCCAGAACCGCCAGCCCAATCGCCGACACGTCCTCGGCCAGGGCCACCGGCAGGTCGCGCCCCGTAATCCGGTCCAGCGTCATCCGGATCCAGTAGCCGCCCCACGTCCCAATCAGCGCCCCCACCGCTCCAAAGATCACGCCGCCGGCCAGCGGCTCATCGATCGCCGTCGCCACCACCGCCCCCACGAGCGCCCCGATCACCACCCGCGCAATAGCCGGCCCCCCGTCCGTGCGCTTGGGCGTCTTCGGCAACGCATCAACCACATACTCACCTAAAGCAAAGATACTAAACAGGATAGCAGCAGCGAGATACGCGGTCCACACCGCCCATCCATGCTCCGGCATCAACCCCAGCCACGCCGCCCAGCACACCGCCGCCAGCGCCGTCATGCTGCGCATGCCGGTAACGACACCGAGCAACAGAACCATGTCCATCTGTGCCGCCTCAGGATTGTGATAGTACCCGAGCTTATCTCAACTACGCACGCAACCAGTTGTAAAGCGGGAACTGCTCCGTCAGCTCGCCGACGCGTCCACGAATCTGCTTCAGCCGCCCCTCGTCATTCCGATGCTCCAGCGCCTCCGCAATCCACCCCACGATCGTCCGCATCTCCGGCTCCTTCATCCCCCGCGTCGTCAGCGCCGGCGACCCGATGCGGATGCCGCTCGGCTTCATCGGCGGATTCGTGTCGTACGGAATCGCGTTCTTGTTCACCGTAATCCCGGCCAGCCCAAGCGCCGCCTCCGCCTCTGAGCCCAGCATCCCGCGCCCGAACACATCCACCAGGATCAGATGCGTATCCGTTCCGCCCGAGATCACACGGAACCCGGCCGCCTGCATCGCCTCACCCAGCGCCTTCGCGTTAGCCACCACCTGCGTTGCGTAGGCCTTGAACTCCGGCTGTAACGCCTCGCCGAACGCCACCGCCTTGGCCGCGACGATGTGCACAAGTGGCCCCCCCTGCTGCCCCGGGAACACGCTCCGGTCCACCCCCGCCGCCAGGTCGGCCGTGCACAGAATCAGACCGGCCCGGGGGCCCCGCAGCGTCTTGTGCGTCGTCGACGTCACCACCTGCGCATGCGGCACTGGCGAAGGATGCACCCCGCCGGCCACCAGCCCGGCAAAGTGCGCCATATCGATCATCAGCTTCGCCTCAACCTTGTCCGCGATCTTGCGCATGCGCGGAAAATCAAACTGCCGCGGATACGCCGACCCGCCGCCGACGATCACCTTCGGCCTCTCCTCCAGAGCCTGCGCCTCAAGCTGGTCGTAGTCGATCGTCTCTGTATCTCGCCGCACCTTGTAGCCCGCGACCCGATACAGCTTGCCCGAAAAATTCAACCGGTGCCCATGCGTGAGATGGCCGCCGTGGGCCAGATCGAGTCCGAGAATCGTGTCCCCGGGCTCCAGCAGCGTCATGTACGCTGCCGCATTCGCCTGCGAGCCGGAGTGCGGCTGCACGTTCGCATGCTCCGCGCCGAACAGCCTCTTCACGCGGTCGCGTGCCAGGTTCTCAACGACGTCGGCGAACTCGCACCCGCCGTAATATCGCTTGCCCGGATAGCCTTCGGCGTACTTGTTGGTGAAGACCGACCCGGCGGTCTCCAGCACAGCCCGCGAGACGAAGTTCTCGCTGGCGATCATCTCCAACCCTTCGTGCTGGCGGATGACCTCGTTATGAATCTGGGCGGCGATCTCTGGATCGGCGGTGGCGAGGGGAGCGGTCAGATCGATCGGCATATCTTTGTGCGATTGTACGACGCGGCGAACCCCGCTCTACCCCGAAGGTCGCATCCCCATCCCACCCAAGCCCGCCGTACGCTCGGCCTAAGAGGGATAGCCGGTTCGCAACTCCGGCCGCATCCTCACCATGGAGCCGAAACGGGCTCTGAAAAATAACCGGGCCAGCGCGTCCTTGATCTTCCTGTCTGATCAGCGGCGCGCATCCTCAGTAACACCAACCCGCAGCAAAGCCTCCGCAGTATGTTTTTGGGGCTGGGCCATTCGTACCGGGCCTTTATCAACTGGCAAGGTGCATCACCTGCGAAGTCCCCTGCCTCCTCGGGGGACTTCGGCCAGTCTTCCGAAGAAAGGTCGAACCGTGGCAGCCCGCACAATACCCTTCCCCCGTCCTTCCGGGATCGCTGCTATGGGAACTCCGAACCTCCTGCATACTCCCCCTCCTCCCGGCGTCGCGAGGGCCTCACAACCTTCGCGGCGCTACCGCGGCCTCCATATCGTCTCGGCAGAAACCGCTAAACCGGTACCCCCACGCCTGGCCAGCCTCGCGCAGACCCAGGCCATCGTGGCGCAGGTCGGACGCGAGATCGAGCAGCAGGCAGCCCGCCGGGCATTGCATCCTCGTCCTCAGCTCGTGCCGCTAACGGCAGCTCCCGCCACGCCATGCCCTGGCACAGCCCCCATGGGCGCCGCACGTCGTTTCATGAATTCAGTTCTTCCCGCCGGAACCCTCTAGAGCAGCCGCTTACCAACCTCGGTTATCGCCGGCCTCTTGCGCGCCAGCTCGCGAAAACTGCTCCACACAAACGAGCCAAGGTACCAGCCGTCGAGATATTTGTACGGCGTCTCGCCAGTTGTGTAATGCCCGCAGGGCAGTACCTTCGACACATACCGGACCTTGTGCTCCTCGAAGTTGTGCAGCACGTCCATCGAGAACTCAGGCAGAAACGTCAGATCGTAGGTTGCGTGGACGACAAGCGTGCGCCGCCCCGCCGGCCGCGCAAACTCCTTCATAAAACTCATCGGACTGATGCCCGCCAGAATGGCGCGCACATCCTCGCGCGTAAGCCCGGCATGTTCCAGCGACGCCCGAACATGCCGCGTACTCTGCCCCGTCCACACGACATCGCCAAACCACGTCGACGCATGGTTGAACGCGCAGACCTCGACACGCGGATCCATCGCCGCTGCCAGAAACGCGTAGCAGCTTCCCAGGCTCGTTCCCAGTACGCCGAACTGCTCATATCCCTGCGACTCCAACCAATCCACGGCACTCCGCACATCCGCCACCGCCTGCCGCGCCGCAGCGATCGTGCGACCGACGTTCGCACTCACCGCATAGTCCGAGCGTTCCAGCTCGGCCGGTCTCCGCACATCGTGATAGGGCTTCGACAGTCGCAGACAAGCAATCCCCCACCGGTTGAACATCTCGCACAAGGCATTATGCGAAAACGCATCCGCATTCCACTGCGGCATTACGATCATTGCCTGCCGCTTCTTGCGTCCTTTTTTACTGTCTACTGTCTCCCTGTCTACTGTTTGCTTCTCCGGATACCATCGCGCATTGGCCAGATCGTTCTCCGGAAAGCCAGTCTGCACCGCCGAGGTCCAGCGCAGAAACGGCTCGCGCCGCAATTCACCAACTTCGGCACGACGTCGCCACTCCCGTTCCTGCTCCCGCGTCTCCGGACGAACATTGGTCGGATGCAGCTCCGGATGGTGCATCTCAATGCGAAAGTCCGTCGGCGTCGTGTAACCGAAGAAGCTCTGGGGTTCGGCTACGATATGTTGATTGAGCGCAATCATCGCCTCCAGCGGAGAGATCTCGCCATGCTCAATCTGCTTCATTGCTTCAACGCCACCACAGTCCGCAAGATGTTCAAACCCCCATTCCAGCGGGCGTTCGACGCGATTCTCATCACGGGTGGTCAGCGCAGTCTCCCACGCGATCATCCATCTCCCATACAGCGCTGACAACATCTCTCCAGTCTATCGTTCGCGTGGCCGCTGTCAGGTCAGCCGCGCACGCGCTCGAATGCCGCACAGAATCTCGTACGGAATGGTGCCGCACCACCGCGCATGGTCCTCAGCGGACACGCCGTCCCCCACCAACACCACCTCATCACCCACACACTCTCCACCCATCTCCGTCACATCCACTACCGTCAAATTCATCGACACCCTTCCCACCACCGGCGCGCGACCGCCTCGAATCATCACCCACCCATTTCCGAGCCCAGAGGAAGCCTCCCGACGAAACCCATCCGCATATCCCACCGGCAGCAGCGCTAATCTCATCGCCTTCTGCGCCACAAACGTCGCCCCATACCCAACCGTCTGTCCCGCCTCAATCTCACGCACCCCAATCACCCGTGTCTTCCACGTCATCACCGGCCGCAGCTTCGCCGCCAACTCCCCACTCTTCGGCGCTAGACCCGACTCACCCTCTCTTGCCAGGCAGTACCCATACACCGCAATCCCCGGACGCACCAGAACCCGCGCCCCCATCGCAGCGGCCGTCTCCCGCATCCACTCTGTCGTCGTTCCCTCATCGAGCGCCGAGCTATTCGCCAGGTGCAAGAGGCGCGGACGAACGCCTGCCGCAACCAACTGCGCAAGCGCCTCGCTGAACCGCTCGCGCTGCCGCTCCGTCACTGAGGATCCAGCCACCTCCGCCGAGCTCAGATGCGACATCACTCCCTCCAGATCTACATGCCGCGCCTTCGTCAGCGCCGCCAGAAACTCAGCGAGCTCCGCTCCCGGCGCCACTCCCTGCCGCGCCATGCCGCTGTCGATCTCCAGATGCACAGTCAGCCGCTCTCCCGCAGCGTACGCGGCCGCCTCCAGCGCCTGAAGATGTGTCGCTGTCCACACCACCGGCGTCAACCGCTCGGCGACGATCATCGCCGCATCGTCAGGCTCCATCCCGCACATCACCATCAATCGCGTCTGGAAATTCTTCTGGAGATCTGCTTGGGAATCCTGCTGTAGCGCCTGACGAACCCGCCTGCCCTGCTCGGCATCATCAACGCCAAGCCAGCGAGCGCCGGCAGCGGCCAGTATCGGGGCCACCAGCTCCGCATTATGTCCATAGCCTTTGGCCTTCACCAACGCCAGCACGTCAGCCTCGGCGCCGGCAAGCGCCTGCACAGCCGCGAAGTTCGCCTTCAACCTCTGTTCGGAGACCTCGATCCAGCTCTTCACTCGCTCTGCATCACCCTCGTCGCCTCATTATCACCGCTGATGCAGCAAGGCCCGCTCCCAAATCGGAAGAGCGGGCCCTGCATGAACTCAAGGTGCAAACAGACTACGTGCGCCGGTGACGATAATGACGGCCACGACGGCTGTGTCCGCCGCTGAAGCTCCACTGCCGCACCGGTCCCACGTCCACGTGCACAAACTGGCTCACCGGGTAGTAGCCGACGCCGCCCTCGTGCAGGCTCAGCGCCGCCTGGTCAAGCCGCCGCGTCGAGACGCCAGGGACACGAATGTCGATCGCCTTCGCCTGCACATGCTGCGAGTGCTCGGCCACGCCCGTGTCTGGCCCGCGTGTGCGCAAATAGTTGTTCGACCAAGGGCTGCGATAGCCGCAGACCACGTCGATCAGAGCGTTCGGCCGTCCCAGCCGTGTCAGCAGATTGTGCAGCAGATCGAACTCGCGTGGATCGTAATGACTGACGTCCTCTGTGCGGTGGTCGCGCAAAAAATGATTCAGCTCCGCCAGCGCCGAAGGAATATAGGTGTCTCCGATGCGATAAACCACATCCAGGCTCTCGCCCGTGTGCAGATGGTAAAGGTGCAACTCATATTTCTGCCCTGAAGCCGGCAGTATCAACTCCGCGGAAGGAACGACTCCGGGCGAGAGCACGGCTCCAGGCGTGCGCGCATGGCTTATCGGAGTCAGCGCAGCGAGGCCAAACAGCACGAGCAGAGAGAGTGGGGTGGAAAGGCAGCGGGAAGGGGAAAACAGGGCCTGAAGTACACGAGACATCGGAACGGCTCCGGGGAGGGGGATAGCCTGAGGCAAATCCATTGAGGCAAATGAACTTCGCCTCTGCCGATTCGCTTATCTCAATTCTAACCAGATATTCGCACTGGGGTTGTCTCCAGTCTGTAATGCTTTTGTCGCAGTCAAAATCTCTTTGGCGGCACCGGAGCATCTCTATCTGCCATCGAGAGTTATGCCGGTCGCTACTCTCCACCCTTGTCCGGCTGCGACTGATAGATCTCCTCCACCCGTTCCAGCGTGTCGACCTCCTCGACAGGCTTATCGTCGCGCACCCGCAGAATCCGCGGAAACCGCAGCGCAAACCCGCTCGAATGGCGGTCCGACCGCATGATGTTGTTGAACGCCACCTCGAGAACCCGCAGCGGTTCGACCGTCCGATAGTGCCCGAAGTCTTCGATCGTATGGGCCTTGAGCCACTCCGTCAGCTCGGAAATCTCGGCATCCGTTACGCCCGAATACGCCTTTCCCACATTCAACAGCTCCGCACTCCCATCCATTCCGTGCCCTTGCACAGCGAAGGTGTAGTCGCTAAGAAGTCCTGCGCGTCTACCATGCCCGAACTCCGCGCCTGTAATTACCACATCCAGCGTGGCCAGCTCGCGCTTGAGCTTCACCCACGCCAGCCCACGCCGTCCAGGCAGATACGCCGACTCCGCAGCCTTGATCATCACGCCCTCATTAGCCCGTGCCCGCGCATCGCGATACGCCTGATCGATCGCCTCCGCACTCTCCACCAGCTTCGCCGCCGATAGCCGCAGCCGCCGCATCTGTTCCTCGCTCTCCGAGGCTCCCGCGAAAAGCTCGTTTTGCCCTGTAACCAGGCTGCCGTCCAGCTCCGGCGGAGAAACGACAGCCGCCGCCAGACGCTCCACGACTGCCTCCAGCCTCGCCCTTCGCTCCTGCAGTGGCAATGGCAGTAGAAGCTCGCCCTCCGCGTATAGAAGATCGAAGGCCATAAACACGACGGGAATCGCCCGCCGCATGGCGTTGTCCACGCGCTTGCGTCCGATGCGCTGGCCCAGGATCGAAAACGGCAGCGCCTTCTCCGCTGTCACATCCCAACCAAGAATCTCGCCATCGAAAATCAGCCCGCTCGAAGCCTCACGAACATTAAGAAACGCCTCTTCCAGCTCCGGAAAGCTGACCGTCACATCCTCGCGATTCCGGGAATAGATCGCCACCCGTCCCGGCTGCTCCGGATCTCCGCAATGCACCTGCGCCCGAATGCCGTCGTACTTGTCCTCGAGCAACGCATGAATCGACCCCGGGACACCTTCGCCGTCGCTCACACCGAGTACAGCAGCCTCGTCTTCGACATCCTCCGCAAACCCCGCCTCCGCCGAATCCGCCGCCAACAAATCGGCAGGCTCCTCCGCCCGCTTGCGTCTCTTCCGTTTAGAAACCTTAGCTGCTTTTAAGGCGGTCTTTACGGGCTTCGCTGTAAACCGCTCCACGGCCTCCTCCGGCGTCTCCACCGGTGAAGCCAGCATGAACCCCAGCGGATGAAACAGACGCATCCTTGCCTCTGCCAGCGTCCCCGCAAACGCCCGCTCCACCGCGCAGCTCAAATCGGCCTCCAGCATCACCGCATGACGAACCGCGGCTACCTGCACGCCTGCGGCCACCGCAATCGCTTCTTCCACCAGGCTTTGCTTCACCCCGATGCGCATATCCCCCAGCATCAGCTTCAGCAGATACTTCGCCTCCAGCGCCGTAGCATGCTGCAATAGCCCCTCGATAGCGCCCGCGCGAACTGCCGTCGTCCGTGCTGTCGCCATCACCCCGAACGCCTCGGCCACATCCTCCAGTATCAACCGAGGACTTTTGCAGCCCTGATCTCTGCACTCTGATCTCTGTCCTCTTCCTTGCAGCAAGTCATATGCAGCTGCCCCCAGGTCTCCATGCCGCCGGTACGCTGCTGTCAACGCCGCATCGCTCGCACCCGAAACTTCCTTCACCGCCCGCGAAAGAATCGCCCCACCGGCATTCAGCTTCCGCGCATCAGCCTCCGCAAACGGCAACCCAGCCAGATAGAGACAAAACCGCCCCGCCTCCGCCGCGGACTCCTCCACCACTCGCCGAATCGCCTCTGCAATCGCCGCCAGCTTCTTCAGCTTGCTGTTCTCACCCGCAAGCGCTTCGGCCAGTTCTGCTAGGTCCGTGAACAGCGACATCTTGAGATTCCTCCCTGCAATAGGGATGTGCGCAAAGCCAATCGCAACTTTATCCTGATCCGCCGGTTCACACCGAAGGAGACCCATCCGATGAAAAAGCTCGCCCTCACGTTGCTCCTGATACAGGCGCCTCTGCTCCTCGTTATTCTGCTTGCGCAACCCATTGCACTCAGCGCAGCGCAACCGAATCCCGCAGATTTCCCGACCAAAATTCATGTAAATTCGTCTCGCTTGCGAGGCTTCGAGACGAACGGCATAACGATCTACCTGCAATACCTGGAAACCACTATCGATAGCCAGCCCATTGAGCTGTTATGCAACAGCAATGGCGTACTCGCCTTGGGGGACTATCCCGCACACCTCTCGTCCAAAGTGCACGCGCCCTCCAAGCACCCGAACACCTATGACATCTACCAGGGCTACGACCTCCTGATGCCGGACAAGGAGATTCGCACCTGCCAGGTCGTCGGCCTCGGCCCCATTCCTGCCACGAATCCCTGATCTTCGCGATACCATCTAAAGAGCGATGGCCCTCCGCAGCGACAACCCGGTGACCTCTTCCCGGCACGACTTCCTCTAGCTGCGCCACGCCAGCACACCCGCGCTCCCCACACCAATCTGTTTTTCTACTATCTACTGTCTATCCTCTACTGTCTGTTCCCTATGTTCGACAAACTCGACCAACTCGAATCTCTCTACGAAGACCTCGGCCGCCAGATGGGCGACCCCGCTCTGCTCTCCGACCAGAAGCGCTTCCAGGCCGTCGCCAAGCAGCACCGCGATCTCGAACCCACGGTTGAAAAGTTCCGCGAGTATCGCAAGCTGCGCGACTCCATCGCCGAAGCCAAAGCCATGCTCGCCGACGCTGACACCGACGTGCGCGCCATGGCTCAGGACGAGCTCGCCGAGCTGGAGCCGAAGCTCCCCCTCGTCGAAGAAGACCTGAAGGTCCTTCTCCTCCCCAAAGACCTCAACGATGACAAGAACATCGTCATCGAAGTCCGCGCCGGCACCGGCGGCGACGAAGCCTCGCTCTTCGCCGCTGAGGTCTTCCGCATGTACCTTCGCTTCGCTGAGCAGCACCGCTGGAAGGTCGAAGTCCTCTCCGAATCTCCCAGCGAGGTCGGCGGCCTCAAAGAGGTCACTGCCATCTTCGAAGGCGACAAGGTTTACTCGCAGATGAAGTACGAGTCCGGCGTCCATCGCGTGCAGCGCGTTCCCGCCACCGAGACCCAGGGCCGCGTCCACACCTCCGCCATCACCGTCGCCGTTCTTCCCGAGGCTGAAGAGGTCGACGTAAAAATCGAAAACAAGGACCTGCGCATCGACACCTTCTGCTCCTCCGGCCCCGGCGGCCAGTCCGTCAACACGACCTACTCTGCCGTGCGCATCACACACTTGCCCACAAATACCGTCGTAAGCTGCCAAGACGAAAAGTCACAAATTAAGAATCGTGAAAAAGCGATGCGCGTCCTTCGATCCCGCCTCTACGAGGTCGAGATGGAGCGCCAGCACCAGGCCATGGCCGCGCAGCGCAAGTCGCAGGTCGGTTCCGGCGACCGCAGTGAAAAGATCCGCACTTACAATTTCCCGCAGAACCGCCTCACCGACCACCGCATTGGCCTGACCAATCATCAGTTGAACATGGTGATGGAAGGAATGCTGCAGCCGACGATCGACGCGTTGATCGCGCATGCAACAGCCGAGCGGCTGAAGGCCGAAACCGCGCCTGCCTGAAAACACTGCTCCTAAGGCCTGGTAAGAGCCTATGGCAGATTTGCGCCGAAGCGGCGCCGCCGCGCGCCTCGGTGTACCATCCGCGCATGGCTCGTGTTTTTCGTTGTGCTTTGGCCGCCTCGTTCGCGCTCTGTCTCTCCGCCGTAACTCCAGCTCAGCAACCCTTCACTCTCCAACAGGTTCTCAGCGCGCCCTACGCGACTGACCTGACGCCAGCGCCCACAGGCGACCTCTTCGCCTGGGTAGAAAACGCAGAGGGCCATCACAATCTCTGGATCGGCGGCCCGCACACCAAGGCGCGCCAGCTTTCGGACTTTAGCAGAGACGACGGCCTCGATCTCTCCAACATCATCTGGTCACCCAACGCCCAAACGATTGCCTTCACCCTTTCAACGACAGAGGGCCCTGACGATAAGCCCTCCAACCCAGCACATCTTCAGCGCAGCGTCGCTCCCACCCTCTGGATCGAGAGTGTCGCCGGGCCACCCGCTGCAGCCGCAATCGTGCAGGGTCACGCTCCTCTGTTTTCACACGACGGCCAAACGATCTTCTTTCTCCGCGACGGCAGCATCTGGTCGCTCGCACTCAAGGATCCGCAACATCGAGCCGCTCAACTTGTCATTGATCGCGGTCGCGACTCACAGCTCACCCTCTCGCCCGATGGCAACCTTCTCGCGTTCGTCAGCGAACGCGGATACGGCCGCACGGCCCACAGCTATCTCGCACTCTTTCACCTGCGCACCCACACGCTCACCTTTCCCGCTCCCTCCACAGGCGACGACTTCGCCCCGGCGTTTTCGCGCGACGGCCAACATCTCGCCTGGCTACGCTCACCCTTCACCGATGTTCCCGAGTTCGCCGCCAACCGCGTCTCCGCAACCCCCTGGTCCATTCAACTTCTCGATCTTTCGACTGGCGAGGCCCACACCGCCTTCACACCCGAAGCCGACAAACCGGGGAGCGTCCTTCCGCACATGGCTACAGGCGAGCCCCATCTCTTCTGGACAGCGGCCAACGAAATCATCTTCCCCAGCGAAGCCGACGGATGGGTGCACCTCTATGCGCTCGATCCATCGCACACTGACCAATCACCAAAGCTCCTGACCCCCGGCGTGTTTGAAGTCGAAGACCCTTCGCTCAATGAAGAAGGAACGACGCTGCTCTATGCCTCGAATCAAGCAACAACCGATCCACTCGATGTCGATCGCCGCCATCTCTGGCAACTCGATCTAACCCATCCCGAAGCAGTTCCGATCGAACTGACGCGCGGCCAAGGCATAGAAACGCACCCGCAGCTCTCCGCCAATGACCACTCCCTCGCAGCCCTGGTCTCCAACGCCCGCGAACCCATGCACCCCGCTCTCATCGTCCATGATGGCGCCATCCATTCGCTACATCCCGATGCGTCCCCAGCCACCTATCCTGCATCGCAACTGGTCACTCCACAGCAGGTCCTCTTTCCCTCCGCTGACAAGCTGCTGACTCTGCACGGACAACTGTTTCTCCCATCGCACCTCGACCCCCACACGCGACATGCTGCGATCCTCTTCTTTCACGGCGGCCCGCACCGCCAGATGCTGCTCGGTTATCCCGGCATGGACTACTACTCCAACGCCTACGCCATGAACCAGTACCTAGTCTCGCGCGGCTTCATCGTGCTAAGCGTGAACTACCGCTGCGGCATCGGCTACGGTCTCGACTTCCGCCAGTGCGAACACGCTGGAGCCGACGGCGCCACCGAATACAACGACGTACTCGGGGCCGTGAACTATCTGCGTACGCGCGCCGACATCGACTCCGCCCGCATCGGCCTCTGGGGCGGAAGTTACGGCGGCTATCTCACTGCACTCGCTCTCGCGCGCAACAGCGATCTCTTCGCCGCTGGCGTCGACTTCCACGGCGTTCACGAGTGGATTCTCGAAGACAACGACGCCGACTGGCTGCGCGGCTCGCTCTCGCAGCAGGAGAGCATCGCCGCTCTCGCCCATGCCAGCTCTCCCATGGCCGCCATCGACCGGTGGCGCTCCCCCGTGCTGCTGATCAATGGCGACGATGACCCCGACGTTGCCTATGCACAGACGCCCATACTCGCTGACGCTCTGCGCGCCCATCACGTCCCCGTAGAGACACTCATCTTCCCCGACGAGGTCCACGACTTCATCCTGCATCGCGACTGGCTCGCCAGCTACCAGCGTGCTGCCGCCTTTTTCGAACGAACCCTGCACCCCGAACGCTGATTCACCCAGCAGCGAACGTCTCACGCCCACATCGCCTATCCTGAAGATCCATGACTCCGACGCTTCGCATCACGCGCCGTGCCGCCGACCGTCTCCGCGCCGGCCATCTCTGGGTCTATCGCTCCGACCTCGAACCCATATCTGGCGGCGATCTCACGCCGGGCGCACTTGTTACCATCGCCGACGGCCGCGGCGCCCCACTTGGGTCCGCTCTCTACTCAACTACCTCGCAGATCGCCGCGCGCCTCGTCTCGCTACAACCCAACCTGTCCCGCGAAGAGTATCTATTGCAGCTGCGCGAACGAATCGAAGCAGCGCTGCACCTTCGCCGCGAACTCGCGCCCCTCAGCGACGCCAACAACGCCCACCGGCTGATCTTCGCCGAAGCCGACAATCTGCCCGGCATCGTCGCCGATCGTTACAACGATCTCGTCCTGCTGCAGCTCGTAACCCAGGGAACAGCTCAGGACGATATCCGCGAAGTCCTCACACAAACACTGCGCAAAAACATCGCACCCAACAATGAGCCCCTAACCATCTGGGAGCGACCCGACCCACGAATCCGCGAGCTCGAACATCTCCCCGCCCCACCTCCAGGGCCACTCTTTACAACCGCATCGCTTGAGGAAACTCGAACCACAACCACCTTCACGCTGAACGGAATTCACTTCAGCTACGACGCCTCCGCCGGCCAGAAGACCGGTGCCTTTCTCGACCAGCGCCTGAACTACGCTGCAGCAGCCGAACGGGTGCAACGCTCCGGTCGCACAGAACGGGCTCTAGACGTCTGCACCTATCAGGGCGGCTTCGCTCTGCATCTCGCGCGCGTCTGCCAGCGCGTAGCCGGCGTCGACCAATCGCGCACTGCGCTCGAGGCCGCCGAGCGCAATCTCATTCTTAACCCACGACTAGCCGCGGATGTGGACTGGATCGAAGCCGACGCCTTCGCTCTCTTGCGGGCGCTGGACGACGCCACACACAAGTCCATCGTCGCAACCTCGTTACCTGTGGAGGCGGGTTCCTTCGACGCCATCGTCCTCGACCCGCCCGCCTTCGCAAAATCGAAGCGAGCCGCTGAAGGCGCGCTCCGCGGCTACAAAGAGCTGAACCTGCGAGCGATCCGTCTGCTCGCACCCGGCGGCACGCTCATCACCTGCTCCTGCTCGCATCATGTTTCACTCGCCGACTTCACCGAAATCGTCGCGGCCGCGGGATGCGACGCAGGCCGCCGCGTGCAACTGCTCGAGACCCGCGCCGCCGCTCCCGATCATCCCGAAGTCCTCTCCTTACCCGAGACACGCTATCTGAAGTGCCTCATCTGTCGCATCGACTAGCGTCCACACCTGCACGAAAACCTCCGCAGGCGACATCGCAGTCGCGTAGGCTGTTGTGCATGAATCTGCGACGCAGTTGGCTTGCCGTTCTTCTCGCTGCAATCTCGATCGCTCTTGCGCAGCAATCATCCTCGCCACTTAGCCGCGACACCGATCCAGCCATCGCGCGTGTGATCGCCAGCGTTCCAGCCATCGACAACCACGCCCATCCCATGCTCTCGCCGCCCGACGACGCCACCGACCGCAACTTCGACGCGCTTCCCGTGGACAGCATGGCCCCGCAGACCGATCCGGTCGCCTACCGCCCCGGCTATCCGCCCCTCGCAGATGCATGGAAGGCCCTCTTCAACGTCGACCTCCATCCGCCGCTCACACCTCAAGGCATGGAACAGTTGGACGCGGCGCGGGCAGCCGTCAAAGCACGCGAAGGCGCCCACTACTCCACCTACATTCTCGACAAATCCAACATCAAGACGATGCTCGCCAACCGCATCACCATGGGCACAGGCGTTGAGCCGCCGCGTTTTCTCTGGGTTCCCTATGAAGATGCACTCCTCTTTCCGCTCAACAACAGCGGACTCGCCGCAGCCACACCAGACCGCACTGAGTTCTTCGCTCTCGAAGACAAGCTCCGCGCGCGCTATCTGCGTGAGGCTGACCTGACCACTTCACCACCAACTCTCGACGCCTACGTTACCCAAGTCGTCCTTCCAACTCTTCGCCGTCAACACGCGCAAGGCGCCGTCGCGGCCAAGTTCGAGCTCGCCTATCTTCGCAGTCTCGACATTGGTAACTCCACTCACGACCAAGCCGCGACAGTCACGCAAGATATATTGACGCCAATGCATCGCCTGACGGCGCGGCTTACAAGCAGCTCCAGGACTATCTCTTCCATATCATCGCCGCGGAGTGCGGGCGCCTCGGCATGGCGGTTCATTTTCACGCGATGGCCGGGAGCGGCAGCTACTTCAGCATTGCCGGAGGCAATCCCCTGAACCTTGAACCCGTCTTCAACGATCCTGCTCTGCGCAACACGAACTTCGTTCTGCTGCACGGCGGATGGCCGTTCGTGCGCGAGGCAGGAGCGCTTCTGCAGAAGCCGAACGTCTACCTCGACATCTCGCAACAGGCCCTCGTCATCCCCGCGCACACGCTCGCTCTCTGGCTGCGCGAGTGGCTGGAGCTCTACCCGGATAAGGTTCTCTTCGCGACAGACGGCTATCCCTACTCCGCAACGCTAGGCTGGGAAGAATCGACATGGCTGGCTGCGCGCAACGCCCGCGAGGCGCTCGGTCTCGCACTGACCGGCATGCAGCGCGACGGCGAGATCACGCCAGCCCGCGCCGCCGAACTCGCGCGCATGGTCTTGCGTGGCAATGCGAAGGCGCTGTACCACCTCCATCCCTCCCAGCGTTGAGCGTCACTTCAGATGCAGCGCGCGATCGAAAAACTTGATCGCCATCGCATCCACCTGGTCATGCACCGCCGCTCGATCCACACCCGCATCGTCGGCGCAATAAGCCCCTAGCTTCGCCTTTCCCTCCGCCGTGCACGTATCCAGAAACGTGTAATGCACAACGTTCGGCAGAACCGTCTCTCGCGCCCCGCGAATATTGGAGCGGATATAGTCCGCATTCTCATTCGGTGGAGCGATCGGATCAGCCGAGCCAACCACAATCTCCACCGGAAGTCGCATCGCGTGCAGACTGTCAGGCGTCAGCGTCATGCCCACCGCCGGCGCGATCGCAAACACCGCGTGCACGCGCGGGTCGCGATAGCTCTCATTCGAACGCGCCAGCGACACCGCACTCGTCTTCCTCGCCGCACGCAGCACATCGTCCGGACTGCCCATATCCTTCATCTCAGGCACGTGGCATACCGTCGTCTTAGGCTCCTGATGGCACAGGTTCACAAGCACGCTGATATCCGTGCGTGCGCCGCCCAGCGCCAGCACCGTATACCCGCCGATAGAAAATCCCGACGCGCCCACCCTCGTCTTGTCGATGCGCGGCCCAAACTCCTCGTCGGCCAGCATGCCGTCCAGCACGTCGCTCAGGTCCGTCGCCCGCTCCCACCACAGCGCAAAGCCCTCAGCCGTATACGGCTCCAGCGCGTTGTTGCCCGGGTGATCCACCGCTGCGGCGACATACCCAGCGCGTGCCAGCGCGGTCCCCAACCACGCCATCTGCATCGCCGACCCGCCCGTCCCATGCGACAGCAGAATCAGCGGCCACTTTTCCAGCGCCGGCGCAAAGGCAGCATGCGGCGCAGCATTGCCGGCCAGGAATAGCGGGGCATCCGCCGGCCCGATGGTCTGTGGCGTCTCGACCGCATTCTCCGCCGCCGGATACCACACCGTCACGCGCAGCTCATGATGCTCCGATCCTCTCCAGTTGCGCTGCGCCTGGGGATGAAAGATCCGCGTCGTCACGCCGACCTTGAACTGCGCCCGCGAAAACCCGCTCCCAACGAGAAGCAACAGCGTGACAGCGGCAAAGAACGAACCCAGCCTGCGGTGAATCTTCATAGCTCCAGAGTAACTTCGCGCGCGCGCCCCGCTATCATCAAATTCACGGAAGAAAAGCCATGTCCTGCGATACCACCGATACCACCCAAACCGGCTGGCGCGTTCCTTCGGAGGAGCCCGCTACCGAGCCCGTCTCCCTGCGCCGAGCCACCCAAGAAGACACGGAGGCACTCGCTCTCGTCGGCGCAGCCACGTTCCTCGAAGCCTTCACCTGGATGCTTCCTGGCGTGGACATCATCGCCCACTGCACCCGCAACCACACCGCAGAGGCCTATCGCGCCTATCTCGCCAAACCGGACACACGCATCACGCTCGCCGTCACCGCCGCCGGCGCTCCCGTAGGCTATGCCATGCTCGCCGCGCCGGACCTACCTAGCTTCGACGTCCAGCCCGGCGACATCGAACTGAAGCGGATCTATCTCTTCTCGCGCTTCCGTTCTTCGCGCACGCCCGTGCTCAACACACAAGGCCAGCCCATTCCCGGCCTTCGTCTCGGCCAGGCTCTTATGGACGCGGCCATCGCCGACGCGCGCTTGCTTGACCGAAAACGTCTCCTGCTTGGCACGCACGAGGGCAACCAGCGCGCCATCGCCTTCTATCGCCGCAATGGCTTTACCGAAGCCGGCACCCGTACCTTCCAGGTCGGCTCGCAATGCTGCTGCGACCTGATCTTCGCCTGCGATCTCGGTTGAGTTCTGCTTTGACCGCCCTCGGTCGCGGTGCGACGAGCGTTTGTCATGAATTCAAACTCCCCGTATTCTTGGAATGCGCTGCTGCGACGGCGATTCGATCGCGGTATGCTAGAAACTGTGTACAACATCGCTTTGCGACGCATCCTTCCTGCCAGGGCGTCTAAGCTTTGGTGTAGACTGGCTTTGCTGGAGACCTGCGCCTCCGAGTTGCCGAAGCTTCTGGACGATGTCCCGATAGTCTTCCGCCCGCGCCCGCGGCCCTGACCGCACCCCAAGTCCCAGCGTCCCCAAACATCCATGGGAGATCCTCGCGCTTTCCACCTTTTTGCGCCGGTTCGACCAACAATTTTGTGCCCGGCACTGCATTGCGGGCCGTTTAGGAGCGCCAATTCCGTGGCTGAAGAACTCGATAAGTACGAAGAAGACGTAGACCGCATTATCGACACCGGCAAGGAGAAGGGATATCTCACCTACGGCGAGGTCAATGACCTTCTGCCCGGCGATATTACCTCACCTGATGATCTCGATGATCTGTTGACCACCATCAACACGCAGGGCATCGATGTGCTTTCCGGCGAGAACCGCCGCGGCGCCGCCGAGCGCGATGAGGAGCACGAGCCAGGCGAAGAGTCCGACGATGTCGAGCTCGATCTCTCTCCCGGCACACTCGAGAAGACCAATGACCCCGTCCGCATGTACCTGCGCGAGATGGGCACGGTCCCTCTGCTTACCCGCGAGGGTGAGGTCGAGATTGCAAAAAGAATCGAACGCGGCCAGATGCGCGTCATGAAGGCCATCTCGCGCTCGCCCATCGTCATTCGCGAGATCGTCGCCCTCGGCGAAGACCTCAAGCGTGGCGTGCGCAACATCAAGGAAGTGGTCACCTTCGACGAAGAGGAGCTCACGGAAGAGATTCTGCAGGCGCGCGTCAAGGCGACCGTCGCTCGCATCGACTCGCTCGTGAAGCACCAGAAGAAGGCCACCGATTGGCAGGCACGCTGCGAAGAGCCGCACGGTAAGGACGCCAAGGCCAAGGAAAAGGACAAGCGCAAATCGCGCTGGCACATGGGCCGCGAGATCATCCAGGTCACGCGCGTGGTCCGCGAGCTGAAGTACACCAATGCCGAAAAGAAGCGGCTGCTCGACAAGGTCAACAAGACGGTCGACTCCATGCGCACGCTGGAGCGCCAGATCAAGTCGCTCGACACCAAGTTCGAGGCCTCGCGCTCCGAGGAGCTCAAGAAGGAGTATCGCCGCCAGCAGAAGAACTGCCGCACCGACCTCGAGCGCATCGAGCAGGACTCGGGCATCTCCCTCGACGCCCTCAAGCGCACCCAGCGCGAGATGATCCAGGGCGACATGGACGCCGAAAAGGCCAAGCGCGAGCTCATCGAAGCCAACCTGCGCCTTGTCGTCTCCATCGCCAAGAAGTACACCAACCGCGGCCTCCAGTTCCTCGACCTCATTCAGGAGGGCAACATCGGCCTCATGAAGGCGGTCGATAAGTTCGAGTACCGCCGCGGCTACAAGTTTTCGACCTATGCAACCTGGTGGATTCGCCAGGCCATCACGCGAGCCATCGCGGACCAGGCCCGAACGATCCGCATTCCGGTGCACATGATCGAGACGATCAATAAGCTCATCCGTACGAGCCGTCAATTGGTGCAGGAGCTGGGCCGCGAGGCGTCGAGCGAAGAGATCGCGCGACGCATGGATATTCCTGTTGCGAAGGTCCGCAAGGTACTCAAGATTGCGCAAGAGCCCATCTCGCTCGAGACTCCGATCGGCGAAGAGGAAGATTCGCACCTCGGCGACTTCATCGAAGACCGCATGGCTGTCTCTCCCTCCGACGCGGTCATCTCGGTGAATCTGAAGGAGTACACGAGTCAAGTCCTTAGGACCTTGACTCCGAGAGAAGAGCGCGTCATCAAGATGCGCTTCGGCCTCGAAGACGGCTCCGAACACACGCTGGAAGAGGTTGGCCAGAGCTTCCAGGTAACCCGCGAGCGCATTCGCCAGATAGAGGCCAAGGCCCTCCGCAAGCTGCGCCACCCCAGCCGCAGTCGCAAGCTGAAGGCCTTCGTCGACGGCGTCAAGGAAATGTAAACGGAACGGAACCAAGGAGACAAGGCTGCACCCACACCATGGGCGCAACCTTTTTTGCTCCCGATACGAAGCCAATCCAGCCGCTCCATTACAATCGCAGTTGGCGCTATCGCCCTCAGGAGGCCGTAGAGCAATGACCTGGTTCAAGCGCGAAGCTCACGAGATTGTGCCGCCGTCGGACCACGAGGTGCTTACCGAGGGCCTCTGGATCAAGTGCGACAGCTGCGGCAAACCCATCTGGAAGGCCGACCTGGAGGCGAATCTGCAGGTGTGTCCGTCCTGCGGCAAGCACTTCAAGCTTGGCGCGCGCGCGCGCATCGAAATGCTGCTTGAGCCCGGCTATGAGTTGGTCGACGGCAACCTGAGCTCTACCGATCCACTCGAGTTCACCGACCTGAAGCCCTACAAGAGCCGGCTTCGCCAGGCGCAGGAGAAGACCGGGCTCAGGGACGCCATCGTGAACGCGGTGGGCAGGCTCGGCGATCACGACATTGTGCTCTCCGTAATGGAGTACAGCTTCATCGGGGGCTCAATGGGCGCAGTGGTCGGCGAGAGCATTGCGCGCGCGGTCGACCGTGCGCTGGAGACGGAGACGCCGCTGATTATCGTCTCGGCCTCGGGTGGAGCGCGCATGATGGAAGGCATCGCCAGCCTCATGCAGCTGGCCAAGGTCTCCGCGGGCCTGGCGAGGATGGACGATGCAGGAATCCCCTACATCAGCCTGATGACCGACCCGACCACTGGAGGCGTTACGGCCAGCTTCGCCATGCTGGGCGACCTCAACATCGCCGAGCCCGATGCGCTGATCGGCTTCGCCGGCCCGCGCGTCATCGAGCAGACGATCCGGCAAAAACTTCCCGAAGGCTTCCAGCGCTCCGAGTTCCTGCTCGAGCACGGATTTCTCGACGCCATTGTTCCACGCAAGGAGCTGAAGAGCTATCTCGCCAATGCGCTGAGCTGGATGAGCGAAGAGCGTCCCGTGGAAGCGCTGGCCGCGGCGGACTAGCGGACGCTCGTGCAGGAAGCGCGACCTTCGCGGACCGCTCTGCGCGTCGCCATGCGGCGTGCGGCCCACCAGATCCACGACCAGCGGCCGCTGGTCTTCGAGGACCCGCTGGCGGTGAGTATTCTGCCGGCTGAAGTGCGGCTTGAGCTTGAGCGCACTCCGGCAGCCTCGCGGAAGCCTTACTCCGCGGCTCTTCGCGCCTTTATGGTGTCGCGCGCGCGGTTCGCCGAAGATGTGCTTGCGGAGGGCGTTCGCGAGCGCGGCGTGCGGCAGGCGCTGGTGCTTGGCGCGGGACTCGACACCTTCGCCTATCGCAATCCTTATCGCGGCGTGCGAGTCTTCGAGATCGATCATCCGGCGACGCAGCGGTGGAAGCGCGAGCTGCTGGCTGCGGCGGCGATTCCGGTTCCAGAATCCGTCAGCTTGGTGCCGGTGGACTTCGAGCGCCAGTCGCTCCGCCAGGAGCTGCTGCGAGCGGGCTTCGATCCTGCGTTGCCTACCGCGACCGCGTGGCTGGGCGTGGTTCCATATCTCACGGCAGAAGCGTTCGCGGCGACGGCGCGTGTGCTGGGGCGCTTTGCCGCAGGTTCCACGGTGGTCTTCGATTACTCGCTGCCGCGCGAGACGTTGCCGCCAACCGAGCAACTCATGCTGGACTCGCTGTCGGCTCGGGTTGCGCAGGCGGGCGAGCCTTTCCAACTTTTCTTTACGCCTGAGTCGCTCGCGGAGGAGCTGCCACGATATGGGTTGAGCGTGGTGGAGGACCTTGATCCGCAGGCGATCAAGGAGCGGTATCTGAGCGGGCGCAGCGATGGGTTGACGCTGTACGGCAGCGCGGCTCATCTGTGCCACGCTTCTGTGCCGCGCTTTTAGGCCTCGCTCGTGTGAATGATGCGGCTGCGCGACAATAGAGCGATGACCTACGAGGAGGCTCTGGCGCGGCTGGCCGCGATGGGCGCGGAGCTGCGCACCGGAAAGGCTGGGGCTGCGCGCAAGTGGTCGCTGGACCACATCCGCGCGCTGCTGGCGACGCTGGGCGATCCGCAAAAGCAGTTCCGCTCCGTGTTGATCGCCGGAACGAACGGCAAGGGCTCGACCGCGGCGACGCTGGCTTCGATCCTGAACAACGCGGGTGTGCGCACGGCGCTTTACACTTCGCCGCATCTGCTGCGCGTGAACGAGCGCATGCGCGTTTCGGGTGGCGAACCGTCGCGACTGGTGGAGATTGGCGATGAGGAGTTCGGGCGCCTGTTCGGCCGTGTGGACGAGGCCGCGCAGAGGCTGGTGCGCGAGGGTGTTCTTCCGCATGAGCCGAGCTTCTTCGAGGTGTTGACAGCGCTGGCGTTCTGCTACTTCGCGGAACAGGGAGTGGAGATTGCGGTGCTTGAGGTTGGGCTTGGAGGACGGCTGGATGCGACGAATGTCGTCGAGCCGATCGTTTCGGTGATTACCGACATTGGTCTTGACCACATGGAGTTTCTGGGCAATACCGTTGGCGCGATTGCTACCGAGAAGGCTGGTATTCTGCGCGAGAATGGCGTGCTGGTGACGCTGGCGCAGCATCCGGAGGCGAATGCGGCGATCGGCGAGGCCGCCATGGCGAAGAATGTGCGCGGCGTCGATGCCTCACGATGCCTTCCAACGCGCGGTTTCAATGGTGTTCCAGACCTATCTATTGGTATCGATACATCTGCGTCGCCGATGCCGCGCAACCAATATCAAATTTCCATTGATGGCAATGTATTGGACCTCAATTCGCCGTTAGCCGGGCGGCATCAGCAGCGAAATCTTGCGCTGGCCGTGGCGACGGCGCTGGAGTTGCGCGCGAATCATGGCGTCGCGATTTCAAACCAGGCGATTGAGGATGGCGTGCGGGCGACGGAGTGGCCGGGCCGGTTGGAGTGGATTCCCTCACGATCCGGTCATGCACCGCTGCTGCTAGATGTGGCGCACAATCCCGCGGGAGCGTGGGCGTTGCGGGCGGCGCTGGCCCAACTTCCTGAGGAGCGGGCGCGCACGCTGATCTTCTCCTGCCTGGCGGACAAGCAGATTACGGAGATGGCGCAGATCCTGTTTCCGCTCTTCGACGCATCCTCTGCCGATCCGGCGCGTGCGCACGACCACATTGTGCTGGCGCCGATCCAGAACTCGCGGGCAGCGAGTGTGGAGGACCTGCTGGCGGCGGCGCGCGAGCTGGATGTGCCCGTGCATGCGGCACCGCACGTCGCCGGCGCGCTGGCGGAGGCGGAGAGTGTGACGCCGCGCGAGGGTGTGATGGTCGCTACAGGGTCGCTGTATCTTATTGGCGAACTGCGGGCTCGCGCGCTGGCGGAGTGAGGGGGCCCCTCCTCCCCTGCGTTGTCGTCGATTCTTTGGAATGTGGGGTTTGCGGCGATTGTTCGCGGCAAAATATTGATTCCAGAGATTTTGTGTGGAAAATCTCTGAATTGAGTGGGTTGCGGCGGTTCTGCCTGCGCGTCGGTATCCCTGCGAACCCACATCTCAAAAGCGAGATGTGGGGCACCCCAACTTGTTGGTCTTCTTTTAGCTCTATTTCTATTATAGAGAGTTGAGTGGAATTAATGTGCAGCGATTTTTCTCTTTGTTTTGTTGGATTTAGGTGGTTTGGGGGCTTGACAAGATTTCGCGGAATCCCCTTGTGCAGGGTTTGCCGAGGGGTGAAAGTTATGGCGGGGTAGAAGAAGGCGATTCAGTCGCTTCGGCCTTCGGCAGAGCGGAAGCGCCTCGTGGGCGGCTTGGTTTCCTGGGGCTCCGCCCCAGGCTGGTATAGGGCGCACCGTTGGCGCTTAGAGTGGTGGCACTTTGAGAACCAGGGACTCAAGGTCAATCCTTCGCGAAGGATCACGAGCAAAAAGGGCAAAGACAAAAGCAACAGCAGATGCAACAACCAATACAGGGGTCCTTCGCTTTGCTCAGGATGACGAGCCGAAAGTAAAGCGCATTTAGGATGGACTGGATGTCCCCCGCCAACGAGATCCTTCAGCCAGAGGAGAAGGAGGTTCCCCGCGAACCGCCCGCGCCCGTGCCGCTGGCGATGCGCTGGATCACCTATCTTCTGCTGCTTCCCCTGATTGCGCTGGCGACGGCGTTCTTCGGGTCGATTTCGCTGATCGTTGGCCTGTGGGACAAGGATGGGAGCCAGCAGCACTTTATTGCGCGGCAATGGTCGCGCGTACTGCTGCGGATCGTGCTGTCGCCGGTGCGTGTCGAAGGCGCGGAGCGGCTGCGCGGGCTGGGGACGGCCGTTTATGCGAGCAACCACCTGAGCTACTACGACACACCGGTGCTGTTTGCGAAGCTGCCGTTTCAGTTCCGCATCCTGGCCAAGGCCTCGCTGTGGAAGATGCCGTTTATCGGGTGGTATCTGCAGAGGTCGGGGCAGGTGCCGATCGACCAGAGCTCGGCGCGGGCGGGCGTGACGAGCCTGGGGCGGGGAGTGAAGACACTTGAGAGCGGGGTTCCGCTGGTGATCTTTCCGGAGGGTGGGCGAGCGGAGGGCGGACGGCTGCAGCCGATGCTCGCCGGAGCGGCCTGGATGGCGATCAAGGCGCAGACGCCGCTGGTGCCGCTGACGCTGATTGGGACCTATGAGCTGCTGCCGATCCACGTGTATGCGCTGCGGCCGAGGCCGCTGAAGCTGGTGGTGGGCGAGCCGATCTCGACCGTGGGGATGACGACGCGCGATGCGGAGGCGCTGACCGAGCGGATGCGCGCGGAGATTCATCGGACATATGTGGCGGAGCATGGATAGGGGCTGCGGGGCATAGCCGGACGGGCTCCGGTGGATGGACTTAGCTAAGTGGACTTAGTCTATAATGAAGCCATGGCGACGACCGTGAACATTCACGAGGCGAAGACTCATCTCTCGAAGCTGATCCATCGGGTGGAGACCGGCGAAGAGATCATCATCGCGAGGGCAGGCAAGCCAGCCGTGAGGCTGACCGCGCTGGAGCCTGTGCTTCCCAAGAGCCGCATCGGGTTTTTGAAGGGAAAAATCACTGTACCGGACGATATTAAGACGCCGTTTGCCGAAGAGATCGAGGAGATGTTCTATGGCCATCCGGACAAGCTCAAATGAGGCTGTTACCGGACACCCACTTGCTGCTGTGGAGTGCGAGCGGCGACTCGCGTCTGAGCGCCGAGGCAGTTCAGCTCCTGAGCGACTATGAGAATGAGGTCTATTTCAGCACCATCTCTATCTGGGAGGTCGCGATCAAGTATGCGCGCGGACGTCCGGAGTTTGTCAGCGATCCGCGTATGTTTCGGGATGGCCTGTTGAGTCACGGATATCGCGAATTGGCGGTGAGCAGTGAACATGCGATCGGCGTTGCGAGTCTGCCGACGATCCATCGCGACCCCTTCGACAGGCTCCTGGTTGCGCAAGCCTTGGCGGAGGGCCTTACGCTTGTGACGGCCGACGTGGCCCTGGCGCGCTATCCCGGCAATATATGTCGAGTTTGATGGTGGAGTTCGGGCGGTCGGCTTGAGTCTGCCGCTACAATCGTGCTGTGATTGCGCATCTTCGCGGACAGATTCTCAGCAAGACGCCTAACAGCGTGGTCGTCGAGTGCGGCGGCGTGGGCTATGAGCTGGCGATTTCGGTGGCCACGTTTACGGAGCTTGGCGCCGAGGGTAAAGAGGCGCGGCTGCACGTGCACACGCATGTGCGCGAGGATGCGCTGGCGCTGTTCGGCTTTGCGGAGTTGAATGAGAAGCGGCTGTTTGAGAGGCTGCTGACGATCTCCGGTATTGGGCCGAAGCTGGCGATTACGGTGCTGAGCGGCATCTCGGCGGAGCGGCTGGTGGGGGCGATTCGGGCGGGCGATCATGCCACGCTGACCAGGATTCCGGGGATCGGGAAGAAGACGGCCGAGCGGGTGGTGCTGGAGCTGAAGGACAAGCTGGACGATATGGCAGGCGCGACTCCGGCGAGGGCGGGAACTTCGCTGGGGGCGGTCGGCGACGATGTGCTGAGCGCCCTGGTGAACCTGGGGTATCCGCGGGCGGTGGCGGAGAAGGCTGTGGCGGCGGCGGTGGAGGCGAAGAATGCCGGGGGAACGGGACAGCTGGATTTCGAGCGGATGTTCCGGGCAGCGATGGCGGCGGTGCGATAGGAAGCCGGGAAATCGGGGGGCCACTTCTGGCTTCGGCAGAACTTTCTCTTCTCCTTCCGTGTGCAAAGAATTGCACAGTTGGTTCGTTGAGAGAGGTATTCCGACATCTTTTCAGCTACTTGCAGTGAGGTCAAAATGGCCCTTAGAGTGCTTTGTATAGGGCATCCCCCGTCGGGCCTAGTTAAGTTGATTAACTAAAATTCTGCATTTCAGGACGGACTCCTATGAAATACCTTCTTCGCTTCTGTGTCTTCGCTTTGGCGGCTGCCGTAGGCACCGCAATGGCTTCGGCCGAAACCATCGTCAGCTTTGGCAGTTCCAATGGATCAGCGACCGCTCCGAGTGGACAGGCTACGGCCAGCAACACGGCTCTGGCCTACCTTGGATATAACGCCGCAACCGATGTACTTTCGAACGACCCAGCGGCCGGGACGTTCAACATCAGCACTGGTGGCGGCGTGTGGAAAGGCCCGGTTGCCGGTTCGAGCTGGGTGTCCTTTATGGGCGATGCTCAGCCGGGTGGAACCACCTATGCTGGCGGGACCTACACCTACTCGACTACTTTCTCAGCGGGCAACGCTGCCTCTTTGTACCTTGGAGTGTATGCGGATGACACGACGTCCGTGTGGCTGAATGGCACAAAGGTACTGCCCTCCGCTATCAATAAGACAGCGGGCGCGCATTGCACCGTCGACACCCCGAACTGCGTGACCGAGTATGATTTCACGATCAACGGTCTCGTGAATGGAAGCAACACACTCACCTTCGGCGTTGACCAGCTTTATGGCAGCGCAACCGGCGTGGACTTTTCAGGTACCGTTTCAGCGACGCCGGAGCCCAGCTCGTTGATGCTGCTTGGTACCGGCCTGCTTGGCGCGGCCGGCGCACTGCGCCGCCGTCTGCGGAGCTAAGCTCGGCCCACGAAACGGGGGCATAGGAAACTCCGATCCACATTGCAACTCTCTGCGCCAGCCGGCAAACACCGGCTGGCCTTTTCTTCTTCGGCGACTATGTCGTGTCGACATATAAGTCGAAGGGAAGGGACAGAGTGAGTTGAAAAGCGGGAGTCTGCGGGGTCAGGCTCTGCGGCGGTAGCGGACGCTGAACTCGTATCCCGGGTTGGGTGGGAAGAGCTCGGCGACCAGGCGCAGGCGCGCGGCCAGAGCCGCAGGGGGGAGCAGAGGGTACTCGCGTTCGCGCAGCTCGGAGTAGTCGAGATCGAGCGCGAGCGAGAGCAGATAGATCGCGACCGCGTCGGAGAAGGCGGATTCGAGATAGAGGCGGCGTTCTTTTTCGTCGATGAAGGCGGGCGCAGGGGCATTCGCTGCCAGATTGGCAGCCACACCGGGCTGCGACTGGGGTTGCGTCTGCGGCTGCGTCTGGGGCTGCGACTGGGGCTGCGAGAAGGGCCGGACCCGGGCGGCAAAACTGCTGCGCCGTGAGACGGAGGAGGCGGGTTCGGACTGGGCGCTGGGATCGAGACCGAATGCGAGGTTGCGGGCTTCCCAGGCGTCCATGCTGGTTTCGCCGCGCACGTTATCGAGCGCCTGCTGCCAGGCGAGCTCGGCGAAGCGCTCGGGGACGCCGGTGGCATCGACGAAGGCGTGGGCCACGTTGATGAAGAACTCGAAGCTGAGGGCGAAGCGGTCGCCCATGAGGCGGGTGGAGATGAAGACGCCGCGGTGGCCGCTGCCGAGCTCGACGTTGCGATGGCAGATGGCGGACTCGCCGAGGTCGTCGGACCAGGCGCGCGCCACCATGGCCTGCTCGGGCGCGGGCTTCTTCGCGGAAGACTCCAGCTCGGGACCGATGGCGTCATTGGATTCGGCGGATTCCGCGGACTCGGCGGACTCGCGCAGTGCGAGTGGAACGAAGTAGTAGGTGTTGGCGCCAAGCGCGGCGCCGATGGCCGAGGGCACGGCTTCGAGCATGCGATCGAGGTCGGGCGTGGGGACGCCGGTCTCGCCGAAGGTGGCGAAGCGCACACCGTTGGCGGAGAGCCGAACTTCGGCCTCGCGCGCAACCTGCGCCGCACGAACAAGTTGCTCGAGTTGCTCGCGCCGAAGGACGCTGCTTACCGGGCTGCCCTGCAAACCTTCTGCCATCGGTCTATTCTACTTGAGATGGCGACTGCAAACGATGTTGAACGGGCACGGCGCGACGGCGTTCTGCTGGGAATACCGCTGGGCGACCTGGGCTGGTTCCAGTCGCTGCTGATGGGACTGGCGACGGGCTTTGCCGCCTTCTTCGCGGCGACGTTCGTGGCGATCTTCGTCTTGCTGTTCTACAGGATCGCCTCGGGGCACAATCCGGACTTCGCGTTGAGCTATAGAGTGGTCGGTTTCCCGGTGGGCGTGGTGGTGATGGCGATGGCGCTGAGCTATCTGGGCTTCCAGTGGGTTCGGCGGATGAAGAGGCGGGCGCGGCGACGCAGCGAGCGGTCAGCGTAGCTCTGTCTATCTGAAAACGAGACTATCTCGCCGGCGGGCGCGTACACTCTCCTCGCTCCAGCAAATCCTGAATTTACGTTTCTCTGAGGAGTTGTGCGATGGCGTTTGTGCGCAGTTCGTTGCGTTGTTGTTCCTGTGTGGCCGCGATGGCGGTCGTGATGTGCGCGTGTGGAAGCGGTGTGGCACAAAAGAAGAAGAAGGCGGTCGCGACGCAGGATGTGCCGCCGCATAGTGTTCCGAGTTATTACGGGCCGCAGCCGGCGGTGGAAAATATTGACCTGAATATGTATGCGCGGATTCGCGAAGAGGGGCTCCAGCACAGCAAGGTGATGCAGTTTGCCGACGCGCTGGCGAATGGGATTGGGCCGCGGCTGACGGGCTCGCCGAATATGGCGAAGGCGAATGCGTGGACGCGCGATACGCTGACGGCGATTGGACTGAGCAACGCGCACCTCGAAGACTGGGGCGACTTCGGGATGGGGTGGCAGCAGATCAATACGTGGGCGCGCATTGTTTCGCCTGACCCGGAGCCACTATGGATGCAGGCTGCGCCGTGGTCGCCGGCGACGGCTGGACCGGTGAGCGGCGAGATTGTCTACATACCGCTGCAGGAGGCGAGCGAGCTCGACAAGTGGAAGGGCAAGCTCAAGGGCAAGATCGTGCTGCTGGGCGCGGACCGGCCGACGCCGGATATTACGGGGCCGCTCTTTCATCGCTATACCGACGAAGAGCTGAAGGAGATGGAGGGCCCCGAGCAGCCCAGGGCGCGAAGCGCGGCGCAGCCGATGACGCTCGAACAGCGACTCGCGGCTTATATGCAGAGATTGAAGCTGCGCAAGCAGGCGCTGAAGATGTTTGAAGACGAAGGCGTGGTGGCGATCATCACGCCGACGCGCGACGGAGGCGACGGCGGCGGCACGGGCATCATCTTCGACGACAACGGAGCGGACCTGGCGCGCGATGCGCAGAAGCCTGAGAACGCGGTGAAGATCCCGAACGCTGTGATGATGATCGAGCACTACGATCGGCTTGTGCATATGGTGGAGGCGCATGTTCCGGTGACCGTCGAGGTGAATATCGAGACGAAGTTTGCGGGCAACCATGAGCACGGCTTCGACACGGTCGCGGAGATTCCGGGCAGCGATCCGGCGTTGAAGGACCAGGTGGTGATGGTCGGCGGACATCTGGACAGCTGGATCTCCGGCACGGGAGCGACCGACAATGGCGCCGGCTCCGTGGTCGCGATGGAGGCGGTGAGGATTTTGAAGGCGCTGGACCTGCATCCACGCCGCACGATTCGCATTGCGCTGTGGTCGGGCGAGGAAGAGGGGCTTTTTGGCTCGGAGGGTTATGTGAAGCAGCACTTCGGCACGTTTGCTGCGCCGGCACACCCTGATCCGGCCGGGACGCCCGCCTATATGAGCCGCAACAAAGGGCCGCTGACGACGACCAGGGAGTGGGAGACGCTGGACGCGTATTACAACCTGGACAATGGGACGGGCAAGGTTCGCGGCGTGTACACGCAGCAGAACTACCCGATCGGGCCGATCTTTGCGCAGTGGATTGCGCCGCTGAAGGACCTGGGCGTGACGACGATCAGCTACCGCAATACGGGCGGCACGGACCACCTGAGCTTCGATGCGGTGGGGCTGCCGGGCTTCCAGTTCATTCAGGACCCGATGGACTATGAGACCCGCACGCACCACTCGGACATGGACACCTTCGACAAGCTGCATGAGGCCGACCTGGAACAGGCTGCGGTGGTGGAGGCGATCTTCCTGTGGAACACCAGCCAGCGCGACGCGATGATGCCACGCAAGCCGTTCCCGCATCCGGAGCGGGAGCATCAGCTCAATGCGCCGATTCCGAATATTTATCCGAATGCGGTGGTGCCGCCGCCGGATAGCGGGAAGCCGGGAGCAGGGGGAAGTAAGTAGCAAGCAGGAATAGGAAGTAGCGAGCGGCGGAGGGACTATGGTCTCCGCCGCTTGCTTTTTGCGGGGGATCGCGCGCTGGAGAACCCGGCTGGAGAAGGCTTCGGCACGTACAGTAGACTCACTTGCAGGAAACCGCTGGCAACGACTTAGGGAAAGGCAACCCCGACAGGATGCAGACACGATGGCAGAGAGCCGGGGTGAGAGCACGCGCGTGGTATGGGCGCAGAAGCAAGCTGGCGCGCGTGTGTTTCTGGCTGCTTGTCGCGATCGCGGCCATGGCACTGGTGGGAGAGGTCTCGCGCGCGCCGCACTATCTGACGCTCGGGCCGATCGTGTTCTGCGCCATTGTGCTGTTTCCGCTGGCGATCATCCTGCTGTGCCGCTGGATTGTGCAGCGCGTGCTATGGAAGGTGCGCAACCGGCTTATCATCACGTACCTGCTGATGGGGCTGGCGCCGTTTGTGCTTTGCCTTACGCTGTTCGGTATTGCGGCGTACATCTTCGCCGGACAGTTTGCGACGAACAGCGCCATCACGCTGCTCGATGAGGCGTCGGTGCAGGTGCGGGATGAGACCGCCAGCCTTGCGCTGTTCACCACCGCGAAGCCGCAGCGCGACCTGACGGAAAACAAGGCATCTCAGCCAGAGGTTTCGATACCCTTGTGGATCGCCTCGGTGAACTCCGCGGGCACGCTTCAGCCGCTGCTGGGGTCGAAGAAGGACGATACCAACGGAAACCCTTTTCTGGGGGAGCGTATTCCTTCCTGGCTGCACTCCAGCTTTCGCGGGATCGTGGGCTACAAGGGCAAGCTCTATCTTTGCGCGTACGAGGAGATTCCGCAGTCGGGCCAAACGCTGGCGGTGCTGGGCGCGCGGCCGCTGGACAAGAAGATGCTGGATGCAACGGCGGCGAATCTCGGTCGCGTGCTTTTGCTGCCGGGGTTTATGCGCGGCTACAACGGCGACGGCGACATCCAGGTCAATGCGGATGATGGGGACGTTCACGACCAAGGCCACGTGAACGTCGTTGTGGCCACGCCGAAGGAGAGGCGCAAGCTACAGGAGGAGGCACAGGACGCTGCGAAGAAAGGCGAACCTCAGGAGAAGTTTGAGCGCATTGATGGCGGCGTGCTTCCGCCGAGCGCGCATCTGAGCGATCCGCCGGTGGTCTTCAGCGCTCCGCTGACGGTGACGTCATGGCAGACGGGCGATCCCATCCGCTCGGTCCTCGCGGTCTTCTCGCGGCCGTCGGTGCTCTACACGCGGCTGTTCGCAACCACCAACGGCCTGGGCACGGTCATTCGCATCATTCTGGTCTCCATTTCAATCTTCTTCGCGCTGCTGGAGCTTGTTGCGCTGTTGATGGCGGTGGGCCTGAGCCGCACGATTACGCGCTCGGTCGCGGATCTGTATGAGGGAACGAAGGAGATCGACCGGGGCCATCTCGGGCATCGCGTGCGTGTGGCGCGGCGGGATCAGCTGGGCGCGCTGGCTACCTCATTCAACTCGATGGCTGCTTCGATTGAAGACCTGCTGCAGCAACAGCGCGAGAAGGACCGTCTGCTGAACGAGCTGGCCATCGCGCAGGAGGTGCAGACCAACCTCTATCCGCGCTCGCCGGTGTCCTTCGCGCAGCTGGAGATGCATGGCGTGTGCATGCCGGCGCGCACCGTCAGCGGGGACTACTTCGATTTCATCTTTGAACAGAGAAGAGGGCAGGGCCAGGGAAGCGGCCTCTGCCTCGCGTTTGGCGATATCAGCGGGAAGGGCATTTCGGCGGCGATGCTGATGGCGTCACTGCATTCGGCGGTGCGCGCCTTCAGCCTGAACACGGAAGAGGACACGATTGCGCCGCCGTCGCCGGCGCTGCTGCTGGAGCTGCTGAACCGGCATCTGTATCGCAGCACGGCGCCGGAGAAGTATGCCACGCTCTTCCTGGCGTACTACGATGTCGCGAGCCGGAAGCTGACGTATTCGAACGGAGGGCACCTGCCGCCGCTGGTGATCTCGACCGATGGACGTGTGCAGGCGCTGGATTGCGGTGGCCCGGTGGTGGGCCTGCTGAATGGATTGGAGTATGAGGAGGCGACGATCGAGCTGCAACCCGGCGATCTGATGATGGCCTTCACGGATGGACTTACGGAGCCGGAGAATGAGACGGGCGAGTTCGGCGAGCAGCGGCTGCTCGACTACGTTCGCGTGAACAAGGATGAGCCGCTGCCCGAGCTGGTGGCAGGCGCGCTGAAGACGGTGCAGGCGTGGGTGGGCAACCAGGAGCAGCCCGACGATATGACGCTGCTGCTGGTGCGGCAGATTTAGTTCGGAAGAATTAAGCTGGGCAGATTTGATTTCGGATCGGGGCGAGCTTGTCATGCTCGTGCGCCTTCGATAGCCTCGCGTTAGAGCATTTCTCCTATTGCTGTGATCTAGGTAGAGGATGCGAGTGCCGTTTTCATTGGAGAAAACGGCCATAAGAGCCGTTCTTTCGCTATACACCCATAGGAGAAATGCTCTAATGCCTGCACACTTCACTCCCGAGGCCTTCAAGTTTCTTCGCGGGCTGGCGCGTCATAACGATCGTCCGTGGTTTGAGCAGCGCCGTTCGGTCTACGAGAGTGAGTTGAAGAAGCCGATGCTGGCGCTGATCGACGAGATCACGCAGGCCATGGCCGAGTTTGCGCCTGAACATATGCGACCCGCGCACAAGACGATGATGCGGATTTATCGCGATATTCGTTTCGCGGCGGACAAGCGGCCGTACAAGACGCACATGTCGGCATGGTGGTCGCGGCGCGGCATGGAGAAGACCTCGGGCGGTGGCTTCTACATGCACTTCGGGCCGAAGGAGTGTTTTCTGGCCGCGGGCGTCTATATGCCGGAGCGCGATCAACTGCTGGCGCTGCGGCGATGGATGGCGGAGCACCACGGCGAGTATCGGGCGATGACGGCGAAGTTGCTGAAGCCGCGTTCCAAAAGCGTGCAGGCGATGCAAACGATCGATGCGGACGCATTGACGCGGATGCCCAAGGGGTTTCCGGCCGACCATCCGGCGGACGAGCTGCTGCGCGCGCGCAACTGGGGTCTGCGCTCGGTGCTGCCAGCGGAGCTTGCGCTCGAACCGGGGCTGGCGCGCGAGATTATTCGGAGGTTCCGGCTGATGGCTCCGGTAGTAGACGTACTGAACAAGGGCATTCTGAGCGGCGTTCCGGCGAGCGACCGAGGGGTGCAGCGAGTAGTGGCGAACCGGCTGCTGTGAAGCCTCAAAACGACCGGGAATGCCGGTTTGCCGACGAAAATGGGACAAAACTGGGTACTAAAGGATAAAAGACCGCAAAATACCTGTGGAAACGGGCGATTTACCGTTGACAAAGCGCTCGCAAAGGTTGAAGGTGAATCACGGCGCGGTTCTCCGCACCCGCATAAACACTGGCGATTCGCCCTTCTCAGAGCGGGTTAGGTGCTGAAGGCGGCAGCGGCCGAAGGCCCAGGTATCTCACTCGATCCAAAAAGGAGTCCCTCAAAATGGCAAAAGGAATGACCAAGACACAGCTTGTCCGCGCAATGGCGGAGAAGCTCGAGCTGACCAGCAAGCAGACTGCGAATTTTTTCCAGACGCTCGCCGACACAGCGGTAAAAGAGACGAAGAAGAACGGCGAGTTCACGATTCCTGGACTCGGCAAGCTGGTGAAGGCGGAGCGCAAGGCGCGCATCGGCCGCAACCCGCAGACCGGCGAGGCTATCAAGATCAAGGCGAAGACCGTGGTGAAGTTCCGCGTGGCCAAGGCCGCCAAGGACACCATCGCGCCGCCCAAGAAGTAACCGCTACACTAAACGACGAACGCCGGAGACGCGCCCGCATGCTCTCCGGCGTTCGTGTTTTTGGACGTCGATATTGTTGCGAATTATCGGCGAACGCTTATTGGGCGGCGGGGACTTCGGGCACCGCTTGCGGGCGTGGCAGCAGCGCGCGCACGACGATGGAGATGCCGAGCGAGATGAGAATGCCGCGGATGAGGGTGTTGGAGTTGAGACCCCAGCCGAAGACGGCGAACGTGATGACCGCGCCCAGCACGTAGATCTCGCCGAGCATGCCTTGCAGCCAGCGTGGATGCGCTCCGCCGGAAGGAACCTGGGGCGTGGGCGCGGGAAGAAAACGTGGAACGCGCGCCCGGTAGGCGCGGTAGGTGTCGCCGAGCTGCGCGCTGAGAAACGACTCTTCGGCGAGCGCAAGCCGGATCTGAAAGAGCCAGACGAGAACAACGCAGAAGATGGCGCCCGAGGGCGGCATGAGAATGGCGAGACCGAAGGTGTGCAGGAGCAGGCCGAGATAGAGCGGGTTGCGCGTGCGGCGATACGGGCCGTCGGCGAGCAGAGTGTGGCTGTGCATCCTTTGCGACTGAACGACGCCGGCGCCGACGTAGGCCGATGCCCAGAGGCGCAGCCACGCGGCCAGCGCAAGCAGAGCGATGGCGACGAGGAGCACGGTGTTGGTAGCGGCGCTGAAGGTGAGCCAGCCGGATCGATAGAGCAGCGAAGAGAGCGCGAGCCACGTCGTCGTGCGCGTCCATCCGAGCGAGGAGCACCACGGCGCCCAGAAGCCGAGCGCGATGATGATGCCGAGGATGAAAAAACGAAGGCGAAAATCGAGAGCGGTGGATCGCATCAGAAACTGTCTATTCCTATCTCGCCTCCGCGCATGGGTTGGGCATCGAGCGCCACGGCGGAGAGTTTGTCGATCTGCGTCGGCTGCGCCTCGTTCTTGTAGATCACGCCGCCCTTCATCACAAAGGATACGTGTTCGAGCACGCGGATGTCTTTGAGCGGGTCGCCGCTGACGGCGATCACGTCGGCCCACTTGCCAGGATCGAGCGAGCCGGTGCGATCGGTCCATCCCATCAGGTCGGCGGCGTTGAGCGTTGTGGTTTGCAGCGCGGCCAGCGGCGACATGCCGTACTGGTTTACATAGACGTCGAGCTCGTGCGCGTTGAGCCCATGCGGATAAACCGCGGCGTCCGTGCCCATCGCAATCTTCACGCCGGCGGCGATGGCGCGTTTCTGGTTGGCCTTCATCGCGTTGCTGACGTCGGTCATCTTCTGCTGATAGAGCGCGGGCAGGTGGCCGTACTGGCGCATCCAGTCGACGAGGTACGCCGTGGGCACGAGATAGGTGCCGTGGGCTTTCATGGCGGCGATGTCTGCGTCGTTGATATAGCTGCCGTGCTCAATGGAGTCGACGCCGGCCTCGGTGGCCCAGAGGATGGCCTGCGCGCCATGCGCGTGTGCGGCGACCTTGCGGCCGAGACGATGCGCGTCGGCGACGATGGCCTGCATCTCTTCGAGCGTGTACTGCGAAGCCTGCGGATCGTCGCCCTTGGACAGCACGCCGCCGGATGCGGCGATCTTGATGAGGTCCGCACCGTACTTGATGTTCTGGCGAACCATGTGCTGCACGCCGGCGATGCCGTCGGCTACGCCTTCGCCCTGTACGTGATATTGGTACGGCAGCAGATTCTCATCCATGTGTCCGCCGGTGATGCCAAGCGCCGGACCGGAGACCTGCATGTGCGGGCCGGGGATGTGGCCGGCGTTGATCTCGTCGCGCAGCGCGACGTCGGTGAAGTCGTTGGCCGCGACGTTGCGCACGGTGGTGAAGCCGGCATCGAGCGTGGTCTTCGCGTTTTCGACGCCGAGGATGGCTTCTTTGCCGGGCGTCATGGAGAGCTCGAAGTAAGGATCGAAGTCGTTGGCCATGGTGAGGTGCACGTGCACGTCGATCATGCCGGGAAGCACGGTGTATTGCGAGAGATCGATGACGCGGTCGTCAGCCTTTGCGGGCGTGTCGGCGGTGCGCACGAGAGCGACGATGCGATCGTTTTGGACGATGATCGTCTCGTCGGGCGTCTCCTTGCCGGTGTGAACGTCGATGACGTGGCCGGCGCGAATCAGCGTGCGCGCGGCCGAGGGTTGATAGCTTGGCTGCGCCAACGCGGTGCAGGCGAGGAAGGCTGGAGCGGCGAACAATACACACAGGGCCCGCTGAAGGTTGTGTCGCATCTTTTTCACCTCTGGAATGATTTGTACCCGCTATCCTACCTCGAATGAAGGTGCGTGAAGGAGAGGGAATTCGGGTGAAACGAAGGGGCGAGGTAGACGGAAAGAAACGCTGTGCCTGGGCGCAGAAGGATGCGACGATGCGCGCCTATCACGACGAGGAGTGGGGCGTTCCGGTGCACGACAGCCGCGCACTGTGGGAGATGCTGATGCTCGAAGGCTTCCAGGCCGGGCTGGCGTGGATCGTCATCCTGCGCAAGCGCGATGCCTTCCGCAAGGCCTTTCGCAACTTCGATCCGAAGAAGGTTGCGCGCTTTACCGAAGCGGACATCGCACGGCTGCTCGGCGATGCGGGGATTGTCCGTTCACGCGCGAAGATTGAGGCGACGATTGCGGGCGCGAGGATCTATCTGGCCATGCAAAAGGCAGGAGAAGACTTCGCCGCGTTTGCGTGGAGCTTCGTGGACGGCAAGGCGATCCAGAACAGCGGGCCGGTGCCGGCGAGCACGGCGCTGTCGGAAAAGATCTCCAAGGAGCTTAAGCGGCGCGGATTTAAATTCGTTGGGCCGACCATCGTCTACGCGTGGATGCAGGCGGTCGGCCTGGTCAACGATCATGCGGCCGATTGCTTCCGGCGCAAGGCGGTCACGCGGACGGACGGGTCCCGAGCGCGGTGAGGATGGCGTCGAAGTCGTCGACGCCGCTGTACTCGATGATGACTTTGCCGCGGCCCTTCTTGTCGTCGATGGTGACCTTCAGGCCAAGCGCGCGGCGGAGTTGATCTTCTGCCTCGCGCACGTTGGGGTCGATCGGCTTCGCGGACGGCGCGGATCTTGTGGAGCTCTCCGGATTGAGCAGGCCCTGAATGTACTTCTCCGTCGAACGCACGGAGAGATGCAGCGCGAGAACCTTCTGCGCGGCGGGCGTGACCTGTTCTGGAGGAAGCGCGAGCAGAGCGCGGGCGTGGCCGAAGCTGAGCTCGCCGGATTCGACGTGCCTCTGAACTTCCTCAGGAAGGCGCAGCAGGCGAAGGAAGTTGGAGACGGAGGCGCGGTCCTTGCCGGTGCGCTCGGCCATCTGCTCCTGCGTCATCTTGAAGTCCTGGCTGAGGCGCTGGTAGGCGTGCGCCTGCTCCATGGGGTTCAGGTCGGCGCGCTGCAGGTTTTCGACGATGGTCATCTCCATCGCCTGCACGTCGGAGACCTCGCGCACAACGGCGGGGATGGTGGCTTTGCCGGCGCGCCGGCTGGCCAGCAGACGGCGCTCGCCGTTGATGAGCGTGTATCGCCCATTACCGCCCCGGCGTACGATTATCGGCTGGATGACCCCGGTGGAGGCGATGGAGATGGCCAGCTCGGACATCTTCGACTCATCGAAGCTGGTGCGGGTCTGGAAGGGGTTGCGGTCGATGCGGTCGAGCTCGATCTCGAGCGGCTTGCCGGAGGGGGTGGGCTCGGCTGCGGCGGCGAGGGCGATGGGCGCGGCGGGTTTGGAGGGAAGGAGCGACTCGAGGCCTCGACCGAGGGCTCGGCGCTTGGGGTCGGCTGAGGAGCTGTTGGACATTCTTGTCGCCTTTCTGCTCTGTTTTCAATAACTTATGGGGCAACCCGCACGAAACGATCCGGGCTAGGAATCCTTCGCGAATGGCCATGCGCGGCGGCTCTTAGGCGTGGTGATGATGGGCCGGTCGGGGACTGGCGAGACGTCGTCGACGATGAGCTTGCGCGGAGCGGGGGTCTTGGCCTTGATGCCGTAGCGCTTGAGCAGCTCGACGGCCAGCTCCTGATAGGCCTCGGCGCCGCGGGAGCGGGGATCGTAGAGGAAGACGGGTTTGCCGTGGCTGGGGGCTTCGGCGAGCCGGACATTGCGCGGGATCGTTGTCGCGAAGAGCTTGTCAGCAAAGAAGTTACGCAGGTTTTCGCGGACCTGTTGGGAGAGGTTCGTGCGCTCGTCGAACATGGTGAGGAGCACGCCTTCGAGGCCGAGGCCGGGGTTAAAGGCGGCGGCCACGCGATCAAGCGTGGAGATGAGCTCGGAGATGCCTTCGAGGGCGAAGTACTCAGCCTGCATAGGCACGAGGAGGCGGTCGGCGGCGACTAGCGCGTTGAGGGTGAGGAGGTCGAGCGCGGGCGGGCAGTCGAGAAAGATGAAGCGGTAGCTGGAGCGGATGGGCTCGAGCGCCTCGCGCAGGTAGAACTCGCGGCGGTCGGCCGAGACCAGTTCGACATTGGCGCCGATCATGTTCTTGGTGCCGGGGATCAGAGAAAGATTGTCGATCTCGGTCTTGAGCGTGACCTCGGCGGGAGCGGCTAGGCCGACGAGAAGATCGTAGGCGGAGGCGCGGTCTTCATCGCGGGCGACGCCGAGACCGGCGGTGGTGTTGGCCTGGGGGTCGCAGTCGATGAGGAGGGTGGAGAGGCCCTGCATGGCCACAGCCGCGGCCAGATTGATGGCCGTGGTCGTCTTGCCGACGCCGCCTTTCTGGTTCACGACGGCAATGACGGTGGCTTTGGGAGTGGGTGAGTCAGGCATTCCTTGGTCCCGGAATCAAATGATGCGATGACCCTCAGGCTAGCAGATCGCCGCTCGATTTGCCGCGGAGGATGTTCCACGTGGAACGTTCAGGTTTCGAGATCGCGGCGAGGCCTGGGCCTCACGCCTTGAAATCTGGCCAGATCGGGCGAGTGGAAGCGGCGTTTGAAGGATTTCTGGGGAAGATCCCGCCTGCGCCCCCATAAGAAGAGCAGAATGAGCACGATGCCGGCGAAGATCAGGCCGGGGGCAAGCCAGAGGTGGACGTCCAGGAAGGCGAGCAGGCGCGCCCAAAGCCGCGCCACCAGGGCGCTTCCGGCAATAGGAAGCCGTTCCCCTGCTTGCGCCAGGAGGTTCTTTGAATCGAGGAGGAGAAAAAGAACTACAGACCTGCGGGAGCGCACTGCAGAAGCTCCTGTTGTATGCCGCGTCCTGGGACTGCTTTGGTCGCAGGATCGCTCTTCTATTTAGCCATAGAATCGGTAACTTACAGCCATAGCATCGGTAACTTACCGCCGAAGATTGCTTTGATGGCATGGAATGTACCACGTGGAACATCAGGGTTTGCGCCACAGGATCAGGCGGCGATGCTCAGACTCCGGCAGGGCGACTACCTCGGCTGCTGGGGGAGTTTCCATCGCCTTGCCGGCCAGAATCGCCAGCCAACCGCCGGGGTTCAGGCGCTTTTCGGCCTGTTCGAGCGAGATCTCCATGCGGTCGACGGCGCGCAGGGTGACTGCCTCAAAGGTGCGTTCCGCGGGCATCTCCTCGACGCGCCGAGGCCAGACCTCGGTCTGGAGCGAAAGCGTTCGGACGGCTTCGCGCAGAAATGCGGCCTTGCGTACCTGCGACTCCGCCAGCGTGACCTGCACGTGGGGAAGTAAAAGCTGGATGGGCAGGCCGGGAAGACCCGCTCCTGAGCCGTAGTCCAACAGTTTGGCGTCGCGCGACAGGCGTTCGACGAGGTGAAGGCCGGTAAAGAGACTCTCGCCAAAGTGGCGCTGAACGATCTCCTCCGGCGAGCGGATTGAGGTCAGGTTGACGCGACGGTTCCAGCGCAGCAGAAGATCGAGATAGGCGGAGAGTTGGTCGAGCAGGAGGGGCAGCAGAGGGAAGTGGCCGCTGGGAGCTTGCGGAGGGAGGAAGGGCTCGAGCAGGGTCGCGATCTGGCCGGTCGAGAGCGCCGTCACCAGGCTAAGACTCCTTGGCTGCGATGGCGGCTGCGACGTCTGCGGTCAGCCCCGCATGCTGCTGGGCTTCGGCAATCAGCCGCGAAAAGATCGCACTGGAGGCTCGGCTGATGTCGACGCTTCGCTCCGGGTGCCACTGCACGCCGAGCACAAACCACGGGTCGCGCGGGTCGTAGGCGCGTTCGACGGCCTCGATGACGCCATCCTCCGGGCAGCGGGCGACGATACGCAGGTACTGGCCGGGCTCGGCGATGGCCTGGTGATGGCTGGAGTTGACCGGAAGCCAGCGGAATCCGCGCTTCTCAGGCGCCTCGTCCGCTGTCAAAAGCGACGCCAGCAAGCTCTCCGGAGCGATCTCCGCCGAGTGCGCGACCGCGACCTGACGGCCGGCCGAGTGGTTGACGGGCAGTGGCAAAAGATCTTGCAGAAGGGAACCACCCTGGTAAACATTGAGCGACTGAACTCCGTAGCAGATGGCGAGAACCGGCAGGCGATGGCGCTCGCTCTCCTCGAGCAGCGTCCAGTCGGCGGCCTCGCGCGCGGGATCCGCTTTGTTGGTTGCGGGGTTGAGTTCGGCGCCAAAGCGGGCTGGATCTACATCCGCCGGACTGCCAGGCAGAAGCACCCCAGCGCAGCCGCGCGCCAGCTCGCGAAGCGCAGCGGGGCTGGAATTTAAATCGACTTTGACGGCCTCTCCGCCAGCGCGCTCCACCGCGGCGGCGTACATCGGCCAGGAGCGCTGGTTGTAGCTCTCGTCAGCGCTTGTAGGCAGCGGAATGGCGATGCGGGGGCGGCTCATTGTCTCCATTTTCGCACCGCCAGCGTGCGGCTACGCACAATTTCGAACGCGACTATTTGCCGATGCAGAAGGTCGAGAAGATGCGAGTCAGGATGTCCTCGGTCGTAGTCTGGCCGGTGAGGCTGTCGAGCGCGCGCAGAGCCTGGTGCAGGTCGACGAGGAGAAGCTCATGGGCAAGGCGGTCGTCGTTGGCTCGGGCAGCCGCCGCCAGCGCGGCCAGCGCGTCGTCGACCGCCTGGCGCTGGCGAAGCGTGTTCAAAACGCCCTCGCCGGCGGGCGAACCGGCGGCTTGCAGCACGCGCAGTATGGCGGCCCGCAAGGCTTCGACGCCTTCGCCGGTGTGAGCTGACGTCAGCAATTTCTCTCCAGCGGCCTCGCTGGGGTTACTCTCTGGATGCTCCGGCAGCAGATCGATCTTGTTGTGGACGGCCAGGTGCGGGCGGCCAGCGAGCGATTCGAGCAGAGACAGCTCTTCGGCGCTCACCGGCTGGGTGCAGTCGAGCACAAGAAGCACGAGATCGGCGTCCGCCATTGCCTCCCGCGAGCGAGCGATGCCCATCTCCTCGGCCTGGTCGGCGGCGGCCTCGCCCGTGAGGCGCAGCCCGGCTGTATCGATGAGCCGCACTGGAATGCCGCCGATGGCAACCGCCTCTTCGACCGTGTCGCGGGTGGTGCCGGGGACGGGGGTGACGATGGCGCGTTCACGCTCCAGCAGGCGGTTGAACAGCGAGCTCTTGCCGACGTTCGGCCGGCCCACCAGCGCCAGCGCAGCTCCTTCGCGCAGCCGATGACCGCGCGCGTAGCTGGCGGCGAGCGTCTCCAGCGACGCCCGTACCTCAGCCACGGTTGCGGCAATCGTCTGCGGCGCAACGATGTCCACGTCGTCAAGCTCCCCGACCGCGAAGTCCATTCCAGCTTCGAGCAGCGCAATCAGGTGCAGCAGCCGCTCTTTGACAGGCGCAACCCGCCGCGAGAGTGCGCCGCCGAGCTGCTGCGCGGCCATGCGCGCCTGCTCCAGCGTCTGCGCCGCGATAAGATCCTGAATTGCCTCGGCCTGGGTCAGATCGATGCGGTGATTCAGAAAGGCCCGCTGGGTGAACTCGCCCGGCCCGGCCAGCCGTGCGCCTGCGGCCAGCGCGCCCCGCAGCAGGGTCTCAAGCACGACAGGGGAGCCGTGCGCGGCGATCTCAACGACATCCTCACCGGTATAGGAGTGCGGCGCGCGAAAGGCCGTGACGACGGCCTCGTCGATGGCATTGGCGGAATCGGCGTTGGGGCTTGCGGGGTCGAGAACGCTGGCCATGCGGACGCGCCCAGCCTCCAGCGGCCCGCTCAGCCGGACTAGTTGCGCGGCAATCGCCATAGCCTCGGGGCCGGAGAGGCGAACGATGCCGATGCCGCCGCGTCCGGGCGGGGTTGCGACTGCCGCAATGGTGTCGGTTGGATCTGTTGGGGCGGTTAGATCGTGCGAAGGAGTTGGCGGAGCCGCGTCAGATTCAGAGGCCATTGCTCAGGATGGTATATCGCCAGTCGGCTACGTGAGCCAAGCGACGAGTCAATGGCCGCCGTGGTAGGGATGTCCGGACCAGATGGTAGTCGCGCGATAGATCTGCTCGGCGGCCAGGACGGCGGCGAGCTCGTGCGGCAGGGTCATCTTCCCAAAGCTGAGCAGAAGGTCGGCGCGATGGTGGGCGGCGGCGGTCCAGCCATCTGCCGGCCCAATCGCGAGGACCAGCTGCTGCACTCCGCGATCGCGCACCTGGGTCAGCTCGCTCGCGAAGTCCTCTGAATTGAGTTGTTTACCCTGGCTATCGGAGAGCACGAGGAACGCCGGCGAACGGCCACGCCGCTTTTCCGCCCAGACCCAGAAGGCGGCTTCACTGCGAAACTCCTCGTAGGCGGCTGGCAGGGACTTCGAAATGCGCGCGAGATAGTCGTTCAACAGATGGCGTGAAGGTTCCGAGGCGCGCCATAGCCTCGGCCGGATAACTGATAGGACAATCTCCACGGTAAACCCCAAATTCTTCCAAGTTTAGCGTTTGTCGGGGCGATCGGGTGTCTCCGTTTTTTGGAAGACTTCTACGGAAGCAGAGAGATTCTTCCTACCACGAAAGCGGCAACTGCTTTGTCTACAGTGTCATTCCAGATTTACAAAGTGGCAAGAAAAGTGCATGGATACTCACGCCATGTCCAAAATGCCGACCTCATCTCTATCGAGGCGGCATCGATTCAGTCTCAAAGGAGTCTTTTGTGCGATCTTTTCTCCGTTGTCTTTTCGTCTGTCTTTGTATCGTCGTCCTGCTGCCGTTCGTAGGCTCGGCGCAGGACCAGTCCTCGGTGACCGGTAGTTTGAACGGAACGGTTACGGACCCAACCGGCGCGGCCATTCCTGGCGCCAATGTGATGATCGCAGGCCCACAGGGCACGATCAAGACCCATACGGATAACCTGGGGCGTTTCACGGTGGGGACCCTTCGCCCGGGTTACTACGATGTTACGGTGGACAAGCCGGGCTTCAGTACGGTTGAGGCTAAGCACAATGAGGTGACCGTGAGCGTCGCCTCGACCCTGTCCTTGAAGATGGGCGTCGGCAATGCTTCCACGACCGTCGAGGTAAGCGCGGCTGCCGTGCAGCTCGACACCCAGTCGACGGCGATCACCTCCAACCTGACCGACACCTTCTATAACAGCGTCCCGATGCAGCGGAATGTGAGCGCGATCTTCTACGCGGCTCCCGGCGTTGAGTATGGCCAGGTGGCCGGCACCGCGAACCAGATGGGACCCGGCCAGTCCAATCCATCCATCGGCGGCGCTTCCAGCCTTGAGAATCTGTATGTCGTGGACGGCGTTACGATCACCGACCAGGCGTTCGGCAGCATCGGCACCTACAACCGCTACCACGGCGCGCTGGGCACGGGCATCAATCTTGCCTTCGTTAAAGAGGTTGACGTCAAGACCACCGCCTTCGAGCCGCAGTACGGCAAGGCGACCGGCGGCATCGTGCAGATCGTCACCAAGTCGGGCGGCAACGCGTATCACGGTGCACTCAGCGCCTACTTCGCTCCCAACGCCTTTTACGCCGGGCGCTATCAGTTTTATCAATTCGGCTATCTCTTGAGCTCGCCCTACTCGACGCTCGCCAGTCCTGCCCTGGAAGCTTCCGCTGAGATCGGCGGCTATGTCCCGCACTTCAGGAACAAGCTCTTCTTCTTCGGCGCCTTCGATCCTTCTCTTTCCCAGACCTATGAACTGGCCAACCCGAACGCGCCGGCAGCCTCGGTAGCGCTAGGTACAGTTCACTACAGCGCCACCTCGATGAACTGGGCCGGCAAGCTGACCTACAAGCTCAGTGACCGCACAACGCTTGAAGGGTCGAGCTTCGGCGACCCCTCCCGGCACAATGCGGTTCCCGACACTCTTTCGAGCGTCAGCCCCATCTCCGCGACCAGCTCCTATAACTACGGCTCTCGCGACTCGGTCCTGCGCCTTGACTCCGCCCTGACTTCCACCTGGACGGTCGACGCCTCCTACGCCTACAACCATAACCACTTCAGTGAGACGCCCTCGGTCAATGGCTACGGCGTCACTAACACTATTCCTACGTACACGGGCGGCTCATCCACATCAAGCGGCTTCGGCGCGTTCGAGCCGTCCATCAATAACACCTACAGCATCGCCGCCAACACCTCCAAGATCGTGCGGCTCTTCGGTCAGCACACGCTGTCGGTCGGCTACGCCTATGATCACACCGACTTCGTGGATTCGCCGTCGCGCTCCGGTCCCCTCTACGCAATTCCAACGAAGAACGCTGCGGGAACAACCCTCACGGATATCTACTCCAACATTCCCGCGAACGCGCCGGGTTCGCTCACCAATGCCCAGTTTTCAATCGCGGCTGCGAATCCCAAGGATTTGACGGACCATACCTGCACCCAATGTCCGCTTATCAACGGAATCAGCTCTTATGCCTCGGTCACTCGCGGCACGTATGTCGGCCTCTTCGTCAACGCCTTCGGCCGCTATCACTCGGCTTATGGCGAGGACGTCTACGAGTTGAACCGCTACATGACCTTCGACCTTGGCGTCCGTTGGGAGAACCAGCGCGTGGGGGGGTCTCTCCTCAACTACTCCTTCGGCCCCAGCTGGTCCCCTCGCATCGGCGTCAATATCGATCCGACCGGCGATCAGAAGAGCAAGCTGTTCTTCAACTACGGACGTAACTTCTGGGCCATGCCGCTCGACGCAGCCATCCGCCAACTCGGCAACGAGCAGGACGATACCAGCTACGACTTCGTTCCGACTGTGAACTCGGATGGAACGATCAGTGTGGCGACCGATGACAACAACACCCTGAATGGCCTGCCGAAGTCCACGACCGACGGAGTCGTAGCCAACTTCGGAAACCCGAACTTCAGCTCCTCCACCGGCGAAGGAATTGTTCCGGGCACCAAGCAGGAGTATGAGAACGAGTGGGTGGCCGGCTTCGAGCGCAACATCGGCAGCTCGATCGTCCTCAAGGCCCGCTACACCGACCGCCGTCTCGCCAGAATCATCGAGGACATCGGCTCGCAATCGCCCGAGGGTTCGCAGATTATTCCGCATTACAACGGCGGTATTACTAACCCAGGCCCGAACACTGATATCGCGGTGAATGAGCAGGAGGTTACCTACACGCAGGCGCAGTTCCTGGCAGCGAATCCTGGCCAGGTAATCCAGAGCAAGCCCGCAACGGACACTTCCCCGGCCGTCGTTGGCAACTACGTTCCGGTGATGCCGGGCTGTACAGATCACAATGACACCTTCTTTGCCGTCGGCGGTCCCTTCCTGGATTCCTTCAACCAGCCCGTCGGAGGCGCCTGCTTCACAAATCTGAGCACTGCCGATGCCGGGCCGGGGGACGGGATCCCAGATGGCTTCGTCAAGCCGGTTCGCCGCTACAACGCGGTCGAGTTCGAGGTGATCAAGCGGTTCAACAATCACTGGCTCGCGAACGTCAACTTCCGCTGGGGCAACCTGTGGGGCAACTATGAGGGCGCCTACCGCAACGACAACGGACAGTCGGACCCCGGCATCAGCTCGCTGTTCGACTTCACCCCGGGCAAACTCAACCTGCTGGGCAATCAGTTCTCTCCCGGCTATCTGAGCACTGACCGCCGCGCCGTGGGTGGCCTTTTCCTCAGCTATAGCATCGGCTCCGATTCGCCGCTGGTCTCGCGTCTCAAGGGCCTGACGGTGGGGACGGGTCTCCGTGGGGAGTCAGGCGTTCCGCTCAGCCTCCTCGGCGACCATCCTATCTATCTCAATACAGGTGAGGTTCCGATTGGCGGTCGCGGCGCTGCCGGCCGCACGCCTGCCGGCTCGCAGTTGGATATGCACCTCGCCTATCCAGTGCCGCTGGGAACGCACTTCGGAGAGATCTACCACCTGAAGCTGGCCATGGATATGTTCAACGTCACCAACAGCCAGTTTGAGACCGGACGGAACCAGAACACCCAGATCGCCAACTCCGGTGGCGTCGGCACCGCCCCTCCGCTCAACGCCGACTACAACCGCCCAACCTCGTTCCAGGGCCCGTTCTACGCTCGTGGGTCGGTCCGGCTGGAGTTCTAGGCCGAAGGAAATCCTCTAAACTGGAGGGGGAAGGCTTCGGCCTTCCCCCTCTTGCTGTTTCGTCGGCGCTTTCTTCGTTATGGCTGTTTTTCAAGGAGTAGCTTTGTCCCGGTATCGCGTCTGTCTGCTTTTGCTCCTGTTCGCTGTCGGTCTGACGGCCTCGGCACGCGTCTCTCACCCGGAAAAAAATCTGGCTCCACGCTACAAGCACTGGCTCAATGTAGAGGTGCCCTACATCATTGAGAGCGAGGAGCGGACCCAGTTTCTCGCCCTGAACAGCGACGCGGAGAGAGACAACTTCATGCGCGAGTTCTGGGAATCGCGCAACCCCACCCCCGGCTCCGAAGAGAACACCTACAAAGAGGAGCACTACCGCCGGCTGGCGTACGCGAACGAGCACTTCGGCAGCATCAGCGAGCAGGACGGCTGGCGAACCGACGAGGGGCGCGTTTACATCACCCTCGGCGCGCCGCAGCAGATCACCACCTACCCAGCCGCACGCAATGTCCGGCCTATGATTGTCTGGTTTTATCAGTCAACGACGCCTGCGCTGCCGACCTACTTTTACATCCTCTTCTACAAACGAAGCACGGCCGAGCCCTACACGCTCTACTCTCCGTATCAGGACGGCCCCGCCCGTCTGGTTACGGGATTGGAGGCTCTCAACGATCAAAGCAAGAGCCTCAAGATTCTGCAGAAGTCGCTGGGTGACGAGGTAGCGCGGCTGGCCATCTCGCTCATTCCCTCCGAACCCGTGAACCTGGACAACTACTCGCCCAGCATGATCTCCGATGAGCTGCTGTCGACCATTCGTGGCCTCCCGGACAACTACCTGCAGAAGCAGCAGGTCGCTCTGCACCGCAGCCATGAGAAGGTGACAGCCAGCATTCTCACCAACGGCAACGCGCCCAATCCCGGCTACATCGTCTCCCGCGATGAACACGGGCAGAGCACGGTGAACTATCTGATCGAGTTCCCCGAGCCTGATGCAACGCTCATCGGCGCGCGCCACGATAAGACCCTCGGCTACGACCTGACGCTGCAGAACCACATTACGACCGAGGCCGGCAAGCCGGTGTATGACGAGGTGAACGTCATCTCAGGACATCTTGAGACCGCCGCGGCCGAGGTCGGGCGCAAGGAAGCCTTCGCGGCCGAAGACCGCATTCCTCTGGTTCCCGGCAGCTACATCATTCAATCCACCCTTACCAACAACCTCACGCTGGCCGCGCATCGGCTCACCGAGAAAGTGGTTGTTCCCGAACCCATCCACTCTGCTCTCCGCATCTCGGAGCCTTTCGTCTATAGCGGCGATCCGGTGCACGACGAGGCTGGCGAGCTTCCGTTTTCGCTCTCCAGCTATCGCTTCACACCGCGCGCCATCGGCGTCGTCACCATCCACGCCGGCGACAGCATCCCCTGCGTTTTTCAGCTCTGGCTTCCCAAGGATGCCTCGGGCGCGCTGCGGACGACGCCGATCCAGTTGCACTATCTCTATGGCTCACCTGCGATGGGCGGAAAGCCTATCGATGAGTCGGACGAGACCGTCGACCCCTCCAACGCGGATGCCGCCGGAAATTTCGTTACCGGACACACCATCAAAACAGGCGCTCTGAACCCCGGAAATTACCGTCTCATCATTCGCGCGACGCAGGAGGGCAGCCCGCCCGTCTACGGTACGATGACCATTCGCGTGGTCCCCAGCGATGTGCCGGTTGGCGAGTGGAGCGCGTACGGTCCGCCGCGGCCGTCTCAGGATGAGGCCAAACGCGAGCTGGCCGCCAAGGCTCTGGCCAACGCGGAGCAGGGAAAGGCCTCTTCGCCGGCCCACACTCCCTAGCCTGATCTTGCGCGGCTGATCTCGCGCGGCTAGACCGCCTTCGAGTCATCGCCCGGAGGCAGAACGTCCTGCTCGCCGAGCCGCTGCGCCCTTGCCCGCAGCCGCACTCTTCTTCGCAACCGCACTCTTCTTCGCAACCGGCCTTGCCGCCGGGCTCTTTCTGGCAGCGGACTTGGCAGACGCTTTGGCAGCCGACTTCTTGATCGCGGGCGTTGCCTTGGACGCCTTGACTGCCTTCGTTGTGCTCACGGCTTTCACAGTTTTGGCTGCCTTGGCGGGTGCCTTCTTCGCAGCCTTCGCCTTCACCTTCGCGGAGGCGCTCTTCTTGCGGCCCGCCGCGATCTGTTGTCGGATCTCGTCGTTCAGCTCACCCACACTCAGCGTTGTCGCCGATTTGCGCAGCCGCTCCAGCCCATAAAACGCGCGCTTCTCCGCCGAGAACACGTGCACGATGAAGTCCACGTAGTCCAGCAGAATCCACTCTCCCTGCCGCCGTCCTTCCACCGAGTTGGGATAGTTGTTGAACTCGCGCTTCAGCCGCAGCTCGATCTCATCGGCGATCGCGGCATTCTGGCGATCGTTGGTTCCGTTGCAGATCAGAAAGTAGTCGGTCAGGCCGCTCTCGGCCGGGTCCAGCGCGAGGATGCGAATGTCCTCGGCCTTTTTGTCTTCGCAGGCGCTGGCCGCCGCAGCCAGCATCCGGTTCGTCTCGTTGGTCGCCATCGATCTCCTTGCACTCATCTTAACGTAACGTAGCGCAGGGCGGTGGACGTCCCCTGCTATCAGAACTCAAGTGCCATACAGGTGATGCGCGCGAATGTAGTTGAGGATGGACGAGGGCAACAACTCCGCGCAATCCTCTCCGGCGTGCAACCGCGCCCGCACCGTCGTCGCGCTGGCCGGTTCTTGAAGGCCTTCCAACACGTGAACGCGCGCGCGCTGGCCGGAGGTCAGCGCAAGATCGTCCCACGACGAGAGAAAACTCTGCGGGCGGCTCACGACAATCCACTGCGCTATCTCAAGCAGTGCCTCGGGATCGCGCCACTGCCGCAGCGTCAGAAAAGAGTCGGCGCCGACGATGATAAAGAGCTCGGCTGTGTCCGGCAGTGTGCTGCGAAGCCGTCGCAGCGTGTCGATCGTGTAGTTGCGCTTGCCATCCTCGCGCGGCCCATCCAGATCCGATGGCTCAAGCTCTTTCTCACCCTCGCAGAGCAACCCGGCCATCCGCAGGCGGTCTTCGAAGGAAGCCTCAGGAGTCTCAGGCTTTAACGGCTGCACCGCCGTAGGAGCCAGCAGAACGCGCTCCAGATCGAACGCCTTCGCCGCCGCGCAGGCCACCGCGCGATGGCCTCGATGGGGTGGATCGAAGGTTCCGCCGAAGAAGCCCACTCTCATGCAGCCATCTTACCGATCTTGCCCATCTTGCCCATCTTGCGAGCAGCGCCGGTTCGGTCCGCCTGCACGCCCTTGCGCGGAACATTTGCAGGCGCTCGAGCCTCTGCTCGATGCGTCCGTCGAAAGCCTTCCAGCTTTTCGAGGTAAACGTTCAGGCGTTCGTCCCGGCTGCGCTCCAGCACACGCGAGAGAGGATGGTCGGCTCCGAGTTCCTTCGCTCCGTGCTCGGCCAGCATCAACAGATCGTGCCATTCTCCGCCGGCATCCTGCATCTCCTCCAGCTGACTGGCCAGCGCAGCCGCGCGCTCGCCCGGAATGGCCTCGCACTGATAACGCGCATGTTTGGCAGCCTTGCGCAGATTGTGCAGTGTCTTCTCATCGGCCTGGTGAAATCCTTGAATTCCAGAGGACCGGGCGATCCTGCGTTCGATCGGCTTCAGGAGATGGTCCGCCTCGACCGCCGTGTCCTCGTGCGCCTTCACCGCCTCCAGCACCGCCTCAAGATCGCGCGCAAGTTTGGTCCGCTGCCGTTCGAGAGAGTGCAGAAGCCTGCTCTCCGCACGGCGGCGGCGGCGGCGCAGAATCTTCCGCAGCTTGTCTTTGTCCTTTTGCAGCTCGTTTTGTGATTCACTGCGCGCCTCGTTCTGCGAATCCAGCTCCCCAGTTTTTTTCAGCAGCTTCCGCTGCACATCGCAGTCGCGGACCTTGCCAGCGAGACGGCGCAGCTTGCGCAACCGGCGCTCAAGCTTCTCCGCCGCCGCTCGATAGGGCGGAAGGCCACGCATCATGCGTAACAGATCGAGCTGCGCCTCGATCCGTCGCGTCTCGGAGCGCAGCTCGTGAACAGCTTTACGCGTGGGGCTGGCCAGGCTGACCGTGATCGCCGCCTCCAGGCGAGTAGCTTGCTGCCGCAATGAGCGGATGGGGTTGGTAGCTGTCTGCATCTCCAATTAGATGCAGCCCAGCGGATCCCGCGGCGACGGCTCGCCCGTTCTACAGTTTCGATAGCATCGTAGACAGAGTGGCCAGGCTCTTCATCGTCGCGGGAGTGGTCCTGATAGCCGCCGGTCTGCTCATGCTCGCGCTCGGGCGGATCGGCCTGCCGCCTGGCCGCCTTCCCGGAGACCTGGCCTTTCGCGGGAAGCACTTCACGGTCTTCGCTCCGCTGGGCACCTGCATTCTGCTCAGCGTTCTGCTCTCGCTGATCCTGTTCCTCATAGCCCGCTTCCGCCGGTAAGGCGGACGCTGCCTGCGCAGCCAGGGATGGGTCCTCACGCCCTCGCGATGCGTCCATTACATTGATACTGAAAAAAGCTTCGATCGCCGAACGAATAAGATCCTGAGGTCCGCTTCTTGATATCTCTGTCTTCCCGCACCCACCGCAGGGCTGTCTTCGCCCTCACTGCCGCCACGCTTTTCACCGTTATGGGCCTTTGCAGCGGAGGTTCGCGCGCCGCCCAGACCGCGTCCCCGACCGCGCCCCAGTCACCCGCCAGCTCTCCGCTATTCTACACCCAGCGCGTGCAGCCGATCTTGGCCGCCAACTGCTATCGCTGCCATGGCGGCATGAACCACCACGGCGGCCTACATCTGGACTCCCGGAGCGGCATCCTGGCCGGCGGCAAAAAGGGTGTCGTGGTTGTGCCCGGCCACCCCGAGCAGTCGCTGCTGGTCAAGCTCATCCGCCACGAAGGTCAAGACGCCGATCCGACGCCGATGCCGCCCAAGAGCAAACTTTCCGACGCCGACATCGCGACCATCACGCACTGGATTCAGGCCGGGGCCGTGATGCCTCCCGATCCTCCACGGTAGTGGCGACCTATTTCACCTCATCAATAACGCTTCAGTATCCACTTCCGCTTACTTAAGTAACGTGCTCTTAGGCCGGAATACGATGCTGTTTCTTTTCTAATGTGTAGATTTTTGCATCAAAGAGTAGCAAAGAGGTTCTACTATTGGTGGGTTCGCCTCCCCTTTGCACGATGCTGCTCGCCCAAGGATTTCCGTCTTTGCTGGAGTCCGTGGTCTTCGCATGATGGATGTGTACACCTTCGTTCTCGCTGGTTTCGTCTCGCAGGCTACCTTTGCGCTGACGCTCGTGCTGCTCGCCTGGAGCGACCGCCGCACGCGTGGCACAGTCTGGCTTGCGGCCGCCTGCATTCTGCAACTTGCAGCGGTGGCCTCTCGCTCGGTTCTTCCGCCCACTTCGCATTTGTCTGAGAGCGCCGGCTCATGCCTGCTCGTTCTCGTCTTCTTCTTCCTCTACATGGGTCTGCGCTGGTTCGTTCTCCGCCGCCGCCTCGCGACAAGAACAGGACCCATCGCGGTCAGCGTTGTCATGGCGCTCATTCTAGGCATCGGGTTCTGGAATGAAGGTGCGGCGCTGCTGGGCGCGCGCGCGGCCTCGATCGTTTTGCTGGCCTTCACGATCAACATGCTTCTGCGTCCGCGAATCGTTCTTCTGCGCGATGCCGCTCGCGCGGCCGCGGCACTGCTGGGGGCTGTCGTCGGATTGCTGAGTTTGCAGCTTCTGCTGGGACTTCCACAGTTCAGCGATCAATATCTCCGCCTCGCGGCTCTGGATCATGATGCCAGCATGGTCTGCATCACCCTGCTGGGTTTCTCGTTTGTCGGTATGTACGTCGCGGAGACCAAGCGGCGCCTGCACGAAGAGACTCGCGTTGACTCTCTGACAGGCCTGCGCAACCGCCGCGCCTTTGAGGAGGCGGCCGAGCGCGAGGTGCAGTTTGCCGCGCGTGAGGGCACGCCGCTCACGTTGCTGATGATGGACCTCGATCACTTCAAGACCCTCAACGACACCTGGGGCCATGCGTTCGGCGACCGCGCCCTGCGCGCCTTTGGCGGCGTTCTGCTCACCGTCACCGGCAGCAGCGACTCGGTTGCGCGGCTGGGCGGCGAGGAGTTTGCGATCCTGCTGCCCAATCGCTCCGCACGCAGCGCGCTGGCCATGGCTGAGCGTCTGCGCGCCACCGTCGAAGGCCTCCACCTCAGCGAGGGCGAGGAGCTTGTCCGCTTTACCGTCAGCGTCGGCCTCAGCTCGCTTCGCCGCGGCGAGCTGACGCTGGAGGCCATGCTGCGCCGCGCCGACCGCGCGCTCTATCAGGCCAAGCGCGACGGGCGCAACCGCGTCATGCTGGCCGATACCGTCAGCCATCCCTTCCCGCCCGCCCGCGCCACGGTTGCGGAGCTGCATCCCGTGCCCGTCGCGAGCACCGCCACCTCGGCCTGGCGCGAGTTCGCCCGCTAGGCTGCACCTGCAAACAGCAAAGAAAACCGCTTCGCCCTGTGACGACGCCGAGCCGCCGTTCGCATTCGCCCGCGTGGCGAACTACACTGGAAGTGTCCATGTCTGAACCCACTTCCAATCCGCTTGCTGAGGTTGATCTGTCGCAGCCGCCCGCCGACAATATGGTGCGCGTCACCTTCCGGCCCGAGGGCAAAACCGTCGAGTTCCCCTTCGGCTCGCTGCCCTATGAGGGCCATGGTGAGCCGATGAGCCTGCTCGACGTCGCCGAAAACTATGACATCTTTCTCGATCACGCCTGCGGCGGCGTGTGCGCCTGCACTACCTGCCATCTCTTCGTCGTCGACGGCGCCAGCGGCCTCTCCGAGCCGGAGGAGAAGGAGCTCGACCGCATGGACCTCGCGCCCGGCCTGCAGCTCAACTCGCGTCTCGGCTGCCAGGCGGTGATCGAAAAGCCCGGAAACTATGTCGTCGAGATTCCCGCGTGGAACAAGAACTACGTGCAGGAAGGCAAGCCCGCCGTCGTCAAGGCATAGTCTCACGCAAACAACCGGACGTTCGATCCGGCCCGATCCACCCTCTCGTCTCCCCCGCAGGCCAAACTTCTTGCGAGCGCGTGCAACGCTGCGGGTACGTGTAGGGCTCTGATAGAGCACGCATTTTCTGGAGAAGCGCACGCAACGCTGCGCTGAGATTTGAGGCCCCGCATGACACGGTCATTAATGTTCTGCTTCCGGATGTTCTGCTTTCGACGCTGGTTCTTCGTCACTACTCTATTTTTCGGCCTCTCCGCTGTAGCAGCCCCCGCGCAGATCGGCCTCTATGGCATGGGCAGCGGCGGCCGCTTCACGGCGATGGGCGGACAGGGCGGCAGCGTTACCGCCTGGGGCGGCACCGTCGGCGTCTACGATGACTTCCTCCCCCTCGGTCCGGTGTCCCTGGGCGGCGACGTTCGCGGCTTTATCCAGAGCAGCAGCAACTCGACGCAGTACGGCAACAAGCTAATGGGCGGTCTAGTGGGCCTGCGGCTGGCTGTTCACGTGCCGGCCATCCCGCTCCGCCCCTACATTCAGGCCGAGGTCGGCGGCGTGGGAACCAACAACGGCGACTCCGCTTCACGTACCGCGTCGGTCGCGTACCAGGTGCAGGGCGGCCTGGACGTGACCGTCTTCCCGCACCTCGATCTGCGCGGCGAGTACGGCGCAGGCCAGGCCAATTCGATCAACAACAGCGGACACACGCTGCAGGAGTTCGGCGCCGGCATAGTCCTGCGGCTCTGAGGGTTCTGGCGAACGCCTCGACTCTATCTTTCTTCCAGGCCTGAAACGCGAATCCGCTACAGGACCCTGCGAACCAGCCGCCGCACCAGCTCGGTGGTCATGCCGTAGACCATGTGCGCCGCAAGCGGGCTCACCAGGCTGCTCGCCGGATATTCGTTGGGCCACCCTCCCAACTTGAACGCCGGCACCGCCAGCAGATCGGCGGTCGCGAAGAGCACGCCGCCAAAGGTGGTACCGAAGCCCGCGCGCGCCGCATCCGTGTACTCGGCAAGCGCGCCATAGACGCCGCCTGCCAGCGCGCCCATGGCGTAGTGCACGATGGGGCCGCCAATCTCGCGCTGCTCGTGCGTCAGGTGACGGCCGCCGGTGACGGTCTCGGCGATCCTGTCGGCGGCCTTCATCGTCGCGTCCTCGCCATCACTCTGGGCCTTCAACTCCTGCTGCTCTTCGGGCGTCTCCACCGTCTCCGCGAGCTTCTCCCCCACCGTGGCGCTGAACTCATTCATCACCCACGACGCGGCCAGCCCGCCCGCAATGCCTGCCAGGACTCCGCGCAAAATACTCTTTTCGCTCATGATTCTCTCCATGATCTCCGTTCCACGATCTCCGTTTCACGATTGCATTCGTTGGATGCCGGGGAGCGAGGACGCGCGGGGGCGGAGCGCGGGCATTGACAAAACGATCGTGATAGCATCACCCCCGTGCCGGACTTCGCCAAGGACGTTGTGTTGGCGCTGCTGGGTGCTTCGATCGGCCTGGCAGGGCTTTTGCTGGTAGTCGCCGGCTTTGTGCTCAGCCAGGCCAGCAGCTTTCCGCCGGCATCGACCCCGGACGCTGTTCTGAAGCGCTACGAAACGGCCGCGAAGTTGGGACTGATTCCATTCGGGCTGGCCCTGGCCGAGGCCGCCTTGTGTCTGGCCTGGGCGGGTCACGCCACCCCTTGTGTTTACCTGAGCGTGGTTTCGGGCTTTTTCCTGCTTCTGGCGATCACGGCGGTATACGGTTTCTTTCTGTTGTTGAAGTACTTATAACGAATGTGCCTGACGACGAAAACCCTGATCGAGTTGCGCGATAAGAGCTTCGACAAGCTCTTCGCCGAGGGCGCCGACAAATATGCCGACATGACCGGCTTCGCCATAAAATTTCTTCGCGCCAGCCGGTCGGGGGGCGACAAGGTCCTGATGGGCGACGTGGTGGATGCGCTTAAAGGCAGCATCGACATCAACCCGGCGTTCCTCGCGCATCTAAAGGAGAGACGCCTTCCGCCTGGCTCCTGGTCGCGGGATTTTGCCGAGTACATCCTGGAGCAGTTGTATCCACAGCCGGAGTTGTAAGTCGTACAATGGAACAGTGGGAGTCAGGAGCTAGCATGGCAAACAAAACGCCGGTCAATAAAACGGCCGAAGAGCTTGCAGTCTGCTACCTGAAGGAACAGGCGGAGATCATGCGCAAGTATGGTGAGACCCCCAAGCTCTCCGGCAAACGCTACGAGCACGCCCTGCAGTCGATCACCCGCACCCTCGAGACGCTCGAGTCGGCGAGATAACGATTTAGGAAACCGGAATCGCGAAGGCCCGCTCGGTTGAGCGGGCCTTTTGCTGCCAGTCCGGCATGATTCTCAGGTTCGTTAGATTTCCAGATCGTCCGCGTCTCAAATTCGCATCGGCATGAGGATGTAGCGGTAGCGGGTGTCCTCATTGCCGTCCTCGGGGCGCATCTGGCCGGCCGACTGCGCGTCCTTGAACTCCAGCCGAACCTCGCCGGTCTCGCCGATCGCGCGCAGGAAGTCGATCAGGTACGAGCTGTTGAAGCCCACCACCAGCGGATCGTAGTTGTACGGCGTCTCGATGATGTCTTCGGATTCGCCGGAGTCAGTGGATTGCGCGCTCAGCTTCAGTTCGTTCTGCTCCAGACGGATCTTGATCGCGCCGGAACGCTCATCGGCGAACTGCGCGACGCGCTGAATCGAAGCCATCAGGTCCTCGCTGCGCACGATCACGAACTTGGTGTTGTCGCGCGGCAGCACCGCCTCGTAGTTGGGGAACTGCCCGGTGAGCTTGCGGCTCGTGAGCACGCGCCCGCCGACCTTGAAGAACAGCGTCTGGTCGTCGTCGGCAAACTCGATGGTCTGGGAATCCTTGTGGGGTTCCTTGTCCCTGTTGGGGTCCTTCGCAGTCTCCATGTTCGCGAGCAGGCTGTTCAGCTCGGCCAGCGCCTTGCGCGGGATCAGCGTCTTCTTCTCGCCGGAGATGCCTTCGAGCGACTCGCCCGTCTTCTCGATGTGCGCCAACCGGTGTCCATCGGTCGCGACCATCGCCATCGACTCCGCTTTGAGCACCAGCAGCGCGCCATTCAGCGTATAGCGCGACTCCTCGTTGGAGATGGCAAAGATGACCTTGGAGATCATGTTATGCAAGGCCGGCGCACTGATCTTGAAGCCGCCCGTGGAAGGGAACTGCGGCACCTGCGGAAAGTTGGCGCGCGCCATGCCCACCATCTTCGTGTTCGATCGCCCGGCGCGGATCTGCACCCAGTGGTTGTCCATCAGCTTGATGGAGATGTCGCCCTCGGGCAGCAGCTTGATGTAGTCGTACAGCTTGCGCGCGGGAATGGTGCACGCGCCCGGCTTCTTCACCTTGGCCGGGCAGCTGGTGTTCAGCGACTGGTCGAGATCCGTCGCAGTGATCGTAAGCTTCCCCGCCGAATCTCCAGCGGCGGCGCTTGCCTCGAAGAGAAAGTTCGACAGGATGGGAATGGTCGTCTTGCGTTCGACCACCGACTGTGCGGCGGTCAGCTCGCGCAGCAGCTCGGCGCGCGAGACGGTGATCTCCAGATTGCCGGTAGGCGTTGCGGCGACGTCGGGCGTAACGGTTGCACTGGACACGATCGGATCTCCCTCAGGTGGCGCACGGTCCGCATGCACCCTCGTCTTCTTGATGGCACGGCTGGCGAGTGTGCGTGGGTTGCATTGATTCTAGGGCGAGCGGGGCACTTCGCGCGAGAGCCATCGGCTGTGCATAAACCGGGCGGTGTTGTGAGAGGATCGTCCCGGCTTCCCGCAGCGTCTCGCGAGGCCCGAACGGCCGCGAAGAAGGACTACGGTTAAAGACTTAAAAAAGAAGAGAAAAGACAGTAGTAGCCGTCGTTTGGCGTGGAAGAGTGGATAAGCTGCCCCGATTCAACTCCAGCTTGTCATTTTGCGGCGTTCCCGCTTTCCAAAACCGTCCCCGGCAAATCGAACAGCTCGGAGATCGGGCCGCCGCCCGCAGGTTCCACCCACCGTTTCCCTCGTTTCTCACAAACCGCCGCCGCCATCGCCAAGGACGACAGGCCCGCAGTTGTGGGCAACGCGTTCCCGAGCAGGCTGCGAGCGCATTTCGAAGGCCACCCGATCTTAACAGCCTCGCCCGGTTGCCAAGGAAATTGCGTCCGCAGCCGCGCAAACCGGCAGGCGTGCAGCCCGAAGCCCTGCACAAACACGACGGCCGCCAGGACTCGCCTG
>DATCFM010000013.1:0-13849 GCA_036509515.1 Acidobacteriaceae bacterium
TCCCACTGGTGAGCCAGCAGGTCGCGGCGCGCTTTGAATACGGCGCCGGCCAACTCACTAACATCAACAATACAAACCATACGCTGCAAAGCTTTTCGGCCGGCATTGTGCTGCATATCCGATAGTGAGGTGGCAGGCTTAAGAAGAGCGCCGCCCGCGACGAATTCCGATTTCCGCTACAGTGGAATGGACAGTCCCTGTCAACAATCGAAGGAAGGAATTGAAGGGCCTATAGCTCAATTGGTTAGAGCAGCGGACTCATAATCCGTTGGTTCCAGGTTCAAGTCCTGGTGGGCCCACCAACCTATTTCCGGCGTCCGTTACGCCAAGACTCAACGCTATCTCCACTCGTCCGGATCGAGTATCTTAGGATTCATATGCAACGACGAATACTGTGCGTGGACGATGAAGAAGTCATTCGCGTCACAATGGCAACCATACTCAGGAAACACGACTTCGAGGTGAGCACAGCAGCCTCCGTTGCGGAGGCATTGCAGAAGATCACGTCGGAGAAGTTCGACGTATTGTTGTCCGACTTAAATATCGGCAACCCGGGAGATGGTTTAACCGTGGTGAGCGCCATGCGAAGAACACAGCCCGAAGCAGTGACCATGATTATCACCGGGTATCCGGCTTTTGAAACGGCGCTCGAAGCGATCCGGCAGCAAGTGGATGATTACATCGTCAAGCCAGCTGACATTCCTACTTTGGTGAGCACAATTGAGAGCAAATTGGCGACGCCGGCGCGACAACGGCAGTTACCGCCCGCCAAGCGGGTCGCGATGCTTCTGCAGGAACACCTGGAACGGATCGAGGACCTGTGGATAGCCTCCGTGGAAAGGGATGATGCCTTCTCCTCGCCAGCGGCTTCGAGCAGAGGACACCGTCTAGATCATGTTCGCTGCCTTTTGGAGAAGGTAATTTGCGCGGCCCAGTCCTACTCCGGAGAAGAAATTGCGGAAGAAAAAAACTCTGCCGACAGGCACGGCAGCGGACGCGATTGGCAAGGATACACGCCGGGCATGGTACTGACCGAGTTCTGCCTGTTGCGGCGGGTCCTGGCGCAAGTTGTTCAGGAAAATCTTCTGGCGGTGAATCTTAGCTACCTGGTACCGGATCTCGCCCGAGTGAACGAGAGTCTGGACGAGCAGGCACAAGCTGCCCTGGCGAGATGGATCGAGCCCCTCAGCGCCAACACAAAATAGCAAGATTTTGCAATGGAATGCTGGCGATGGCCTCGACTGAAGTCGCCGAGCGCTCATTGAGGCGCCGCGGATGGCGGCTTGGGAGCAACGGCGCTTTGAGGCGGATGTGAGACGGATAGGATAGCCTGTGCGCGCAGAGTGCGCGGCGAGGCTGGCATGCAGTCTGGAAATCGGTCTGGAATTCGGTCTGGAATTCGATTGCGGGCGGGACTCTATCTCGGGTTTGCGGCTACGGGCGTGGGTGCGGCAATGCCGGGCGCGCTGCTGCCTCTGCTGATGCCGCGATGGAACCTGGGCGATGCTCGCGGCGGGCTGCTGCTGTTTTGTTATTTTCTGGCGAATACGGTGGGGGCGCTGGCTTCAAGGGGGGCGATGAACCGGTCGCTGGCGCGGGGGGCGTTGCTGACGGCGGCGGGTGCCGTGTGGCTAGGAGTGGCGAGCCGGGCGTGGGGGTTCGGCGCGATGGCGGTGTATGGGCTGGGGCTGGGGATTGCGATGACCTCGACGAGCCTGCTGGTGTCGCGGCGGTTTCCGGCGGAGCGGCGCGTGGAGATGATGCGGCTGAATCTGCTGTGGGCGGCGGGCGCGTGCGCGGGGCCGTGGCTGGGGTTGGGTGGACGCGCGCTGCGGGTGGGCGGAAGTTCGATGCGGCCGCTGCATGTGCTGTTGGGGATTGCGGCGTTCTTTGCGGCGTGGGCGATGTGGACGTGGGCGGCGGAGGGGTTTCGCGCGACGGTGGCGGATGTGGTGGAAGAGGGTTCAGGGCTCAGCGTTCAGGGTTCAGAAGGCTCATCAGGGTTGAAGGTCTCGGCGGACAGGTCGGGGCGGTGGATGTTGCTGGCGATTCCTTTGCCGCTGCTGGTGCTGGTGTTTTGCGCGACCGGCGTGGAGAGCTCGACGGGTGGATGGCTGGCGGCGTATGCGCATCGGGTGGGTGAGACGGTAGGAACGACGATTGGAGCGGCGACGGCGTTCTGGGTGGGGTTGTTGAGCAGCCGGGTGGTGCATTCGGTGCGCTGGATGGAGCGGATGGGCGAGCGGATGGTGCTGACGATGAGCACGGTGCTGATGGTCGCGGGGCTGGCGGTACTGGTGGCGTGGCCGAGTGGAACAAGCGGTATTGCGGCGGCGCTGGTGGTGGGGTTTGGCGCGGGGCCGGTGTATCCGCTGCTGCTGGCGATGGTGCTGCGGAAGCGGGAGACGCGCGGGATCTTTGTGCTGGCCGGATGCGGTGCGGCGGCGTTGCCGCTGATGACGGGAGCGGTGTCGGGGTGGATACACTCGCTGGCGGCAGGGTTGGGAGCTCCGCTGGCGGCGGCGGCGGTGATGATGGTGTTGAGCTGGCGGGTGGTTGCGCGCACCCACCTTAGCGCGCGATGAAGCTGCGCGCGAAGACGGGGCACCCGGATTTGCGGCTAGACAGCGCCGCTAATACTCGAGGACGTGGGGGGCGGGCCAGGTCATGGTGCCGTCGGCGCGGTTGACGTACATGAAAACTTTGTGGCTGCCGTTGACGCGGACGGCGACGATGATGCCGGTGCCGAAGAGGCCGCTGCCGTCGGTCTTGGAGATGTCGACGTGGTGGGCGGTGATGGGCGCGTTGACGGGGCTGTCGGCGGTCCAGTCTTCCGTGAAGCGCTGCAGCGGATAGCCGGAGTATTTGTCGGGGTGCTTCTGCCAGTCGGCGTCGTTGTTGTAGATGCCGTAGGCCTTGGCGTAGTCCTTGGCTTCGAGCGCGTTGAAGAAGTTGTTGACGCGATGCTCGGAGGGGATGTTGGAGTAGAACCAGCCGTGGCCGGAGATGTAGCCGGCGAAGAAGATGATGATCAGGACGAGAAGGACGATGCCGGCGGAGATGAGGAGGTTGCGGTTGCGGCGGTCGCGTCGCGCGTCGTATTCAGGCGCGTTGAGCAGAGTCATCGGGGAGGGGCTCCTTCCGGCACGTTCCTACTATAGACACCGCGGAGCGAAGTTTGGAGCCAGGCGTGGTGGACAGGAGTCCGGATTGATTCCTAACCGCTTAATTTTTCGGACTGCCTGACTCCCTAATTCCGGAAGGGGAAGGCGTTGGGGATGTGCTCGAACTCGGGAGTCTCGGAGAGGAGATAGACGGAGAGGACGTCGAAGCGCACGGGGACGCGGGCGCGGTGGCGGGTGGGGAGCTGCGCGAGGTACGCGGCGGCGAGGCGGCGGAGCTGGCGCTGCTTGGCGGAGTCGACCTCGGCTGCGGCGGGGAAGAGGTCGCGGGCGGTGCGGGTTTTGACCTCGAAGACGACGAGGGTGTCGCCGTCCCAGGCGACGAGATCGAGGTCGCCGCGGACGCGGGCGGAGACCCAGCGGCGCGCGACGACGGTGTAGCCGAGGGAGCGGAGATGGAAGAAGGCGAGGTCTTCGCCGCGCTCGCCGGTGAGGAGATGCTGGGGCGTGGGGCGCTCGCCGTGGCCGCGGGCGCGGGCGGCGAGGCGGCGGTCGGCGAGGGAGCGGAGGCGCAGGAAGGTGCCGCGGTCTATAGCGACAAGGCGAGCCGCAAAGCGAGCGCGAAGGGGGGTGAAAAGGCGGTTGCGGAGGCGGAGGAAGCTCATGGCCTGAGATGTGTGATCAAGATACCGGAAATTATGCGCGGCGGGCCGGGGTATACTTGATCGTGCACACCGGGCACAACCAATACTCACAATTAAAGGGGTCGCGGCAATGTCAGCAAAGTACATCTTTGTGACGGGCGGAGTTGTGTCTTCACTCGGCAAGGGGTTGGCGGCGGCCTCGATCGGCTGCCTGCTGGAGGCGCGCGGGCTGCGCGTCAACCTGATGAAGTTCGATCCGTATCTGAACGTCGATCCGGGAACGATGAGCCCGTTTCAGCACGGCGAGGTGTTTGTTACCGACGATGGGGCGGAGACGGATCTCGACCTGGGGCACTATGAGCGGTTTACGCATGCGAAGCTATCGCGCGACAACAACCTGACTACCGGCAGGATCTACGAGCAGATCATCACCAAGGAACGGCGCGGGGATTATCTGGGCAAGACGGTGCAGGTGATTCCGCACGTTACAAACGAGATCAAGGCGGCGGCCAGGAAGATTGGCGCGGATTGCGACGTGGCGATCGTAGAGATTGGAGGAACGGTGGGCGATATCGAGTCGCTGCCGTTTCTGGAGGCGATCCGTCAGATGCGGCAGGAGATGGGGCGCGACAATACGTGCTTTGTGCATGTGACGCTGATTCCGTGGATTGCCGCGGCGCAGGAGTTGAAGACCAAGCCTACACAGCACTCGGTGAAGGAGATGCTCTCGATTGGGATTCAGCCGGATATTCTGCTGTGCCGCGCGGACAGAGCGGTGCCGCGGGAGATGCGGCAAAAGATTGCGGCGTTCTGCAATGTGGAGGAGGCGGCTGTAGTCGTGGCGCGGGATGTCCCGTCTATTTATGAAGTGCCGCTGAACTTCGCGATCGAGGGCGTGGATGCGTTGGCGCTGAAGTATCTGCGCATCGAGGCGAAGGATGCGGACCTGACGAAGTGGAAGGAGCTGGTGCATCGCGCGTACAACCCGAAGGATGAGGTGTCGATCGGGATCGTTGGGAAGTATGTGGAGTATGAGGATAGCTATAAGAGCTTGAAAGAGGCGCTGGTGCATGGAGCGCTGGCTGAGAATTTAAAGTTGCGCGTGACGTGGATCGAGGCGGAAGGATTGGAGGCGGAGAACTACGAGTCGCAGATGGAGGGCTTCGATGGGATTCTTGTGCCGGGCGGGTTTGGCAAGCGCGGCATCGAGGGAATGTTGAATGCGATTCGCTATGCGCGCGAGCGGAAGGTTCCTTACTTCGGGATTTGTTTAGGGATGCAGACGGCGTGCATTGAGTACGCGCGCAATGTCTGCGGGCTGGCGAAGGCGAATAGCGGAGAGTTCGATCCGGCGACGCCGCATCGAATTATCTATAAACTGCGCGAGTTGATTGGCGTGGAAGAGATGGGCGGAACGATGCGACTGGGCGCGTGGGATTGCGTGATGGAGCCGGGCTCGCTGGCCGCGACGGCGTACGGGACTACGGAGATCAGCGAACGGCACAGGCACCGGTATGAGTTCAATCGGGAGTACGAGGCGGTGCTGACGGGCGGTGGTTTGCGGCTGACCGGAACGACTCCTGATGCGACGTATGTGGAGATTGTGGAGATTCCGGGGCATCCATTTTTTCTGGGCTGCCAGTTTCATCCGGAGTTCAAGTCGAAGCCGCTGGAGCCGCATCCGTTGTTTCATGCGTTTGTGAAGGCGAGCTATGCGAATCGCGGATTCGAGAACGCGGAGCGTATGGTTCGGGCTGAGGTTGAGGCGTAAGTCGCATTCAGTTCCGAAAAGGCTCGAGAGCTTTAAGCGGTCGGCGATTCAGGGAAAGAAGCGAGATGAGTGCGACGCGTGCTGTGCGGGACGCGTCCTACGAGAAGGATTGGAACGGCTGCATGATGCGAGTGCGAGAGAACAGGGCTCCCACATCAACCGGGGAGCCGGCGGGACGGTTGCAGCCGGTGATGGTGCAGGCTCCTGCGCGGAGGCCGGCGCTGCCTGCGCTGACCGGGATCCGCTCGCTGCTGGCGCTGACGATCATGTTGTTTCATTTCACGCCGAGCGGGTTGACGTGGGCGGCTCATCCCCGCTTCACGCTGTATCCGATCATCAATATCGGCTATGTGTTTGTGAGCTTCTTCTTCATCATTTCGGGATTCATTCTTTCGTATAACTATGCGCAGCGGCCGGGCGGCGTGAATGCGGTGGACTTCTGGATGGCGCGCGCGAGCCGTCTGTACCCGGTGTATCTGCTGACGATGCTGTTCTCGATTACGATGCTGGGGGCGGAGTGGAGCGCGCGGCCGCATGGGCAGTTTGTGCTGGGCGTGATCACGACCCCACTGCTGATCCAGGGATTCTTTCCGCGGATTGCGACGTTCTGGAATACGGTGAGCTGGACGCTTTCATGCGAGGTGGCGCTGTATCTGCTGTTTCCGTGGCTGATTCGGCTGAAGTGGCCGAGCGGCGTGCGCATACTGATCGCGATGGGGCTGGGGTTCTGGCTGCTGGGGCTGGTGCCGCACTCAATCTATCTGCTGACCAACCCCGACCATCTGGCGCATGCGCCGGACCGTTACAGCACGGGAGTGTATCTGGAATTTTTGAAGTACACGCCGCTGCCGTATCTGTGCACATTTCTTGTGGGGCTGACGCTGGGACGGCTGCATGAGAGGGCGAAGCTGGGTGTGCGCGGGCGGATGATCGTTGGCCTGTGCGGGCTGGCGGCGGCGTGGTTCTGCTGCTATCACCTGGCGGACCAGATGCCGTACATCCTGGTGCATGGCGGATTGATGACGCCAGTGTTCGGCGCGATTATTCTCGGGCTGGCGGGGCCGAGTCCGCTGGCGAAGGTGTTCTCGTTCAAGCCGCTGGTGACGATTGGAAGCGCAACGTACTGCCTGTACCTGATGCACTTCAATCTGTTTGAGCTGATTCACGATCATCATTGGCCGGAGCGGCTGCACGTGGCGTGGGCGGACCCGTGGATCTCGTATGTGTTTGTGGTGCTCGCGGCGATGGCGGTGCGGCGGTGGGTGGAGTATCCGTGCCAGCAGGTGATCGGCGGATGGTGGCGGCGGCGGCGCGCGATGCAGAAGGAAGAGCGTGAGCGTCTGGCGATGGCGGCGTAGGGTCTCCGTATACAGAAGTTGCAGGGTGTGGTTCTTGTTGAGCTCGAGTGTGCAACGTAAACTTGCGACCGAATCGCAAGGAAGTGGGCCCATGACGAGCGTCGGGACACGATGCTTTGTACGAAAAAGGAGACTCGCGATGCACCTGTACCGAAGTTCGATGGCTGTGGTTGTTCTTGGTTTGCTGAGTTGTCAAGTTGCTCTGGCGGGATCGCCGCTGAAGGGCATCGATGTGAAGCTGGGGAAGAATCCTGGCGGCGGATGCGCGGCGCGGACAACGGATGCGAATGGCAATGCGAGCTTCGGCGTGTGGCCGAAAGGGGAGTATACGCTGGAATTTTCCGCAGCCGCGACAGCGCAGCCCTCAAGCTACAAAGACCCGGAGGACATGACGACGCGTTATAGGCCGGGGAACAACAAGACGACCAGAACTGCCGCAACCGTGACGCCTTCGAAGCTGCATGTGGTGATCGTTGGATCGAGTGCCGGACGGATTGAGCGCGATGCGGCGGTGGGCGATCAGACAGCGCGCGTTGCGCCCATCACGTTTTCGCTGAGCGGAAAAGAGGAGTTGAGCGTGGTGGTGACGGCGCAGTAGAAGCAACGCGCAGGTAGAAGCCGGTCCCACTCTTGATGTGCTCAGTATCGCGGAGGCCACTTCCTCGAGATCCTTGAGACTGTTGGACCGCGCCGCCATGCGCGCTTTGGCGATGAGATGAACTGGCGCATTTGAGCTTAGAATCGTTTCGCAGGTTTCAGGCGAGAAAAAAAGCCCTGCGAGGTGTGAATGATTCCCTTCGACGCTGCTCATAAGGCTGTCCACTATCCACCTGACCGCCGGTTTCGAATCTGGATCCGTCCTTCCACGCTTGTGCTGCTTCTGATTCTGGTGCTCACGCCGCTGACGCTGGCGTGGATTCAGCATGCGGTCTTCGGGCTGCCGCACCTGGCTCCTACGACGGCGTCGATTGAAGGGACAGCGAGCGGACCGCATGGATTTCCGTTCTGGATTCGATGGAGCCATTTCGCGAACTTCTTTTTCCTTTGCATGCTCATTCGCAGCGGTCTCTCGATCTTGATGGACCATCCGCGTCTTTACTGGAATGACCACTGCACGCCAGGAACGGAATGGATACGCTTTACACCGCTGCGCGTGCCGACCGATCGTTTGTGGACGGCCAAGGACGATGCCCGCTACCTCTCACCCATGGTCTCGACACCGGGGTATCGGCATACGGTGGGGATCGCGCGCTCGTGGCACTTCATCACGGTGTACGGCTTTGTGCTGACGGGAGTGTTCTTCGTTATTGGACTTCTGACGAGCACGCAGTGGCAACGTCTGATTCCAACGTCTACCGGCGTATTCGTTCAAGCGTGGAACACGTTTGTGCTGTATGCGAACTTCCATCTTCCGCCGGAGCCCAACGGATTCTACGGCTATAACTCGCTGCAGCAGCTCGCGTATTTTGCGACCGTCTTTGTCATGGCGCCGCTGGCGATTCTTACGGGGATGGCGATGTCGCCTGCGCTGGTGAACCGGTTTCCGTTCTATGCACGGATCTTCGGTGGCAGACAATCGGCACGCTCGATCCACTTCCTTAACATGGTCGGATTTCTCGGGTTTATTGTCGTGCACGTTACGCTGGTTGCGCTTACAGGCTTCCAGCGGAATATGAATCACATCGTGCTGGGGACAGACAATCTGCGGCCGGAGGGCATGATCCTTGGGTTCATTGGAATTGCCGTGGTGGTCGCTTCGTGGATCGTTGCCCACTATATGTCCTGGTACTTTCCGCGAGGGCTGCAGCATGCGCGCAAGGCCGTGATGCATCCCATGATGCTAGTGACGCTGGACCGGCTTATCCCGCAGGAAACCTACACCGAGAAGGACATTTCGCCGCACTTCTGGCCGAACGGAAAACTGCCTGTGCGCGAAGACTGGAAGGCCCTCCAGAGCAATCACTTCGAGAGTTTCAGGCTGAAGATCGGCGGCCTGGTCGAGAACCCGGTCGAATTGACTCTGGATGAACTGCGGATGCTGGGCGAGGAAGAGAACATCACCATGCATCATTGCATTCAAGGCTGGTCGGGAATCGCTCAGTGGGGCGGCGTCTCGATGCGCAGGCTGATCGAGCATGTTAAGCCGTTGCCTTCAGCCAGAGTCGTGGCGTTTTATTCTTTTGGACCTTCGCTTTACGAAGACGTCTACTACGATACCCAAAGTCTCTTCAACGTCCTTAAGCCCGGTTGCATTTTGGCGCTGACGATGAATGGTGAGCCCTTGCCGCCGGTCTATGGGGCGCCGCTCCGGCTTCGGGTTGAAAATCAACTTGGGTACAAGATGGTGAAGTGGATCGAGCGCATCGAATTCATCGAATCTGAAAAGATGGTTGGAGACGGAGAAGGCGGGATTAACGAGGACGACGAGTATTTCGACCTCTTACCGAACATCTAGTCCGGAGCGCACTGGAAACGGAGCTGCCGATGCCAACTTTCTCCCACCAGCACCGAAGCGAGCACGTCTACCACCTCATCGGCCGCCTTCGATTGAGTTGGCTGCTGGCTCATCTTCCGCCGCGCGCCGTGTGGGCGACCTATGTTTTCTTCAATAGCTTCATCACGATTGCCCTGCTGACGGTACTGGCAATAGTCAGCCGAAATCCGTTTGTCTTTCCGTCGCTGGGACCGACGGCCTACCTGTTTTTCTTTTCGCCGCTGGGTGAATCGGCGACACCGCGTAATGCAATTTATGGCCATGCGATTGGACTTGCATGTGGCTACTTCGCCTATTCAGTGACGGGCATGCACGCCTTTCCGCAAGGCTTCAGTGGCGAGGTTTACTGGCCGCGCATTCTGGCCTCAGCGCTTGCCCTCTCACTTACCGGCGCGGTGATGGTTCTGCTGCGAGTGAATCATCCGCCAGCTGGAGCGACGACGATGATCGTGTCGCTTGGCATTCTCTCGAAGCCAGCCTATCTTCCCATGATCGAGATCGCTGTGGTCCTGCTGGCTGTTCAGGCGTTCATTATCAACAGGCTGGCAGGCTTGCCCTACCCGCTGTGGCAGTCGCCGCCGGCGTTAGACAAAAAACGAATAACAGCGACGTGAGATCAGCCGCAGGCTCTATCGTGATTGCAGTTTTCAGGCGGTGACGAGGGAGCCGAGCTTTTCGCCCTTGACGACGCGCACGATGTTGCCGGCTTCACGCATCGAGAAGATGATCATCGGCAGGTTGTTGTCCTTGCACAGCGAGACGGCGGTAGTGTCCATGACGCGCAGGCCCAGCTTGATGATCTCCATGTAGGTGATGGTCTCAAACTTGGTGGCGTCGGCGACTTTCTTGGGGTCGGCGGTGTAGATGCCTTCGACGCTGGTGGCTTTGAGCAGGACGTCGGCGCCGATCTCCATGGCGCGGAGGGCGGCGGCGGTGTCGGTGGAGAAGTAGGGGTTGCCGGTGCCGCCGGCGAAGATGACGACGCGGCCCTTTTCGAGATGGCGGATGGCGCGGCGGCGGATGTAGGGTTCGGCTACCTCGTGCATCTCGAGCGCGCTCATGACGCGGGTTTTGAAGCCGGTCTTTTCGATGGCGTCCTGGAGGGCGATGGCGTTGATGACGGTGGAGAGCATGCCCATGTGGTCGGCGGCGACGCGGTCCATGTGGATGGCCTGCTCGGCGACGCCGCGGAAGAAGTTGCCGCCGCCGACGACGATGGCGAGCTGGCAGCCGGTGCGGGCGACCTCGGCAATCTCATGGGCGACCTCGGCGATGAAGAGGGCGTCGACGCCGAAGCCGCGGCCCGCGGCCAGGGCTTCGCCAGAGATCTTGAGCAGCACGCGCTTATACATATCTGTTGTGAGTGTACAGGGAGCTCTCGGCGTTCCGAAACAGTCGCGAGGGGAGCCGGGGCGGCATGCGTGATGAAAGGGAAACGTGCGGCCATCTCAATGGGCTTCCAGCGTTCAAATCGCCGATTCCTCCCGAAGTTCATCGATTTGGCCCGACGATGTTAGCAGGACGACCCGGAAGCGAAAGAGCCACACCGCGAACGGCGTGGCTCTTCTGTTGGGGTTGAGTCGATCGCGAATTCAGATGGCGGACTGCATCCAGACCTTCGAATCGATTTCACGAGGCATGCGGCCGCGGAGAGCAGGCGGATTTGCGGGTGTGGTCGATCCCGGGAGGACAGTGCCTGCTTTTGCTGCGTTATTGTTCGTGCCGCTCGTTGCGCCCGGAGCGTAGTTCACCGAGCTGTCTCCGGCAACAGCGGGATGATCATGCTCCACGCGATTCATACGAGCGTAGTTGGGAATGGCCAGCATCGGCGTCCCGTCCTGCCATTTGCCAGTGATGACCATAACGCCGCCGAGCAGATCGGGCCGCCACTCAGCCTTGAGAGGTTCATTGCTGAGCGGCTGATCGAGGCTGTGTTGATCGGCGGTCTCCACGTTGTAGACGAGCGGACCGTACTGCAGAGCGACAAGGTTGACGTCGGCCTTGATGCGCGGATCGGCCTTGAGGCGCTGCACCTCCATCGGAAGCTCGAACTCAATGGTGTCGCCGGGCTCCCAACGGCGCTCGATAACCGCATAGCCGTTGACGATGTGGGGTGTGAAGCGCTTGCCGTTCAGGGAAATCCACTTGAGGCCGCTGACCGCGGGCGTCGTCGTATAGAGCACCGAAGTGGCGCGGTTAGGTACACGCACGTGCACGCTGAAGGTTTGCGCGTGTTCCGGATTGATCGTGAGAGCGACCGTACCCTTCCACGGATAATCGGTCTTCTGCACGACCTGTACGTTGGTGCCGGCGATCTTGCCGACGTTCACGCGCCCGCCGATGAACAGATTGACGTGGAGTGCATTCGGTCCCTTGGTGTAGCTCCAGGTGGGGACCATCAGCAGAGTGCGCGAAATGTTGCTGACGCAGCAAGGGCAGACATGCCAGGGCGTGCGGGTCGTGTTGATGAGGGGATTGGTGTAGCAGAAGTTCTTTCCTTCCTGATCGACGGCGCCGAAGAGCGCGTTGTACATGGTCTGCTCGTACAGGTCCGCGTACTTGGCGTCGTGATAGGCGAGGTTCATCTTGTACTGGAAGAAGATGACACCGCAGCTCGAACAGGACTCGCAGTAGGCTTCGTTGCGCAGTGAGTAGTTCGGGCCGAAGCCCTCGGAGGTTTCGCCGCTGCCGATGCCGCCGGTGACGTAGTACTTCTTGTTGACCATGTTGTCCCAGAGCGAGAGGACAGCACTCTGGTAGTCCGGGTCGTGCGTCTCGGCGGCGATGTCGGCCATGCCGGAGTAGAAGTACATGGCGCGGACAGCGTGACCGACGGCTTCGTACTGCTTAATGGCCGGCGCCTGGGTCTGATCGTAGTCGGTGCCGCCTGGATCCTGACCACGGCAATCGATGAGGAACTTCGCGAGCGCGATGTAATTGTCGCCGTGGCCTTCGCCCTCCATGTCATTGACGAAGCGGCCGAAGCGGACAAGCGCCTGCTCCATTTCCTGATGGCCGTCATACCACTTCTGCTTGCCGGGTCCGGGGCCGATGCTGGCTGCCCAGCAGTCGGCGAGTTTCTTGGCTGCGTTGTAAAGACGAAGGTCCTGTCCCTGGGTGAGAGTGTAGTGATTGATGGCCGATTCGATAAAGTAACCGGCGGTATAGCCTTCGTGGTTGCCGCGGTGCTCCGGCATCCAATGCCTGGGCCAACGGCTGCGATCAGAGAGAGTGTAGGCGGTCTGCAGATAGCCGTCAGGCTCCTGCGCGGCGAGAACGATCGGGATCCACCTCGCGAGCGTCTCCGTCATATGCTGCTGCGCGGTGATGATGTCCGGGTCGCCCTGCGGATCGACCATGAGGGCGATGCACATGGCTTCGACGGTCTGGTGCACCCAGGCGTTGGAGAAGACGTAGCCCTTGTGGCGGCCGTGCGGCTCGCCACGCAACGCTTTTGCTGCCTCGATGAAGTTATCCAGTCCACCTTGACCCTCGGTGAGGTCCGTGCGCTCGCACTGCGCGATGACGTGGGGAATCCAGTCGACGATCAGGGTCTTCGCGCGCTCATTCCACATCGGGTTGTCGATGGCGTAGGTCGGCGTGGTGTAGACGACGTCCAGCCGGTCCTTCGGCGGCGCCTTCTCCGCATGTACAAACAACTTCGAGGTTCCGCTCTCGGGCTTGTCGAGGGCCGTCAGCTCGAGCACGTACTCACCCGGAACAGAGAAGGTGGCTGTTGTGTCGAATGAGGCAGGATCTGCGAACGCGACATGACCGGGGCCCGAGACCTTGCTCCAGCGCACACGGCGCGGAGACGATGGCAGCAGCCAGTCGGCCGAGCCGGAGAGATAGGTGTGGGCGCCGAGTATGACGGAGCGGTCTACGCCCGCATCGACCAGAGGGGGGAACAACGGAACGGCGCCAGAGCTGTAGACCTTCCACTCGATGATTCCGGCCGGGTGCGTGCCATCGGAGGCGACCTCGAGGCGCAGCTTGTCGGTCTTCACCGGATCAAAGGTGGTGCTGTTGTAGGTATCCGCGCTGACTCCCAGACCTTTGACGTTCGCCACCGGAACGAACGCGGAGCCGTTCCAGTAAGTAACCTTATAGGACGCCGGAGCGCCGCCGAACCGTCTGTCCACCGACCAATAGACCTCTACGCGATTCGTAGTGACAGGCTTGCTCCAGTCATATTGCACCCACTGCGAATCGGTAGGAGGCCACATGATGAAGACCGGGTGCGTGCGATCGTGCGAATTCGCAGGATCGAAACCATCATTGAGGGCAGCGAGCCTCACGTCACCCGGTGCATTGGCTGCAGAGGGGGTAGCGACCTTCGCCAGATTAACCGAGACCGTGTCCGCCGCGACCGAGGCCCATGCGGGCGAGCGGTCAACGGCTGCGAGGAGCGCCGCGCCAGCCGCGCCGGCGAGGAAGTGACGCCGGTTCACCGCGCCCCC
>DATCFM010000014.1:0-55708 GCA_036509515.1 Acidobacteriaceae bacterium
TCCACGCGCTCGCGCAGGTCTGCTCCTTCGAACTCCACGCCCCCATCCCTCCCTCCAACCTCCAGCGCGCCCTCAACCGCATGCTCTCGCCAGAAATTCGCGTGCTCTCCGCCGAAGCCATGCCGCCCAGCTTCCATGCACGCCACAGCGTCCGCAGCAAAACCTACGAGTACCGCATCTTCGAACGCAGCCTCCCCACACCACCCTCTCAATCAGCCCAAACTCCTGAAGACCGCATCTGCTCGCCCTTCGTCGCGCCTTTTGCCTGGGACTGCCGCTGGCCGCTCTCGCTCGCCCCGATGCAGCAAGCCGCCGCGCTCCTGCTCGGCACGCACGACTTCACCTCCATGGCCGCCACCGACCCCGACCGCTCTGAGCGCGACCCCGGCCAAGACCCCGACGATATCCAACCGGCCTCCACGAAGCCCAACCCCATCAAGACCCTCAGCCACTCCGCCTGGCATCGCGCCGACGACCTGCTCCTCTACCGCGTCACCGGCAGCGGCTTCCTCCATCACATGGTCCGCAACCTCGTCGGCACACTCGTCGAGATCGGCCGTGGCAGCCTCGCCGTCTCCGACCTCAACCGCATCCTCGCCGCGCGCAACCGCTCCGCCGCCGGCCCCACAGCGCCGGCCTGCGGCCTCTACCTGGTCGAAGTCCACTACGGCGACGAGGCCGAGCCATGACCGCCTCCGCCGCCAATCACCGCATCACCACTCTCGCCAGCGACCGCGCCGTCCACCGCGCCTTCACCTGGCTACATCTTCACGAGCCCCGTTTCCGCCGCTGGCAGCACGAGCTCCTCGCCATCCCCGCGCCTCCCTTCGGCGAAGCCCCGCGCGCGCGCTGGTTCGCCGCCCGCTTCACCGAGCTCGGCCTCGAGAACGTCCACGTTGATGAAGAAGGCAACGCCCTCGCCGAGCTCCCTGCATCGAACACCGCCGCTTCCGCCCCCATCGTCCTGCTCTCCGCCCACCTCGACACCGTCTTCCCCGCCGGAACCCCCTGCACACCGCGCGACGAAGAAGCCCACATCCTCTGCCCCGGAGCCACCGACAACGGCGCCGGCCTCACCGCTCTGCTCGCCCTCGCCGCCGTCTTCACAGCAGCCGAAATCGCGCCCGCCTGCACCCTCCTCTTCGCCGCCAACGTCGGCGAAGAGGGCGAAGGCGATCTGCGCGGCATGCGCCATCTCTTCTCCGCATCGCCCTACGCGTCGCGCATCAAGGCCGTGCTTGCGCTCGAAGGCGCAGGCGCCGCCACCGTTGTCGACCGCGCCCTCGGCAGCCGCCGCCTGCGCGCCGAGATCGCTGGCCCCGGCGGCCACTCCTGGGCCGACTTCGGCCGCCCCAACCCCATCCTCGCCCTCGCCGAAGGCCTCAGCGCGCTCGCCCGCCTTCCGTTGCCCGCCCACCCGCGCACCACTCTCAACGTCGGCGCCATCGCCGGCGGCACCTCCATCAACTCCATCCCCGCCGAGGCCCACGCCGACCTCGACCTCCGCTCCACCTCCGCCGAAGAGCTCGACAACCTCGAAAACGCCGTGCTCAAAACCCTCTCCAAAGCCGTGCAAACCGAGACCCGCCGCGGCCGCAAGCACGACACCCTCCGCCTCCAGGTCCGCCGCATCGGCGACCGCACCGCAGGCACCCTCGCGCCCACCTCGCCACTCTTCACCAGCCTCCGCGCCGTCGATCGCCACCTCGGCCTCACCACCGAGCCACGCATCGGCTCCACCGACGCGAATCTCCCACTCTCGCTCGGCATCCCCGCTCTCGCCCTCGGAGCAGGCGGAACCGGCGGCGGCATTCACACCCTCGACGAGTGGTACTCGCCCCTCGGCCGCGACATCGCCCTCCGCCGCATCCTCTTACTTCTGCTCGACACCTGCGCCCTCGCGTCGCGCAATGAGCTATAGCTTCGGGATAAAAAGCACTAAACTCGTCAGCGTGAGCACATCCTCCTCCGCGCCCTTCGCGTCTTGCCTTCGTGTCCTCTGCATTCTGCTTTTGCCCTTCGCCTGCGCAGCCCAAACCCCCGCGCCCGACATCATCTTCCTCCACGGCGACATCCTCACCGGCGCACACCTCAAGCCCAACGACCCCGACCCAACCCCCGCTCGCGTCCACGCCCTCGCCATTCGCGACGGCCGCATAACCGCCGCAGGCGGCGACGCTCAAATCCTCGCGCTCAAAGGCCCGCACACCGAGATCATCGATCTCCACGGCCACTTCGCGATGCCCGGCTTCAACGACGCGCACACCCACATCGCCTCCGCCGGCCAGCAACGCCTCGCCGCCAATCTCAACGGCACCACCTCCCTCGCCGACATGCAATCCCGCCTGCGCGCCTACATCAAAACCCTCCCGCCCGCAGACAAAGATTCCTGGATCGTAGGCGGCGGCTGGGACCACACCAAATGGCCCTCCAAAACACTGCCTACCCGTCAGGATCTCGACGCTGTCACCGGCACCCATCCCGCTCTGCTCGAGCGCGTCGACGGCCACATCGCTGTCGCCAACACCCTCGCCCTCCAGGCCGCGCACATCGACGACACCACACCCAACCCCTTCGGCGGCCACATCGACCGTGACACCGACGGCCACGCCACCGGAATCATTCGCGAAACCCCCGCACTCACGCTCATCCAGCAGCACATCCCTCCACCCAGCTTCGCCACCCGCCGCAAAGCCCTCGAGCTCTCCATCAACGACGCCCTCGCTCACGGCGTCACCTCCCTCCAGGACTTCTCCGACTGGGACGACTGGCTCGTTCTCGAAGAGCTCGAGCACGAAAATAAGCTTCCTCTTCGCATCGCCGAGTGGGTCGACTTCACCCTCCCGCTTCCCGTGCTCGACACGCGCCGCGCCAGCCACGATCCCAACGACCCGCTGCTCCACCTCACCAGCCTCAAAGGCTTCATGGACGGCTCGCTCGGCTCGCGCACCGCTGCCATGAACGATCCCTACTCGGACGACCCCGCCAACTACGGCATCACGCGCTTCCAGCAGGACAAGCTCAACCAGATGGCCGCCGCCCGCGCCGCCGACGGCTTCCAGCTCAACTTCCACGCCATCGGCGACCGTGCCAACGACATGGCGCTCGACGCCCTCGCTGCCGCCGAGCAGGCCGGCCGCCCCGCCAGCCACACCGCGCCGCCGCGCCACCCCGACGCCGCCATCGTCACCGAAGCCTCGCGCCCCATCTCACCGCGCGACTTCCGCTTCCGCATCGAGCACGCGCAGGTCGTCTCTCCCGGCGCCTTCGACCGCTTCCACGATCTCGGCATCATCGCCTCCATGCAGCCCGCGCATCTGCTCGACGACATGGCCTGGGCCAGCCAGCGCATCGGTCCCGAGCGATCCAAATTCGCCTACGCCTGGAAGTCCTTCCTCGATCACGGTGTCCTGCTCGCCTTCGGCACCGACTACCCCGTCGTCCCCATCAACCCCTTCCTCGGCCTCTACGCCGCCACCACTCGCATGAACCTCGCCGGCACCGCCATCTTCGATCCTCCCACCGCAGCGCAGGAAGAGATCACGCTCAACGAAGCGCTCTACGCCTACACCCAGGGCTCCGCCTACGCCGAGTTCCGCGAGCACATCAAAGGCCGCCTCGAGCCCGGCTTCCTCGCCGACCTCATCGTCCTCGACCGCGACCCCACCACCGCCGCCCCGCAACAACTGCTCCACACCAAAGTCCTGCGAACCGTAGTAGGCGGCCAAACCCGCTACACCGCGCCTTAACTCAAAACGCGAAACTTGTAACGGAAGCCAACCCGCTCTCCCACCGTTAGTAGGAATGGCAAATATTCCCTATTGCGGCGACCGAAAGTAAACTTCCGAGTTGCCCTTGACACGGAAGCAACGCGAAAGTGTTGCGCTCGTACGAAGCTCAATGAGTGCATTGGCGATTTAGCGCTCGTCCAGAGGAAGTATTTCCCGTTATTTCCGGGTTGCCGACAAATCGCCCGCAACGAAGGCGGCTCATGCAACTTACTCGGTCTAGTGCGAATTTACCTGATCGGTTGTTCTTGGGGCGGAGGAATGATGCGTCGTTCAGTGGGACCAATCCGCTTGAAAACGCCGGACTGCCACTTGTAGCGCGAGATCAGCACGCCAGAAGAACAGCATTCGCCCTGACTTCGGGTTGGATCGAGCAATTCAAATACCAGCATCCCCTTTTTTCCGTAGACACCGTAGAGCCCGGAGTCTGATCTGCTTCCCGTGTGGCAGTAGGCAAGGAGCTTTGGCCGATGCTGATCGAGGGTGTAGATATAGACATAGTCGGTCGTTTGCGTTCCGCCAGAGTGATACATGAGGTCGACGATAGCCTCCTCGTTGCCATCTCCCGTGAGGTCGGCGTAGCGCACAGACTCGAACGTGAACCCTTCATATTGACCGTATTCCTTACCATCCATCACGAAGCTTGAAATTTTCGCGAGGTCCTTGCCGTCGACTAGCTGGATCGGCTTTCTATTGGTGTTGGCGGTGGAACTATCAAGCCATTGGAGGCTGCTGTGACCTAGCAGGTGCCCGCTTACTGGGTAGGTAAAGTTCTTGAAATCCACTTGGCGGATGTTTTCCTGAGCACTGAGGCGCAAGCAACAGAGCATAAGAGCAAAGATGAGAATGAAGCGACGCACACATCCACTGTAATCGCATGAATCGCAACTGGCGGCGCATTTCGCTTCCGGCGTATAACCGACTAACCGGAAACTATGCACCGGCAAGCCATTTTTTGTTCGTCGTCCTTGCAGTCGGCACTCTCATTCGCCGCATACAGGCCGATGCGCTCATTGAGAGCCATTGATTCATGTTCCGGGTGGATTGTCGGCAGCTCGAAAGTTGGATAAGCGATGAGCGGGATGCAAGCATAGAGTTTCGTAACATTCTCGAAAGCCTCGCATGGCGCTCCGAATTACCACCTCAGCCGCAACCGCCAGATAGCCTATGCCCCGCAGCAACCCTCGCCGCCACAGCCTCACCGCTCACCTCCTGCTCATCCTCGTCACGGTCGTCTGGGGCTGCACCTTCCCGCTGGTCAAGTCAGCTCTCAACGATGTCTCTCCACTCCTCTTCAATCTCCTCCGCATGTCGCTTGCAGCCCTCGTGCTGCTCGCCGTCTATGCCTCCTCCCTGCGCGGCCTTCGCAAGCAGGACCTCCGCCTCGCCGCGCTCGCCGGCCTCTTCCTCGGTCTCGGCTATCAGCTGCAGACCGCCGGCCTCGCCCGCACCACGCCCTCGAAATCCGCCTTCATCACCGGCCTCGTCGTCGTCTTCGTGCCGCTGCTCAGCATGCTCCCCGGCGTCGCTCCCTCGCGCTCCTCGCGCCCCGGCATCGGAGCCATCGCGGGCGCGCTCGTCGCCTTCACCGGCCTCGTCCTGCTCACCTCGCAACCCGGCTCCGGCGCAGCGATCCTGCAGGGCTTCCACACCGGCGAGTGGCTCACCCTCGCCTGCGCCATCGCCTTCGCCGCTCATCTGCTCACACTCGACCGCGCCTCCAAGCGCCTCTCCGCCCGCCGCCTCGGCACGCTGCAAATCGCCTTCGCCGCGCTGTTCATGCTGCTCACGCTTCCGCTCGGCGGCCCCGTCACGCTGCACTGGACGCCGCTCGTCCTCATCGCTCTCGGCGTCACCGCTCTGCTCGCCACCGCCGCCGCCTTCATCATCCAGAGCTGGGCCCAGCAGCATCTCCCGCCCACCCACACCGCGCTCATCCTCACCATGGAACCCGTCTTCGCCGCACTCACCTCCTTTCTCTTCCTGCACGAGCGCTTCGGCCCTCGCGAGCTCCTCGGCGCCGCCCTCATCCTCACCGGAATTCTTGCCGCCGAATTACTCCCCGGCCGCTCCGATCCGGACGCCCGCAACAGCACCCAAACCCGCACACCGGCCACCATTCCGCCGGCCTGAACCTGCCCGGATCCACTGCCGCAATCCGCGCATTGCCTGTTCATCGGATTGAATCCGCGGTCATTCGCGCCACGCGCAAAAAAGACGTTTAGCTGAATTGAGCGTCTAATAGACAGTGGCAGCTACTGTGCACTGTCTCTGTGGACAGCAAGCGATCTTCGTCGGCGGCCCTGGCCGATCTGGCGAAATTTCTGTGTGAGGAATAGATAAAGTGATGGACACCCCGAAATCCTTAGGACGCGGCTTGTGGGAGCGTCTGCGCAGCGGTCATCTTTCGACCACCTTTGCCCTGCTCGCTGTACTCTCCGCAGGCGTTCTCCTCGGCTCGGTCGTCACCGGCAAAGTCAGCGGCAAGGAACAGCAGCACATCGACACTCGCGATGCACACCAGTTGGTCATTCCCAACCCCGTAACCCTCTCCAACGGATTCTCCGCCATCGTCAAAGAGGTTGGACCCGCAGTCGTCAACATCAACACCGAGTCCACTCCCAAGCAGGCCAACCGCCGCAATCGCCACGGCCTCCAGAACGGCCCGCTCCAGGCTCAGCCCCCCGATGGGGACGATAACAACGACGACAGCAACAACAATGGCGACAACAACAACGACATGCAAAACTTCCTCAACCGCTTCTTCGGCGGCGGTGGAGGCATGGGCCAGTCGCCCGAAATGGGAACTCGCCGCGCCCTCGGCTCCGGCTTCATCGTCGATCCCCGCGGCTACATCATCACCAACAATCACGTCGTCGACAAAGCCGACCACATCTTCGTAAAGCTCTCCACCGATCCCACCGACAGCGCGGACCAGGGACGTCCCGCCACCGTCATCGGCGTCGATCCGGCCACTGACATCGCCGTCATCAAGATCGACACCAAGACGCCCCTGCCGACCATCAAGCTCGGCAACTCCGACGGCGCGCAGGTGGGCGACTGGGTACTCGCCATCGGCAGCCCCTTCGGCCTCAACCAGACCGTCTCCGCCGGCATCGTCTCCGCCAAGGACCGCTCCATCGACGATCCCGGTCCGGACAACATCGATAAGGGCCAGTTTCAGCACTTCATCCAGACCGACGCCGCCATCAACCCCGGCAACTCCGGCGGCCCGCTGGTCGACATGGCCGGTGAAGTCATCGGCATGAACACCGCCATCTACACCCAGTCCGCGGGCTCGGAGGGCGTCGGCTTCGCCATGCCTTCCAACACCCTCGCCCAGGTCTACAACGATCTCATCGGACCCGGGCACAAGGTCACGCGCGGCTCCATCGGCCTCACCTTCCAGGCCCTGCAGTCCTCTGCCGTTGGCCGCGTCTACGGCTTCGCCAATGGCGGCGTCATCGTCAGCAGCATCGCACCCGGCGGTCCCGCCGCCAAGGCCGGTCTCAAGCCGCAGGACGTCATCGTCACCGTCGATGGCAAGTCGATCAAGAACGGCACTGAGCTCGTCGCGATCGTCTCCGCCAAGAAGCCCGGCGCCACAGTTCGCATCGGCTATCTCCGCAACGGCAAACAAGCCACCGCCGAGGTCGGCATCGCTGACCGCGACAAGCTCTACGCCGGTCTGCTCAACGGCAACGAACCATCCACTGGTCCTGATCAGGGCGATGCCGCTCAGAGCAAGCTCGGCATCACCGTCGAAGGCCTCACCCCTGCGCAGACCAGCCAGCTCGGCATCCAGGGCGGCGTCCTCATTACCAATGTTCGTCCCGGCTCCTTCGCGGAAGAGATTGGCCTGTCCAATAACTCCGTGATCGTCGAGATCAATCGCAAACCCGTAACCGACGAGGCCAGCTATCGTGCCATCGTCTCCGGCCTCAAATCCGGCGATGATGTCGTCTTCGTCGTCCGCGATCCCCGCGCCCAGAACAGCGGCAACACCTACATCGGAGGAACGCTCCCGTAAGTTCCCTCACGCGTTACCAAAGGCGCAGGCGAAAACCTGCGCCTCTACTCCTTTCGACACGCTACTTTTTGTGTACCCTATTTGGCACAAGGTGCTCTTGTCGTCTCCCGCACCTTTCCAGTAGGCTGAAACTCACCTCGGAGAGCAACCACTCTCCGCACCTCTTCCTCACGAGGTAACCATTGCCGATGCGCACGCTATCCACCTTCGTCTCCGCCGCTCTGCTGTGCGCCGCCGTTCCCTGCTTCGGCCTCACGCACACCCGCCACGCCAGCTCGACCCATGCCAACATCCGCCACTCGACCGTAAAGGTTCGTCACGGCCACGCTTCGGTGCGCCATGAGACCATCGCCATGAACTCCGAGCGCGCCACCCAGATCCAGAGCGCGCTCATCAAGTCCGGCTATCTCTCCGGCGAGCCCTCGGGCAACTGGGATTCTGAAACTGCCGCCGCCATGCAGAAGCTGCAAGGCGACAACGGCTGGCAGACGAAGATCACGCCCGACTCCCGCGCCCTCATCAAGCTCGGCCTCGGCCCGCAGCGCGACTACCAGACAGCCTCCAACGCCCTCCCGCAGTAGCAAATTGGATTAGCAGGGGCCTTCAGGCCCCTGAATTCTCTGTCCCCAAAAATCAAGGGCTTCAGCCCCGGAAAGATCAACGTCAGGCTCAAGCTCGCCCCGCGCGAGCTTGAGCCGTTAAGCCATCATCGACTACTCCTCCGGGAACGGCACAAACTTCGCCGCACACGAAGCCAGCGATCCGTCCCCGGCCTTTCCGCTGACCTTCACATCCTCGCCGCTGACGTCAAAGTTCACTGGCCCCGGCCCCATCGCCACATCCACATGCTGCGCCACGATCCTGTAGTTCGCCAACCCATCCGTCAGCATCACGCCATCCGGCCGAACCTCGACCCTGTGCCCCGTATCCAGCCCCGCAAACTGAATCTTCCCGCCCCCCGCAATCCGCACATCGCGAAAGACGATGTCCTTGTACACCGGAAACAGGTCCTTCCCCTTGCCCGGATAGCTGTAAGCCGTATCCAGGAGAATCGGGTTCTTCGAATCGCGGATGCAGATGTCGTCATAGACCACATCCTTCACCAGGCCGCCGCGCGTAGGGTTCGATTTGATCCGCAGCGCATTGTCATCGCCGTCCAGCGACAGGTCCGTCACCCGGATCGCACTCACGCCGCCATAGGTCTCCGATCCGATCGACATCCCATGTCCCCAGTAAAAGTGGTTATGCGCGACCGTCATATTCGTCACGCCGCTCTCGCCACCTTTGATCGCAATATTGTCATCGCCGGCGCGAATGTACGAGTGCGTGACCGTAATGTTCTTTGACCCGCCCGGGTCCACGCCATCCGTATTCCGCGCCCGCCGCGGCGTGTCGATCTTCAGCCCCCACACCGTGAACCCATCGCCATGGCTGTAGGTCACATGAAAGTTGGCCGAGTTCTTCAGCCTAATCCGGTAGATCGTCACGTTGTCGCTTCTGTCGAACACAATCAGCCGCGGCACCTGCTGATGCCCGCCACTGCGCGCCTCCTCCGCCAGATCCCACCAGCTCTTCGCCTGCTCCTTGCCATCGACCAGCAGCTTCGCCCCGCCGCGCCCATCAATCGTGCCCACGCCCATAATCCCCGCACCCGCCGCATCCTCCCCATGGATCAGCGGCCGGCATCCGGCACGCGCATCATTCACCACCCCGCAGCCTCCCGGAGACACAGCATAATCCGCCGGATTTCGCGATCCATACAGCGTCACGCCCTTATCGACCAGCAGCGTAACCCCGGCGCGCAGCTCCAGCGGCCCGGACAGAAACGCGTCCCGCGCCCCATCCGCCGCCAGCTCCAGCGCCTTTCCCTTGCCACAACGATCAATCCCCTCCTGCAGCCGCGCCGTATCAGGCCTTGCCTCGTCCGCCGCCTGAATCCCATGGGGCGCAACCAGTTCCGCCCGCAGCGTCGCGCACACCCGCGGAATCACCGGCTCCTTCACCACGCGCGTATCCTGCGCGCATCCCACCCCCACAGCCAGCAAAATCACCCAACCCAATCGCCTCACGTCCTGCCTCCGCAACCCAACCTGCCTTACAAGATTCCAACCAGTCTTTCACTCGAAACGCGAAACCCGCAACGCGAAACGGAAAAGCAAACCGCCCGCCACGAATCTGTTATCTCAGCGGTTACGCGAGCGCCGCCCCAGGCCTCGACCGTCTCGTATGCTGTTTCCATGAACGCCCGCACCTTTGCTCCAGCGTTTGCCCTCGCAGCCCTCGCGCTCGTCGCCACCACCGCCCACGCCATTGAACTCAATGTCTCCAATCAGGCCCTCGAGCGCACGCTGAACAAGCAGCTCTTCACCCAGAACGGCCGCTACTACTTCCGCGGCAAGCCCACCTCCGCCTGCTACGCCTACGCCGAGGACCCGCAGGTCAGCTTCAACGGCGACCGCATCGTCATCCACATCAAAGCCCACGCCAAACTCGGCACCAGCCTTCACGGCGCCTGCCTCGGCGTCACCCTCAACACTGAAGCCGACGTCTCCGTCGTCCCCGACGCCCAGGGCGAGTCCATCGGCTTCCGCGACGCCCGCGTCGAGCACCTCAGCGAGTCGCCCGAGCTCAACTTCTTCCTCGAGCCCTTCCTCAGCCGCAAACTCCCCCAGCAGATGAAGGTCAACGCCGCCACACTGCTCCGCCAGCTGCTCTCCCAATCCACCGAAACCACTGGCTATCAAATCAGTCTTGACGACCTGAAGATCCACTCCATGCAGGTCCAGGGCCCGTCGCTCGCCGTTGACTTCGACGGCAACCTCTCCGTCCACTAAGCCAGCAAAAATCAGGTGCCCAGAATCGCGCACTCCGGCGCTAATCAGGTACCCCGGCGCTTTAGCGCCGGGTCTCATAGGCTCTCAAAAAGAAGAGGGACTTCAGCCCCGGCTACCGCCAGCTCACCGCCAGATGCCACCTCAGCCCACGCTCCGCCGTCTTGCGCAGCACGATCTCATACTCGCGCAGCTCCGCGAGCACCGCCGGTCCCTCGGTTCCAAGCTGCTGCGGATCATCCGCCAGCGACTGCGCCAGCACCTCCACCGTGTGCAACCCATCCTCCGCGCTGTACCACTGCGTCGGCGGCAGCTTCTTCAAGAGCTCAGGATTCCCCGCGCCCTCTTCGATCAGCAGCGCCATCGAGCTCTCATCCGCCGAGAAAAACTCCAGCAGCGGCTTTACTTCCAGCTCCAGCGCCAGCCGCTCCACCGCACTCTCATACCGCGCCAGCGCACGTCCGTTCACAAAGATATTGAAGCCGGGATCTTCGCCCTCGACCACGATGTACATCGAAGCTGCCATCACCGTCAGTGTACCGTCGCCTGCCAGCCTCTGACATACGTCTGACATACCACGCCCGATGCATCAGTCCGTACCCCTCACCCGAGCCTGCCCGAGCTCCAGCCGCGACTCCTCCACCGGCGGCAGCAACAGCGCCACGCCTGCCACCGCAAGCAGCACCAGGCCGCTTACCACCCGCCCCGGAACCCGCTCCCGCATCAGGCCAAGCCCTTCCAGCAACACCAGCAGTGGAACCAGCGCAAACTGCGCCGACCACCGCGCGCCCGACAGCCTGCCCAGCACCAGCACTGTAAGCGCCGCCTGCGCCGCATCCATTCCTGCAGCCAATCCCAGCATGCCTGGCCACACGCGCTCATGCTGCGCCACCACAACCAACGCGCCGCATGCCAGCAGCACCGCCGCCCCCAGCAAAGCCGCCTGCAGCCGCCGTGTCGTCTCCTTCGCCGTCAAGAACAACGCCGCCCCGCACCCCGTCAGCACCGGAGCCAGCACCAGCAGCAGATCGTTAATCGGATTCGCCAGTGACGGCTGCGGCAACACCAGCAGCAGCCCTGCAACCGCCGCCAGCCCCGGCCACAGCTGTCCAGCAAGATTCTCGCTTGCGCCACGCATCGCCGCCTCCGCGACGGTCAGCACCACCGGCGTCAGCGCCAGCGCCATCGTCAGCGCACTCCCCGACACCCCACCCGGCCGCAGCAGCCCAATCAGCGGCCCCGCAATCATCAGCGCCCCGCCCACCGCACTCCGCCAAAGTTCACCGTCGCGCACCAGCCCCTTCATCCGCCGTGGATACACAAGCAGACACAACGCCGCCGCCGATCCACACCCCAGCGCCGCCGACGCAAACGTCGTCGCCGACCCTGGCAGCGCCTCCGCCAGCATCCACCGGCTCCCACCCAGCACGCACAACGCCGCCAGCGGCCACCACCGCCACCCTCTCGCGCGTCCCTTCGCATGCGCAGTTCCCCGCCTCATGCTCGCTTGGACGAGGTTCTTCCCCCAAACGGCGACAGGGCCACGCCGAAGCGTGACCCTGTCGCCTTCTGTTTTTGTTTAGACGAAGACCTTAGTGGTTTCCACCCTGCGGCTGTCCGCCGCCGGAGTTGCCGCCAGAGTTGCCACCAGAGCCGCCGGCCGGTGCACCACCCGGTCCACCGCGGCGTCCGCCGCGACGACGCCGGCGCTTCGCTCCAGCAGGACGATTGCCGCCTTCTGCCGCAGCCCCGCCACCCGCAACCGCAGGCACCGCAACTCCAGCCTCTTCGCCCTCGCCCTCCTCAGTCTCCATCTCGTCGTCGAGCTCGAGGTCCTCATCGTCCGCGTCGAAGTCCTCGCCGCCCTCAAGCGTAATGGTCTCCTCATGCTTGGGCCGCTCAACATGCTCAGGACGCTCGGCGCGCTCAGGACGCGGTCCACGCTCAGACCGCTCCGAACGTTCGCCTCGTTCAGATCTTTCCCCGCGCTCCGGCCGTTCGCCTCGCCCGCCGCCGCCATCGCTCGCAGCCTCAGGCGTCTCCGGCAAACCGAGCTTCGCGCGCTGCTCGCGCAGCACAGCCTTGCGTGAAAGCTTGATACGGTTGCCCTCGATGGCCAGCACCTTCACCAGCACCTGATCGCCATCGCGCAGCTCGTCCTTCACATCCTTCACGCGATGCTCAGCAATCTCGGAAACATGCAGCAGGCCATCGGTTCCCGGGAAGATCTCCACGAACGCGCCAAACTCAGCCAGCCGCACGACCTTGCCCAGATACGTCTTGCCAACCTCGGGCACCGCCGTAATATCGCTGATCATCTGGATCGCCTTCGCCAGCCCGTCCGCGTCACTCGAAGCCACATTCACGCGGCCCGTGTCGTCCACATCGATCTTCACACCGGTCGCCTCGATGATTCCGCGAATCACCTTGCCGCCCGGCCCGATCAGGTCGCGAATCTTGTCCGTCGGAATCTGGATCGTATGGATACGCGGAGCGAACTGCGACTTTTCCTCGCTCGCCTTCGAGATCACAGCGTCCATCGTGTCCAGCAGGAACAGCCGGCCCTTGCGCGCCTGCTCCATCGCCTCGCGCATAATCTGCGCCGTGATGCCCATGATCTTGATGTCCATCTGCAGCGCCGTAATGCCCTTGCGCGTTCCGGCCACCTTGAAGTCCATATCGCCGTAGTGATCTTCGGCGCCCGCAATGTCGGTCAGAATGGCGTACTTCTCGCCCTCCTTCACCAGCCCCATCGCAATGCCCGCAACCGATCCCTTCAGCGGAATTCCGGCCTGCATCAGCGAGAGCGACGCTCCGCACACCGTCGCCATCGACGACGATCCATTCGACTCCAGGATGTCCGACACCACGCGCAGCGTGTACGGCGACTCTTCCTCGCTCGGCAGCACCGCTTCGAGCGAACGCCACGCCAGCGCTCCATGCCCAATCTCGCGACGCCCCACGCCCGTCATGCGTCCAACCTCGCCCACCGAGAACGGTGGGAAGTTGTAATGCAGCATGAACTTGCGCTTCTGCTCGCCCTGGTAGCTCTCCATGCGCTGCGCATCGTCGGTCGTGCCCAGCGTCGCCGACACCAGCGCCTGCGTCTCGCCGCGTGTAAACAGCGCCGATCCATGCACGCGCGGGAGCACGCCCGTCTCGATCGTGATCTTGCGAATCTCGTCGAACGCGCGATGGTCCGGCCGGATGCTCTCCTCGAGCACCTGCTCGCGGAAGATCGACTCGCGCAGGTTCTCGAAGTACCTGCTGAGCTTCTTCGCCGCGGCTGCATCGCCCTCCGGCAGATCCTTCTTCAGCTCGTCCTTGATCTCCTTGACCTTGGCATAGCTCTCGAACTTCGGATTCTTCTTCGTGTCCAGCGCCTCCTTCAGCCGCGCGCCAACCTTGCTCTTCATCGCGCCTGCATACGCTTCATCGTTCTCGAGCGGCGTCACCGTGCGCTTCGTCTTACCCGAGCGTTTCACAAGGTCCTCGATGCCCGCGCAGATCTTCTTGATCTCCACATGCGCAAACTCGATCGCTCCAACCACAACCTCTTCGGGCACCTCTTTCGCACCCGACTCGACCATCACAATGCCGTCCTTCGTTCCGACGACCATGATGTTCAGCTTGCTCGTAAGCCGCTCGGTGTAGGTCGGATCCACCACATACTGCTCCGCACCCGGCTCCCCGACGTAGCCAACGCGCACCGCGCCCACCGGCCCATGGAACGGAATATCGCTCAGCGCCAGCGCGCAGCTCGCGCCGTTGATCCCCAGCACATCCGGATCGTTCTCCTTGTCGGCCGAGTAGACGAATGCCACAACCTGCGTCTCGTTGCGGAAGGCCTCCGGAAACAGCGGACGAATCGGGCGGTCGATCTGCCGCGACGTGAGAATCTCTTTCTCGCTCGGCCGTCCCTCGCGCTTGATGAACCCGCCCGGAATGCGTCCACCCGCATAGGTAAACTCGCGGTACTCAACCGTGAGCGGGAAAAAGTCGATTCCCTCCTTCGGATCGGGTGAGGCGACTGCGGTCGCCAGCACTGCGTTGTCGCCGCTGGTGGTGAAGGCGGCGCCGGAGGCCTGCCTGGCCAGCCTGCCCGTCTCGAATTTAATCTGCTTGCCGCCGGCAAGCTCTATGGTGATGTCCTGCTTCATAAATCTTCCTCGTTCTCTCGTCGTTGGAATGATCTTGCTCGTCCGTCAGCAGCCTTCTGGCCGCTTAAAACGAAAGCCCCGCCAAAGCTCTTTCGGGCGGGGCTGGAAATGTACGCGCGGCCGGCATCGCCATGTACGGATGACGATGCGGCAACGCGCTGAAACGTGCGCCGAAACATGCGACCGCACAGGCCTCTCCTTGAAGAGATCCTGCGCCATTCCTGTCGCTTGGAAATATCAACTTCGTCTTCGCTCTCCGCCAGCTCTCGCGCCCATGCGCGGGCCGGCTCGCGATGCGCGGGTTACTTGCGGATGCCCAGTTTGCCGATCACGTCGCGGTAGCGGTCCGAATCCGTCTTCTTCAAATAATCCAGAAGACGGCGCCGCTTGGAGACCAGCATCAACAGGCCACGGCGTGAGCCATGGTCCTTCTTGTGGGCCTTGAAGTGCTCGGTCAGCTCGCCGATGCGCTCGCTGAGAATAGCAATCTGCACCTCAGGACTTCCCGTATCGGAGTCATGGGTGCGGAACTTGGTTATGATGTCGGTTTTCTTTGCGGTTGCCAGCACGGCAGGTTCTTGCTCCTAATCTCGTATGTCAACTTCTCTCAGTGTCTGCATTAAAGATAGCACGCCGGGAGCCCGTATTTGGCCCTTCCGGCATGTTGTTTGCCTCGCCAAATCGCTTCCCCGCGGTACCCTTATGGCCAGCCTGTAAGCGATTGAGGAAATAAGAATTGTCACCCGACGGGTGCCCCACATCTCGATTTTGAGATGTGGGTTCGCAGGATGCCTGATCCGCTTTCGATTGTCATTTGAGCGATGACCTCGGCGGGACCAAGAAAATTGTCATCCTGAGCGCAGCGAAGGATCTGCTTTCCGCCTCGACCGGCGAGAGAACGCCGGGAGACCGCAAGCTTCATCCACTCCCCGGCCCGCAACCGCTACGCAATATTCATCTTCAAGAACTTCAGCGACCGCTCCCGCGCCAGCTTCGCCGCCTCCGCGTTGTAGCTCGGCCGATCCGGATTTGCAAACGCATGCCCCGCGCCCTCATACATAAAGATCTCCACCTCGCCGTCGTGCTCCGCATGCGCCTTCCGCACCGCGTCCACCTGATCTTTGCCGATATGGCTATCGTCGGCCCCAAAGTGCAGCATCACCGGACAGGTCGGCTCCTCGGCTGCCACCTTGCCAATCCCGCCCGCGTAGTACCCCACCGTGCACGCCGGCTCAAACGCATACGTAGTCCCGCGCGTCGCCGCCAGCCAGCTGATCAGGCCGCCGTAGCAGAAGCCAATGACCCCAACGCCCTTGCCCGTCCCTTCCGCGTACCGGAACGCCGCGGCCACATCCTTCAGCGAAGTATCCGGCTCAAGCTTCGGATACAGCGCGAACGCCTTCTTCATATCTTCTTCGCCGTACCCAAGCTGCAAATCCCGCTCGATGCGGTCGAAGATCGCCGGCGCGATCGCCACAAACCCATCCTTCGCATACGCATCCGCCGCCGCCCGAATCGACGGGTTCACCCCAAAGATCTCCTGAACCACCACCAGCGCCCCCAGCGCCTCACCCTCCGGCCGCGCCACATACGCCGAAAGCTCATGCCCGTCGCTCGCCTTCACCTTCACCCACTCGCCCATGCACACTCCTTATCGCCCGCGATACACATCCGCGCCGCACACTCGCGCACACCCGTTAGGATGCAGCGAATCGCTGCGCCGCGCTGCTTCAGCGCTGAGAAGATTGTACGTTCCCACCTGCACCATCACCCCACCAGGCTCTTTCACTGCATCGCCAGCTCACACTCCACGTCCGCAGCCGCTTCGCTCCGCGAAGACTCCGTCCCTCGCAGCATCGCCTCCGCCACCGCCGCCGCCGAAACCCCATAGCTCCCACTCGCCAGCCGCGCCCGAATCAGCGCAATCCTCTCCCACCTCACCCCGCCCGAGCCCGCAACCGAGCTTCCGCCCGAGCCCCGAAGCCTCGCCGCGCCATCGCCTTCTCCCTCCAGCGCCTCCATAGCCACAAACGGCGGAAACGAGCACGAAATCTCAACCATAAGAATCTCCTTATGGTCTTTATCGGCGCCCCGCGCTGAAGCTTTAGCCCGTTCTCATCTTTTTCGCGTCCCGCGAATCCACCTACGCAGCCCTGCCCAACCTCCGCCCACGCTTCCCCTGCGCCGTCGATCGAGCCCGCTTGGCCCCGCTCTTACCTCGCGCCTCCCCTCCCGCGCCCATCAGCACCCGCAGCTGCCGCACCGCCGACGCGTGAATCTGCGACACCCTCGACTCCACCACCCCCAGCGTCAGCCCGATCTCCCGCATCGTCAGCTCCTCGTAGTAGTAAAGCGTCAGCACCAGCCGCTCCTTCTCCGGCAGCTCCTCAATCGCATCGATCAGCTGCTGCCGCGACTCGCCCTCCAGGCAGCGAAACAGCGGTCCCTCCTCCGGCGCCGCCGGCACATACGCCAGCTCCGCATCGCCCGACTCCTCGTTGTGCTCCTCATTCAAGCTCCCAATCTCCAGCCCCTTCAAGTCCCCCAGCAGCTGCTGCATCTGCTCCAGGCTCAGGTCCATCTCCGTCGCAATCTCCTGCTCCACCGGCGCCCGCCCCAGCCGCTGCGTCAGCGTCCGAATCGCCTCTTCCACCGCGCGGCCCTTGCGCCGCAGCTCCCGCGGGCTCCAGTCCAGCAGCCGCAGCGAATCCAGAATCGCTCCGCGAATCCGAAACTGCGCATAGCTCTTGAACTGCACATGCCGCGCCGCATCGAACTTGCTGCACGCATCGATCAGCCCCACCACCCCCGCCGACACAAGGTCGTCCAGCTCGACATGCTGCGGAAGCCGCTCATGCAGCCGCCGCGCAATATAACGCACCGCCGGCAGATGCTCCATCAGCAACTTCTCCCGATCCAATGCCTCCACAGCCTCCACAGACTCCGCAGACGCCGAAACCTTCAAAAATTCTGAGGTCCCCTCCGCTTCGATCTCCTCGGCCTTCACCACCGGCAAAGCCTGCGCGCTCGCGAGATCGGTCTCCTCCGCTGAATCCTGAAAAAACTGTGCTGTCGCAAAATCGTTCATCGTAGTGCTCCTCGTTGGCCCTGCTCGCAGCGATTGCGATTCGCAACATCACTGCTTCAATGCAGGACATAAGGTGCACTACACGTGCCGAAACAACCCGCCCAACCTAAGCCGTTTCCAATCGGAAACCTAAGCGCACACAAAGAAAAATACCCCTGTCTCCAGGGGCTATGCGTTGAACCAAATTGTCTGAAATCCCTTGCCGTCCTAACTCACAGTTCCAAACTCACGACTCACGACTCACATCTCACAGTTCACAGCTCAAAACTCAAAACTCACAGCTCACAGCTCAAAACTCACAGCTCACGGCTCACAGCTCAAAGCTCAAAGCTCAAAGCTCACAGCTCAAAGCTCAAAGCTCAAAGCTCAAAGCTCAAAGCTGGATAGGATCCGCCTTTGCCTTTGCTTCTTTGTTGTCATCCTTCGCCGAAGGCGGAGGATCTGCGTTTGCCGTTGCCGTTGCTTTTGTTTTTGCTTTTGCTTTTGCTTTTGCTTTTGCGTTTGCGTTTGTGTTTGCCGTTGCTTTCGCTTTTCTGATTGTCATCCTGAGCGAAGCGAAGGACCTGCTTCTGTCTTTAGCTTCTATCTTTAGCTTCTGTCTTTGCTCGCGCTACCTCAACTCCGCACCGAGCGCCGGCAGCGAATATGTTCCGCCGCGATCTCCGGCGCGTCTCCCGCCAGGATCACCGCGCGCTCCAGAACATGCCCCAGCTCGCGCACATTTCCCGGCCATCCATGCTGCTTGAGCGCCTCCAGCGCGGCCGCCGAAAGCCGTTTGCGCGGAGCCTCCACGCCCAACCGCCGCAGCAGATGCTCCGCCAGCAGAGGAAGATCGCTCATCCGGTCGCGCAGCGGTGAAACCTCCACCGGAAACACCGCCAGCCGATGATAAAGATCCAGCCGGAACGCGCCTTCCTCCACCCGCTTCTCCAGATGCTGATGCGTCGCCGCGATCACCCGCACATCCACGCGCACCACATCGTTATCGCCCACCCGCTGCAGCTCGCCGCACTCCAGAAAACGCAGCATCTTCGCCTGCACCGCCAGCGGCATCTCTCCAATCTCATCCAGAAACAGCGTTCCGCCGTTGGCCGCTTCAATGCGTCCCGTGCGCGACTGCACAGCTCCCGTAAACGCTCCGCGCGTGTGCCCAAACAGCTCCGACTCCAGCAGCGCCTCAGGAATGGCTGCGCAGTTCAGCACCGTCATCGGCCGCGCCGCCCGCGCACTCAACCGATGCAGCGCCGCCGCCACAATCTCCTTGCCCGTTCCCGTCTCACCTTCAATCAACACAGTCGAGTTGCGCGGAGCCACGAGCCGTATGAGCCGCGCCAGCTCCAGCATCGACTCGCTCTCCCCTACCAGCTCGGGAATCGCCACACCCCGCGCCGCGCCCACCGCCGGTTTCGTCTTCCCAATCGGCCCCAACTTCGTTGCCAGCTCCGGCGCCGCCGGCGCCAAAGCCTCCGGCCGGCAATACATCTTAGCCAGCGACTCCTGCACCACCACATCGTTCCACACCGCGGCCTTTGCCGCAGGCACCGACACCGGCGCCGCCTGCCACGCCGCCGTATCCGTCCGCGGCATCTCCTGCGCCTCGCGCAGCGCATGCAGCAGCTCATTCCGCCACGAGCTGCGCGCCGCCGTCAACGGCCCGCCATCCACGCGCAAAACATCCATCCGCGGATACATCGCCGCAATCTGCCCGGCAAACTCACCCGCCTCCAGGTCCGGCAGCCAGTCATCCATCAGCAGCGCCTCGGCGCGCTGCCCCTCCAGCAGCGAGAGCGCCTCCGCTCCGCCGCTGGCCTCATGCACGCGCCACCGCAAACCCGTCAGGCTCTCCCGCAACCGCTGCCGCAACGCCTGATCCGCACTGGCCAGCACCACATCTTTTCCTGCACCCTGCTCGAACTCTCTCATCACGCCTGCTCTCCCATCGCTCTGTCCGCTCCAGGCGGTCTCGCTATATCGGTAGCTTGTAATTGATTGAACTTGTAGTTGATCGCACTTGTAGTCGATCGAATAAGTAGTTGGTTGAACAAGTAGTTCATTGAACAAGATAAAAATTGTCATCCTGAGCGGAGCCTCTCGCGTCTCATCGCGAGAGGCGCAGTCGAAGGACCTGCTGTCCGCTCGTAGCGCCGACGCTCTTTCCGGTTTTCAACCCATTGCGTCCCTGCCATCTCGACCTGTATGTCGATCCGCCCTCACTCCGTCCGCTATAACTCCGTCGGTCATAGCCGCGCCCATCCGTTCACCGGCCAGCTGCGCCCTTACCCGACGCACCCACTCCGTCATCTCTCTCGCATCGTCCAGGCTTCCTTCCACCGTCTCCCGCAATGTCGCCTCATCGCCCGCGCGCCTTCCAATCTCCAGCCGCCACTGCAGCCGGGTCAGCGGCTGACATAACTCATGCAGCTCATGCCGCCAGTTCTCGACCGTACCGTCCTCACCCGCCTCCGCGCGCCTCATGCCTGCACCGCCACAGCGCAATTCACCGCGACCGGCAGCGTCGCGACCGCGGCCACAGCCGCCGCCGCCATCCGATATCCACTCCCGCGCACGGTCTCAATCAGCGCCACATCCGACCGATTCTCCGCGCCCGCCGCGCCCAGCTTGCGGCGAAGATAGTTCACATAAACATCCAGCACATTCGTCCCCGACTCCGGCTCCATATGCCACACCTCGCGCAGCAGCTCCGCCCGCGCGCAGCATCCGCCCCGCCGCAGCATCAGAAACTCCAGCAGCGCAAACTCCTTGCCGGTCAACTCGACGTGAACCCCACCCCGTTCTACGGTCCGCTGCAGCCGGTCCAGCTCCACCTCTCCCCACTTCAGCACCGAATCCACAAAGCGCTCGCGCCTCCGCAGAATCGCCCGGCAGCGCGCCGTCAGCTCATGAAAGCTGAACGGCTTGGCCAGAAAATCGTCCGCGCCCAGGTTCAGGCAGCGCACTCGCTCCTCCACCTCGCCCCTGCCCGTCAACACCAGCACCGAGGTCTGCCGCAGCCCCTCGCCCATCGCCGCCAGCACCTCCGCTCCATCGCGCAGCGGCAGCCCCAGGTCCAGCACCACCAGGTCCGGAGCCCACGCCATGGCCCGCTCCAGCGCGGCCTCGCCATCGCCCACCCACTCCACCTCGTGGCCTTCCATCTTCAGGCCCTTTTCCAGAAACAATCCCAACGCCCGATCGTCTTCCGCAATCAACACTCGCATCGCTGCTCCTAGCTACGTACTCAACGGTTCCAGCTCAACAGTTCCCATGACAACCCGAATTCGCTTCTGTAAGCGTTCGCTTAATCCGGTTCAATTCGGTGACTTGAGCTAAGCATCGCCTCTGACTCGCAGCAGGACAATGAAAAAGCTGTCCGCGTACAAGCCAATCGTTCCGATTCGGGAAACCACCCCTTGCCCGTTATGGGCCGCCGAGCCGTTTGAATCCTGAATCCTGAATCCTGAATCCATAGATCGACCAATCGCTAGATCGGAGTCAGATCGGAGTCCACCCGTAAAAGAAGTCATGGGCGGCTCAACAGGGTAGTCTCACGCATGGGAAAGACATCCTCATGCCTGACACTCAGGTTCCCTGGTAACTCGATGAGCGCATCCGCGATTTGGCGAGAATATACTTGGCGTAGACGGGCCGCAGCTATTCGCAGTTGCCGAAAACGCCGTTTTCAGGGAGTAGATGTTCGTGGCCGTTTTCGCGCGATCTACTGTTCTTGCCTAACATGCGAAATACTCGGCTGCTATTATGCCGCCATGCTCATTATCCGAACCTTATTGAGCCGTCTAGCCTATTTGGCTTGCGCGTGTTGCGTCGTGTCAGCCACGGCACGGACGCCTGCCGCGAATACTGATGCGGCCGACGCTTTGCTGGATCACATGATTGCGACCAACGTGCTCACGACTCCAGGCGCGCCTCCTTTTCACGCCATCTTGGAAATCAGCAGCGAGGCTTCTAGCGCCACCGAACACCATGGTCGAATCGAGGTGTTCTGGGCAGACCCAACTAGCTATTTCCTCAAGCTGGAGACACCCGAATTTGGTCAGACTCTCATTGTTAGTCGGGATAAGGTTCAGGAATCGGATAGAGGAGACTTCTATCCAGGTTGGCTGCAGGATTTCGTCGGCGCTCTGCTGGATCCGATGGCGCGCGCCAAAGACCTTCGTGGTCATCCCAACGCCTACGATGACAATCCATCCTTCGTCTATTTCTGCATCAAACGCGACGACCGCAACAACGGCATTACCGATGATCTCACCTTCGCTCAGGTCTGCTACAACAAGTCGCTGGGCGCGAACCTCTCTTATACGCTCGACTTCACTCACTATCTTGGCTTAGAGAACTTCAGCCCTTTCCACGAGAAGTCGGTTGCTCACACCTATCATGTCAGCACCCGCGACGACACCAAACTACAGGGAGTACTCACAACACTTGAAGACTGGAAACCCGATAGTACTCAGTTAACCATTACAAATCCTACGGCGCCCTCCGGTCGTATTCTCACAAGCGTTGTCTCTACCGCAACCGAGGAGTCACTTCTCCAGTCAGTACCCAAGGACGTCCACTGGCCGCCAATTCGCGAAGGCCGACTTGATGGCTATCTCATTGTCCACGCCATCACCGATCGCACGGGTCAGGTTCGCGAAGCCTCTCCATACAACTCAGATGACAATGAAGAGCTTGCGCCCTTCGTTCGGCAGGTCGCGTTGCAATATAAGTTCAAACCGTTCTTGGTGGACGGAGCCCCGCGACAGATGGAGATGCCTCTTGTCCTTCACTTCACCACAACTTCCGGTGAGCTCCTCCCTGAACTGAATGATGGCCAGACACGGAAGCTGATCACCGGCTGCGATCTTCCGCACAGAATCTCAGACCCGGCGTCCGCCGGGCAACAAATTGAGATCATCTTCAAGGTCCATGAGGACGGACATATGGATACAGTCGGGAGTTCAGACCGAAAGATTCCTGTGCTAAGCCTATTCCGGGAGTTCCAAAGCTGCAGATTTGGAATCTACTCACAAAACGGAAAGCCCACGCCATACTACGCACACCTGAGCGTCAAGGCGCAGTAGGCGACAGGTACGAAGCGAATGGTTTCAATCTTCATCCTCCGGCGACCTTTGGGCTCAATATAAGGGGGATCGTCAATCGGTTGGCTCTCCGAAAGTCGCATTTTCCGCAAGTTCGATTTCACCGTTGTTGCCTACAGGCCAACGCGCTCCTTGAAGTGACTCGACAAGAGGCGCCTTGCTTCTGTTATTGCCCTTGCCTTTGCCTCTCTCGTTGTCATTAGCGCAGAAGTCCGCTGTTCGCCAATTCAACCAGAAACCATCAGGACAGCCCGCGCCGTAACTCCGCAGATTCCGCTCAGAAACCCCTTGCAGTTCGCCGTTTCTTCGCTACAATGAGCGCATGGCGATTACGCGGCGGCAAAAAGAGGTCCTCGACTTTCTCACCAGCTTCACCTCCCGTCACGGCTACTCTCCCTCCTATGAGGAGATGGCCGCCGGCCTCGGCCTCAGCTCCCTCGCCACCGTCCACAAGCACGTCACCAACCTCCAGAACAAGGGCCTGCTGCAGCGCGCGCACAACCGCAGCCGCTCCATCGATGTGCTTCCGCAGCGCTCCGCGCGCAAGAGCTTCGACCGCCTCCCTCTGCTCGGCCGCATCGCCGCCGGCAAGCCGGTCGAGGCCATCGAGACCGCAGAGTCCATCTCTCTCAACGACATCATCGGCAACCGCGAGGTCTTCGCCCTCGAGGTCCGCGGCGACTCCATGCGAGATGAGCACATCGTCTCCGGCGACTACGTCCTGGTCGAGCGCACCCGCACCGCCCGCGAGGGCGAGATCGTCGTCGCCCTCATCGACGGCACCGACGCCACCCTCAAGCGCTTCTACCGCGAAGGCTCGCTCATCCGCCTCCAGCCCTCCAACACCGAGATGGCCCCCATCTACGCCCCCGCCGTCAACGTCAGCATCCAGGGCAAAGTCCTCGGCGTCCTCCGCAAATACGCCTAGCCCCTCCCGTCGCCCCTGACGGAACAATCCTGCCCTCGTCTGCGTAAACCTCCACATCCCCCACGGTGGAGGCAGCTGTTGAGCTCGTCCCGCAATTCCCGCAAGTCACGCAAGCGGCTGTGGATCATCCTCGGCACCGTCGCCGTCGTTCTGGTCGCCGGCGTCGCCCTCGCGCTCAAGGCCCTCAACACGCCCGCCGCCCTTGACCCCTCCCAGCTCGGCACCGCCTCCCTCGGCGACATCGCCCGCTCCGTCGTCGCCACCGGCAAGATCTGGCCCATCACCCAGGTCGAGGTCAAATCCAAGGCCAGCGGCATCGTCACCAAACTCGACACCGACATCAACCACACCGTGCACGTCGGCCAGGTGCTCGCCCAGCTCGATCAGGAGGAGATCCTCGACGAGGTCGCCGCGCAGAAGGCGCAACTCGCCGCCGCCCAGGCCAACTTCCACTCCGCCGCCGCCGCCGTCGCCTACGACAAGGTCGCCGCCGAAGCCCCCGACCTTCCCGACTTCAAGCGCGCCTACGACCGCGCTCTTGAGATGGAAAAATCCGGCGTCGTCTCCAAGCAAACTCTCGACACCGCCCAGCAGCTGTACCTCTCCGCGCTCAACACCCGCGACCGCGCCGTCGCGCAGGTCACCGTCGACGCCGCCAAGCAGCGCATGGCGCAGTCCCAGGTCGCGCAGGCCGAGGCCTCGCTCAAGCAGCTCGAAGAGCAGCTCTCCTACACCACCATCACCTCGCCCATCAACGGCGTCGTCCTCTCCCGCGACGTCCAGGTCGGCGACGCCGTCTCGTCCATCCTCGTCCTCGGGTCTACAGCAACATTAGTGATGACACTCGGCGACACCCACCAGGTCTACGTCAAAGGCAAGGTCGACGAGTCCGACATCGGCAAGGTCTATCTCGGCCAGGCCGCCCGCATCAAGGTGCAGAGCTTTCCCGACCGCACCTTCTCCGGCAAGGTCACCAAGATCGCTCCTTTAGGCGTAGAAAAGGACAACGTCACCACCTTCGAGGTCCAGATCTCCATCGACAACCCCGGCGGCGAATTGAAGGCCAACATGACCGCCAACGCCGAGATCGTTCTCGAAGAGCACAAGAACGTCCTCACCATTCCCGAGCAGGCCGTCCTCTACGATAAGGACCGCCACGCCACCGTCTGGGTTCCCGATGCGCATGTCCAAAGCGGCCACCGCATCGTCCCCATCCACGTCGGTCTCTCCAACGGCAGCCGTATCGAAGTCACCTCCGGCCTCAAATCAGGCGACACTGTCATCCTTCAGCAGACGTCGTAACATTCTTCCCAACGGGCAACGCAAGGCCCCACAACCGCTCGCTGAAAACAAACTTCGCGCGATGGAGCACACACCATGAATCTTCGCAATCTTCGACCCCTTCTTCTCTCCGCCGCCCTGCTCGGCCTCCCCGCCACCGCAGCTCTGGCCGACACCACCTTCGACCGCACGCTGAACGTCTCCTCCTCGCCCGATCTCTACGTCTCCACCGGCTCCGGCAACATCCGCATCATGCCTGGCAGCGGCAATCAGATCCATGTCGTCGGTCACGTTCACGCCGGCTGGAGCGCCTTCGGCGACGTCGACGGCCGCATCACCAGGATCGTGCAGAACCCGCCCATCGTCCAGAACGGCAATACCGTCCGTATCGGCGAGACCACCGACCACTCGCTCTTCAACAACGTCTCCATCGACTACGACATCAGCGTCCCGGCCGACGTCGCGTTGAATCTGCACAGCGGCTCCGGCGACGTTGAAATCAATCACGTCGGCCGCTTCCTCTCCGCCACCAGCGGCTCCGGCAACGTGCGCGGCCACGGCATCCACGGCGCGGCCGATCTCCAAGCCGGCTCCGGCGATCTCGAGATCGAGGAAGATGGTCCCGGCGACGTCAAGGCCAAAACAGGCTCCGGCAGTATCCAGATCCATGGCCTCAACGGCGCCTTCACCGCGCGCACCGGCTCCGGCGACATCACGGCCGACGGCCATCTGCAGGGTGCGAGCACCATCTTCGCCGGCTCCGGCGGCGTGAAGCTGCGCCTCACCTCGGACTCGCAGTTCACTCTTGAAGCCGCCACCGGCTCCGGCGACATCCGCGTCCACATGCCCGGCGTCACCGCCGCCAACAACGAAACCTCCCGCCACCACGTCACCGTCTCGGTCAACGGTGGCGGCCCTCCGCTCGAGATCCGCACCGGCTCCGGCGACATCGATATCTCCCCGCGCTAAACCGCCATCGCCGCGATGATCCTCTGCCTCCATCATCGCGGCGACATGCATCCTCGCCGCGACATTGAATGCCGTGACATTGAATGCCATGACATTGAATGTTGTGAATTGAACGGAATGTTGTGAATTGAACGCGTAACCATGAATGCCGTAACCAGAGATGAATTGTCATCCTGAGTGCAGCGAAGGATCTGCTGTTGCCGTTGCTTTTGCTTATCCAGTTGTCCCCCGATCCTGAACGGAAGCGCCACGCCTTCAACTCGAAACGCGTAACGCGAAACGCGAAACTCCTTCAGACCCGCTCTTGCTCCGGCAACATCCCAGATAAACTTCCATCATGACCGCCCCACGCCTGCTCGTCTTCGACCTCGACGGCACGCTCATCGACTCCTCGCTCGATCTCTGCAACTCCGTCAACGCCGCCATGACCGCCCTCGGCAAGCCCACGCTGCCCAACGCCGTCATCGCCACCTACATCGGAGACGGCGCCGCCATGCTCGTCCGCCGCGCTCTCGGCGACCCCGGCGATCTGGACTCCCGCGACCCTGACGCCGCCGGCGCCCAGCTCTTCCACCACGCCTTCGACCTCTTCCTCGACTTCTACCGCGAGCACAAGCTCGACAACACCCGCTGCTACGCCGGCGTTCTCAGCTCACTCAAATCCATTCGCGACCGCCACCCGCATCTCCCCATGGCCGTGCTCACCAACAAACCCGTCAACCCCTCGCGCCAGATCTGCGAAGCCCTCGATCTCGCACCCTTCTTCTTTCAGAACTACGGCGGCAACTCCTTCAGCACCAAGAAACCCGACCCCGAAGGCCTGCTCACGCTCATCGCTGAAGCCGATGCCCTGCGGAAAACCCACGACCCCCACACCGCTCCGCTCGCACCTGCGGACGTCGTCATGATCGGCGACTCCGACGTCGACATCCTCACTGCCCGCCGCTGCGGTGCCCGCTCCCTGGGCTGCCTCTACGGTCTAGCGCCGCACACGCTCCAGGCCGCCCGCCCCGACCTCACCGCCCACCACCCCACCGAATGGCCAGCCGCCCTCGACCTCTAAGCTCGATAGTTGCTATCTGGAGCGAACGGAACGACGTGGGTCGCTATGTACGGCGCTCAGACAAACAACGCATCGCTGAGGCCTTCCACCTCGGCAAGCTGCCCAAAACCGAAGCAAAAGCCAGACTCGCACTTCAATGAGTGCGTTGCCCTGTTATCGCCATTTGACCCCTATGGACTCACGAAGAGCGTTATGGAGGACATGAGGCAGCGTCTTTATCCTGAAGCAGGATATTATCCTGCATGAAAACAATAGACCAAAGACTCTCGGAAACTTATACAGTCCTTCTTGCAGTCTCAAAGGGCTTAGGTGGTGGCTTCTGGTTCAGCTAACTTAAATATTTGGCAGCAGGTCGAAGTATTCATCATCCTCGTTCGCTCCGCCCTCGCCGTTTCCGAGTTCTTTTTCGGACTCGATGAACTCGATCCGCTCAATCCATTTGACCATCTTGTATCCCAACTGGTTTTCGACCCGCAACCGCAGTGGAGCGCCATGTTCGCTAGGCAGTGTGTTGCCGTTCATCCTGTAGGCGAGTATGCACTCCGGTTTCAGTACGTTCTCCAGGCTTTGTGTGTCGTAGTACGGTTCCCCGTACTTGTCTTCACCAAAAGAAAAGAAGGCAACAGTCCGAGCCGACGGTTTCGGCTGGACAAGCTGGATGATCTTCTTCATGGACACGCCGTTCCATTGCGCGATTCCGGACCATCCCTGGATGCAATGATGCATGGTGATGTGTTCTTCCTCTTCGAGCGCTTGAATTTGCGGCAATGATAGCTCCACTGGGTTCTCTACCAGTCCACCGATCTTCAGCCTGTAGTCGCGGAAGTTGTCACGCTCCAGATGTTTCCAGTCTTCGCGGTCGGGTGGCTTGCCGTTCGACCAGAAATAGGGTGAGATTTGTTCCTTTGTAAAGTGACTCCTGGGGTGGAGCCGATTGATGAGAGCGAGCCGCAGAGGCAGCGACACGGCCTTCTGCGCGTGCTGTAGCAGGCGCGGCGCTTTCCAGGAGATGTAGTGGGCCGCAATCCACGAGCCAATCACTGCGGAGAGGCCCACAAAGCCGAGAATCATTCCCAACGGCCTGTAATTGTCCGTTCCCAGGACAATGTGGTTCATGTTGCGTTCGAACCCCGTCAAGGCAACCAGCGCGACGTGGGCGATGAGGAACCCGACCCAGGCAAGCATCATCAAGAAGTGGATGGAGCGCGCTCCTTGCCTCCCCCCGAAGATGCGGGTAAACCATGGAAAATGGTTGACCATGGCGGGTGACATCGCGGCGCCCGCGACAATCGAGATAGGAGCAAACACGAATACGACGAAAAAATACGCGATCTGCTGCAGAGCGTTGTAGGTGTAAAATCCGTTTGGTTCGGGTGGAAAATGGAAATTCGCATAGTGGACGAAGGTCGCCCAGGCCTGCGGCAGAATGGACCAGGAGTTCGGCACCAGCCTCTCCCACTGGCCTGACACAAACAACAATGGAATAAAAATCAGCCCGGTGATGATGAACCCATACACGTCGATGAAATGCCATGAGCGCGCGATGCCCACGCTATGACGATAGCCGGGTGTTGCAATCAACGGCGAGATGTAACGGTCATCGTCGCTCGCTCTCCAGACCCGATCTTTGGGAACCTTCAACGGAGTAAAGCGAATCCATTCCGTGCCCGGAGTGCAGCCGTTATTGAAATAAAGCCGCGGATGATCCACCAGAATCGACAGGCCGCTGCGGACCAGCATCATCAGAAAGACAAAGTTGAAAAAGTGCGCCCAGCGCAGCCACCAGGGAAAGCCATGCACTCCGGTAAAGGTTGCTGCATTGAAGTGTTGCACCGGAGCAAGATACGGCAACCCGTAAATTGCTGCCTGTCCCCAGGCCAATCCAAGCGGAATCAGCACCAGGCAGATGGCAGTCGCAATAAAGGACGGCTTGATCCAGATTCGAAATCGCCGGTCCGAGGGGTAGTGAACGGCTTTATGTGCTGCATCGAATGCAATCATAGTGCCAAGCCTATTCCAGTACGTCATGCAGAGATCGCTAGCCCAAGGTCAAATCCCAGCTGTCCTGCCCAGTCAGTTGTTGCCAAATCGCCAAGTCACTCATTGGGCTACGAGTGAAACTAAGTGTCACGCACGATAACGTCTTTCCCATGCGTGAGGCTGTTCTACTGAGCCACACATGAATTCACTACCCTTTTTCACAACACATTACCCTGGCCGCTTTGGCCATAGGCCGATACCGCCTGCGAACAGCCATCACCCCTCCCACGCGCCCAGCACTCGCCGCAGCACAATCATCTCGCCCACGTGATACGCCTCATGGTCAGCGATCAACAGCGCCTCACGCAGCAGGTTCTGCCCATCGCCCCACGCAAACGGCTTGACCAGGTTTGCATTATCGACCGATTCCAGCACCTCAACAAACGCCGCGCGGTCCTCTTGCACCTTCCGCACCGACGCATCCCACGCCTCCGCACTCGGCGGCGCTGCCTTCTTGGGCCAATATCCCTCCGGCCACTTGGGCGCCTTATAACTTCCATCCGCATTGCGGCTGAAGTCCAGGATGTCGCGCTGCGCAATCCGTATATGCTCCAGCAGCTGCCACGCCGAGTATGGCAGCCCCTCAGGAACCTCGCCCCGCAGCTTCACCGGCAGCCCCTCCACCGCCTTCTCAAAGGTCGCATGCGCCTGCCCGCCCTCCAGCAGCGCCTTCAACTGCTTGCGCAGCTCCCCGCCCAAACTGCGATACGGCGGAATTGCAGCAGCCTTCTTCTTCTTCGACTGGATCATCGTCTCCCTCTCGCATCAGCAATGCCAGTTCAGATGCAGTCCACCGCCGCCAAGTTCCGAAAGTTCCGCAAGCTCCGAAAGCCCCGCAACGTTCCATCTTTCGCAACCTGACTCAGCTTAAGGCAGTTTTCCCCTCACGATGACAGTGTCATCTCGACCGAAGCGAACGGTCTCATCGTTCGCGCTAAGGCAGTTTTCCCTTCCCTATGAAGTGTTATCTCGACCGAAGCGAACGGTCTCCTCGTTCGCGCAGTGGAGAGACCTGCAGTTCTGCCCGGATTGCCTGCACACTTTCAGGAAATCTGCTCTACGCCCGGCTCCCCGCCGGCCACAGCCACGCCGCTCCCCGCACTCCGCTCGAATCCCCATGCACATTCCGAATCACCGGAGTCTCCACGCCGCCGCCAAAGCCGTAGTCCCGCAGTCGCCCGCTCACTCCGCCCTCATACAGCCGGTCGATGCGCGACAACCCGCCGCCCAGCACGATCACATCCGGATCGAGCACATTCACCACCGTCGCCAGGCTTCGCGCCAGGCGATCCTCCAGCCGGTCCAGCGCGGCCGCAGCCTCCCGGTCGCCCCGCTCCGCCGCCTCCACAATCTCCGGGCTGCGCAACGAGCGTCCGCTCGCCTTCTGAAAGTCCCGCTCAAACCCTGGCCCTGAGATCCACGTCTCCACGCACCCCTGCCGCCCGCAATAACAAGCCGGCCCCGGATACTCGTCGGCGCTCATCCAGGGCAACGGTGTGTGACCCCACTCCCCTGCGAGCCCGTTCAGACCACCATGAACGGAACCATCAAAAACCACGCCGCCACCACATCCTGTCCCCAGAATTACGCCAAAGACAACCCTGGTCCCGGCCGCCGCTCCATCCGTCGATTCGCTGATTGCAAAGCAGTTAGCGTCGTTAGCGCATCGCACTTCCCTCCCCAGTGCCGCCTCCAGGTCGCGCTCTAAAGCCTTTCCATTCAACCAGATAGAGTTCGCATTTTTGACCAGCCCGGTGGATGCGACGATGGTCCCCGGAATCCCAACCCCAACCGTACCAACAACTTGCGTCTCCCGCTCAAGCTCCCGCACTACCCCAGCCACAGCCGCCACAGTCCCCAAATAATCCCCATGCGGCGTCGCTAAACGCTTGCGAATCAGCTCCTTGCCGGCATCATCCAGAGCCAGCGCCTCGATCTTCGTCCCACCCAGGTCCACCCCAATCCGCATACATCCCCACCCGTCCCTAAGCGAAATCCGGCGCTGATCGGCACCGGCAGCATAGCGGGCGTTGAATGTTCAGCGCGAAGCCGATGCCGGCGTGTTGCTGTTCGGTGCCGCAGGCAGCGTATAGATCACCTCGCCCGCCCGCGCATAGTGCAGCTCTTCACGAGCCTGATGTTCAATCGCGCTCGGATCATTTTGCAGCTGGTCTACATGCCCCTGCATCCGGCTGTTCTCTATTTGCAGCTGCTGCATCTGCTGCTGCAACGTCCGTGCTTCTTCGCGCTTGTGTGCAAACGCTGTCAATCCGTTGTGCCCAAAGACAACGCCATAGCCCATCACCATCACCAGCGAACCCGCTGCGACTGTCGCGATCTTGCGCCGCGAGTCATACACCCGCTGCCGCACCGCCGCGAGCGCGCTGAACGCCGGCTTACGCTTCGAACTGTTCTGTCGCTTCCGCAAACGCCGAACCCACCCAGATGGATTCTAGTCAGTATCGCGCATTCCGCAGCAAACGTTATGTCCAAGGCGCATCCGTCGAACCAGGCGAACCAGAATCGTCACCGAACAATGGGAAATCCTTCCACAGCCGAATCGTCGCGCGGCTCGACGCAACCCAGCACCGCCGGGTCCTTTGGTATCCTTAGCAGCGACTGATGCGTATTCTCTTCGCCATCGCGCTGGTAGCCCTCGCCGCATTGCTCTGGGCCTCGGTTTCGATCGCACAACACATTCATCGCTCACGACACCGTAAGCGGCAACTGACATTGGAAGGTCCCCAGCCAGAAGACTCCCGGATCAATTCTTTTGCGCCGGCTAGCGCGAATCCGCCCGTCGCCTCTCCAATCGGCCCCGTATCCAGCCGCCTGCACGACGAGAACACCCAACACCGAAAGGCCTCCTGAACTCCGCGCCAAATCGCTATTTCGCACTCCACCGTTCGCCCCGAGAACCTATGCAGACCGCCCTCACAAACCGCTCCGGCCCCAATCAAGTCCGGGATCAGCTCAGGTCCTTCACTTCCACGCTGCCCGGCAAACTCGCGCTCGGCCTCGCCGCCACGGCAGTCATCGCGCTCGCTGCTCACATCTCGTCCCCGCTCTGGTTTACGCCGGTACCCTTCACGCTCCAACCGCTCGCGGTCCTGGGCGTCGGCCTCGCTTTTGGCCCGGTCGGCGGCTTCCTCACGCTCATCGCCTATCTCGCCGAAGGCGCCTGCGGTCTCCCGGTCTTCAGTCCCACGGGATTAGGCGGCGTCGCTCAACTGCTCGGCCCCACCGGCGGTTATCTGCTCGCTTATCCTCTTGTCGCCGCCATCGCCGGAGGCCTCTCGCGCACGCTCGCCAAGCGGCTCTCTCTCTTTATCGCCGCCGCGCTCGCCTGCACAGCAGCCACTACGCTGCTCTTTTTCGCGGGCGCAGGCTGGCTCATGGCTCTCACGCATCTCTCGCTTCGTGCCACCTGGATCGCAGCCATCGCGCCCTTCCTGCCCGGCGAAGCCATCAAGATACTCGCCGCCGCTGGCATCTACAGCACTCTCCGCCGACCCCGTCACAACTAAATTTCTCTACGCTCGTTGCATCCCGCATCTGAAGGAAATGATGACCCCCGCTTCACTAGCAGTTCGCGAAATCACCATCGCCCACAGCCCTGACTCCGACGACGCCTTCATGTTCTACGGCCTGGCCACCAACAAGGTTCGCGTCCCCGGCTACCGCTTCGTCCACACCCTCGCCGACATCGAAACGCTCAACCGCAAGGCCATGAACGAGCAGTTCTACGACGTCACTGCCATCAGCTTTCACGCCTACCCCTACCTCCAGGAGCACTACACGCTCATGGCCTGCGGCGGCTCGGTCGGCGAAAACTACGGCCCGATGATCGTTGCGCCGAAGGCTTACACCCTTGACGAGGTGAAGAAGCTCCGCATCGCCGTTCCCGGCACGCTCACCACGGCTTATCTAACGCTCAAGCTCTTCGCGCCGGAGATCGAAACCGTCACCGTCGACTTCGACAAGATCATCCCCGCCGTACTCGCGGGCGAGTTCGACGCCGGCCTCATCATCCACGAGGGCCAGCTTACTTACAGCCGCGACGGCCTCAAGAAGATCCTCGACCTCGGGGTCTGGTGGAACGAGCAGACCGGTCTTCCGCTTCCACTCGGCGGCAACGCCATCCGCCGCTCGCTCGGCGGCGACGCGCAGCTCATCACCACCAACGCCCTGCGCGACAGCATCCAGCATGCGCTCGACCATCGCGAGGCCGCGCTCGAGTACGCCATGCAGTTCGCCCGCGATCTCGATCCCAATCTCGCCAATCGCTTCGTCGGCATGTACGTCAACGACCGCACCATCAACTACGGCGACGACGGCCGCGAAGCCATTCGCAAGCTGCTTGACATGGGCTACGAACGCGGCATCATCCCCATGCGCGCGAACGTCGACTTCGTTGGCTGATCCACAGCGAAAGCGGCCCTGAAAGGGTCCGCAACTCCGTGGTACATTTAAGGGAGTGCGCAGGACGTCTTGGCGCACTCCTCGCGAACGTCAATCGCAGTTCGCCCCGCTCGCCCGAGCGGTCTCCGAGGCCTGGACGCGTAGCTCAGCTGGTAGAGCATTCGACTCTTAATCGACTGGTCGCAGGTTCGATCCCTGCCGCGTCCACCAATTTACTTAGGAAAGAAATACCACTCAAAAATGACGCTTGGTTCGACAGACCACGGGTGGCTATTCTGGCGGCATTTCCACCGAACATCCCCGGACCTTGTAATCAGACCCCGAATGCGGCATGGTCGATACATGAACCCCGCAGTTTCGGTCTCGCATACCTCATGTCCTGTCGTGGTGCTGCCAACACAACGCATAAATTGTGCCCGCGTGTTGTCGCTTGCAATTCTGATAGCATCGACCGCTCTGGCCAGCAGGGCTCAAGGTGGGCATCCCGTGCCCCCGCCCCCGCCCCCGCGTGCAACCCAGAAAACGTGCAGCCACCGGACGATACCGCAATTTATTGACATTACTGCTAAAGCCGGCATCCGTTTCAAACATACATCCGATCCGGAAAAAAAATACATCATTGAGTCAATGAGTGGAGGCGTCCTTCTGCTTGACTACGACCGCGATGGCTGGCCGGATATCTACTTCACCAATGCACCTACGGTAGCGATGGCCGTTGCCGGGAAAGCAAGTCCCGGTGCCCTCTACCATAACAATCACGATGGAACCTTCACAGATGTGACTCGAACTTCCGGGCTTTCAAGCGCGTGCTTCGCGATGGGAGGAGCGGTCGGCGATTACAACAATGACGGCTGGCCTGATATCTACCTGACATGTCTCGGGGGAAACATTCTATACAAGAATAATGGGGATGGAACGTTCACTGATGTCACCTCACGAGCTGGGGTCCGTGACGGGAGATGGTCTACCGGCGCGTCGTTCGGAGATTATGACGGCGATGGATTCGTCGACCTGATGGTAACGAATTATGTAGATCTTCACCTGGATGATCTGCCGAAATTCGGTAGCTCATCTTACTGCAAGTATCGCGGCCTTGACGTGCAATGCGGCCCACGCGGTCTCAAGGGCGCAGGTGATTCGCTATTTCACAATAATGGCGATGGTACGTTCACGAACGTCTCAGATGCCGCGGGCGTTAGTGACCCGCACGGCTACTACGGACTCAGCGTCTTATGGGCCGACTTCAATAATACTGGACGTCCCGACATTTATGTCGCGAACGATTCAACTCCGAAATTTCTTTACCGGAACATGGGTCATGGACGTTTCGAGGAGATTGGTCTCGAATCGGGCACAGCCCTCAGTGAAGAAGGCGCTGAACAAGCATCCATGGGGATTGCCGTGGGTGACTATCTCCACACTGGAAGGCCGTCTCTGTATGTAACTAACTTCTCTGACGAAAATGATGACCTTTATCGCAATGACGGCAATTGGAACTTCACCGAGGTATCTTACCCGTCCGGCGTTGCCCTGCCCTCCCTCCCTTTCGTCAAATGGGGCACTGCCTTCGCAGACTTCGATAATGACGGCTGGCTAGATCTGGTCACGGTGGCGGGACATGTCTACCCACAGGTCGATACGCTCCCCACGGGACCTCGGTATAAAGAACCGGGGCTATTGCAGATGAATGAAGGAGACGGTACGTTTTGCGACGCCAGCGGCATGGCTGGATCGGCACTTTCCGAACCACGCGTCTCCCGCGGACTCGCGGTCGGGGACCTGTTCAATGATGGCAACCTGGATGTCGTCGTCGAAACGTTGGATGGAAGTCCGCTGATCCTCAAGAATATGGGGATTGCGGGACATCATTGGGTGAGCTTTGAACTGACAGGCGTCGCTAGTAATCGCATGGCGCTCAATGCACGCGTTCATATCGTAGCCGGCGGCATCTCTCAGACAGCAGAAATTCACAGTGGCGGGAGCTATTTATCTCAGAATGATACGCGAGTCCATTTTGGTCTGGGCGCGGCGACCAAGATCGATAGCTTGGTGATTACCTGGCCATCTGGCAAGGTTGAAAAGCTGGGCAGCCTTGCCGCCGACAAGTTTTATTTTGTGTTGGAGGGCCACGGCCTTGTTCCAGCCGAAAGAGCCCGTCCGGCTAAGACACCTTGATCATAATCATCTTCGCCTTATGACGAGAGGGGACACATTTGCTGTATTGGTCTTTGCTCTTTCGTTATCCAGGCTTATGGTTACGGGATGGTAGTCCCATGTGCCGCGGCATTATTTTGGACCGATCTCTTGAGCACATCGCAGGTTTCCAGCTCTTTCCGCGCGTCCTCGGGGCGACGCGCCGCAGCGTAGGCGTCAGCCAGTTCCCGGTGAAACTTCAAAGTGCTCGGCGACAATCGCACCGCTGCTTCAAGTTCTGAAACAGCCGTTACAGCATCCTTGCTTTCAAGCTCCACCCTGCCTAGATCATAATGCGAGTCAGCATCCGACGGGCTGATTCGAATCGCAGCGCGGAGTTCTTCGAGCGCCTTCGATTGCATTCCTTGACTGTCCAAGGCTTCTCCCAGCGCACGATATACATCAGGAATCTCTGGATGCGATTTTTCCAGTGCCTCCAGGCGATCAATGCCAGGCCGGACTTGGCCGGTCCTAACCATCGACTCGGCATAGGCATACTCTGCCTGGGGAGCGAGACCGCTCCTTCCAATCACGGATTGAAGCGTCTCGATGCAACCGTGATAGTCGCCGGTCATAAACTGGCTAATAGCCAGAACGCTGCGAGCTCCGGTGTCATCCGGCTGCGACTTCAGATAGCGTGATACCGGCATAATCGCCTCTGCATATTGCGATCCAGCGAAGGCAGCGCGTCCCCAGTTGTAATCCAGGCCATGAAGGGACGGATTCCAGATGGCAGCCGTTTCGAAATAGGTGATGGCGTGCGAATAGTCGCTATTCGTTGAGTCAATAACGCCAAGATTGTTATAGGCGTCAGCCACAGATACCCTAAGTTGTTCTTTCAGGGCTTCAACTTTGCGCAGTATTAGCGGATTGGCCCTCTTGCTAACGAGAGAAGGTGATGTAGCGGATTCTTCACCAGAAGATTGAATATCGCGGGAGTTTGATGTATCTGTAAGTGCCTCCAGCTTGCTCTTATCTTGCGTTAGAGTTTTGTTGGCCTGTTCACGCGCGATCACCATCTCTGCGTGCGCCGCATCTTGCTGACCCTTCTTCATCAGAATGCGGCCCAGAAGATAATGTGCCTGCTGAACTTGATATCGATTTCGCGAAACATCCTTTGTCAGATGAATGCATTGACGAAATGCGCTTTCCGCTTCCGTCAGACGACTCGTATTGAAATATACCTGTCCTAGGTACAGGTAAGCATCTGGATCTTGCGATCTGAGGGAGACTGCCTTCTTCAGGTATGCTTCTGCTTCAGAATAGTTATTACGAGTTACCGCAAGCTTACCCAGCGCCGCATAAGTCATGGAGTCGTGCGGGGAAATGGTCAGTTCTTTCTTTAATTCCTCTTCCGCACTTTTCACCTGGCTCTGATCGCCACCTGTGGACAGTAATGCTGCGGCGAGTAAGTAATGCGCTCCAGGCAAGCGCGGATTCTCCGCAATGGCGTGCCTGAATTCCGTTACTGCCCGCGGCTGAGAATCCGATTCAGAGTAGGCCCGGCCAAATGCCATATGGATTTCCGCAGTATCCCCAAATGATCTCTCCATCTCATCGAAAAGCTGCACGGCACATTTTTCATCATTCAGATCGAGACATACGACTGCCAGGTCATAGCCGTTGGGAAAGGTTGGATCCAACGCGACGGCTATTTCCAATTCTTTCCTTGCTTCGTGATCCTCATTAAGCTTCAGGAGCGCGCGTCCAAGCAGCTGATGAGCTTGAGGAAGCATCGAGCGATCATCCGGATATTTTTGAATGAATTCCGTCGCGAGCGTCTTTGCATGGGTAACGTCGCCCAGCGCCAATGCCGTGTGCGCATACTCGAGAAGGAGCGACGGGGACCGCGGTTCCAACGCTAGAGCTTCGTCGAACAGCGGAGCTGCCCGGGGGTAGTCCGGCACCAGAGCGTATCCGGTCGCTAATTGGGCCAGGGCGTCCGCGAGAAATGCGCGATATTGCTCCGCTGCGTCGTTCAACTTGCCTGCCCGCTGCAGCTCGTGCGCGTTACGGTAATCCTGACGCAACAGGCCGTCGCCGGCAGAGATGGAGTTGCCATGCTGTCCGTAAAGATCCGTAGCAGAAATTACCAGGAGAATCAGAAATACGCTACGGAGTCTGGACCGGATACACATTAGAGAGTTGGAAAATCGACGGGATATCCATCTGCGATATTACATCGTAATGCAATCCCCTGCTGAGCAGGCAGGTGCCCTCAGGCAATGCGCCGAGGCACGCCATTTGAGGGCTGGCTAAAACCTTGAGTAAGACAGGTCTCCAGTCCATAAACTCAAAAAAAAGACGGAAGGTAAGCGATTCGCTTACCTTCCGCGGGAGGGGTGCTAGAAGAAATACTTCACATTCAATTCGAGAATGCGCTGGTAGGGGGCGCCTGTCTTTGCGTCCATCACGCCGAAGGTGCTGGTGTTGTAGTTCTTTGTGATGGCCTTCGAGTTGTAGTCCACGTTATAAGCCAGGGCGAGCGGTCCGCCTCCCCCTGATGAACTGTAATTCGGCAGCGGATGGTTCAGCCAGTTGAAGGCGCTGGCACGGAACTGGATTTGCTGCCCCTCATGACCGGGCACCCGGAACGATCTGTAAATCGCCAGATCGTTGTTGAAATACGCCGCGGCGCTCATGTAGGGAAACTTCTGCCCCCCTTGCGTGCCTACGGCCGGGGCAATAAAGCAGTTCCCATTGACACGCTGATAGTGAGCGAGACCCGCGGTCGGATCGCAAGTCAACGTGGGCAGAATCGGGACAGGAGCATCCGTGCCAAAGTAGGTCGCGCCACCAATGCCGCCACCCAGGCCGTTTGAGGTCCGTTGCGCCGGAGTTCCCGGAAGGTTGATGTACGATAACCCGAGGTTGAAGTTAGGGACACCGTTCCCCAGGGCGGCCGGAATGTATCCGCCCGCCTGCCATGTGGAGATCCCGGAGATCGTCCATCCTCCCATCAGGCCGTTAACAAATCCATTGAACATGTGGACGTTCCCAGTCTGGTAATAGTAGGAGGAGTTGAAGACGATCGGCCGATCGGTCGAGGTCGGACCGTAGTTGCCTCTGATACTGTACGGATCTTCTTGCAGGCTGGTGCCTAGCGTCTTTGACCAGGTCGCGTTAAGGTTGAAGCCGAGATGACCGGTTGTTTTAATCCACGCCACCTGTAGACCGTTGTAGTTGGTGTAGGAGGTGCTTTGATTCATCACGGCGTTAGCGGTACCGTATGCGTAACCGTAGCGGTGGTAATCTGCCGCCACATTTCCGGTTGGCGTGCCCGCGCCGGTAAGCCCGGGGCTCGGATTCGTTCCCAGGTTTTCCGGGTTGGTGGATAGTACACCCGTCTTCGGATCCGGTTTGAAGAAGGCGCCGAGAGGAGTTTTGTTCTGATCGGCGACGGCGGTGAAGTTGCTTCCTTCAATACCTTCGCTCACGTTCAAAAGCTGGGTGGTGCTGCTCCCGACGTAGGCGACATCGAGTAAGCTGTTCCATTTCAACCTTTGGTCGATTGTGAAGTTGTACGCGATGGTTAGCGGCTGACCGTAGTCGCCTGGATCGAAGCCTGCCTGCGTTCCACTCCCGCACTGAACGGTGCACGGCTTATAGGCCAGCTGACTCAGCTGCGACAGCATGACATTACGCTGACCCGGCATGTTGTATCCAAGAACGTGTTGTGCGGTTACGAGCTCCGACGCCACGTCGTTTACCTGGGTTACAAAGCGATAGGTCCCCCATCCGCCTCGAATCATGGTATTGCCGTTCCCCCGCAGATCGTAGGAAACGCCCAACCGGGGATCGACATAGGCGAAGCGATTCGGCTGACCGCTGAGCGGGACACCCGCATCAATGGCATGCCAGTAGTATCCCGGAGCATACTTGCCGCTGTTGTAGTCGGCCAGAACGCGGTCCGGATAGAAGACCGCCATGCCAATGTGCTGCCGATCATACCAATGGCCGATATGCTCCACGCGCGCACCTAACTCCAGGCTCAGGTGCTTGGTTGCCCTCCAGTTATCGGCGACGAAACCCGCCGTTGCCTGATAGGCTGTATCGGCAATCGGAGACGAATTGTTTTCGCTATAGCTGTTCACGATGCCCATCGTGAAGTTGGCCACGGGGTTCCCCGAGCCCAGCTGGTTTCCAGTGATGATATTGGTTCTCGTACCACCGCCAATGCCGAGCTGTCCATCCTCGTTCGTGCTGAAAGTACTCTGGTAGTTGTCGGTGTTCTGCGTATAGAGACCCATCTTCACCGTGTGGGTGCCCCAGACCTTCGTCAACGTATCACTGAACTGGGGAGATTCCTTGCGGACCGCATACTTCCCTGGAGGATTGTCAAAAATAGACGCCTGCGAAAAGTCCGGGAAAGTATAGTTCCCGCCGCTGCCGTAGGCGGGAATATTAAGAGAGCTGGTCTGAAAGACCTTGCCATAGGGATAGCCCAGCGTGTCCCGATGGGCCGCTGACGGGTCCGGTTGGGTGAACGGGAAGTCGCCGAAGGCCCACGCCGCCATGAAGTCATTGGTGGTTGTGGCGTTGAAGTTATGTACGAAATGGCCTGCCAGCGATTTGCCGCGGAATGCCTCAGACTCGCCGCCACCCGGGTAGGGGATAGCATTACCCGGCGTCCAATACAAGTGCGCGCCATTACCCTGCGCCAGCTGCGAGTTCCACGCCTGCTGATAAGAACCGTAGATCTTTGTATTCGGTCCAAATTGGTAATCGATGCGGAAGCGGTAGATCCATCCGTTGTTAATGTTCGGAATCGGCTGATAGTAGTTGACGTGGCCGACAGAGGTCGCGGGGTTCGCGTTGGCCTTGGGCCAGATCTTCGCCAGTGCTGCCGCGCCCGGATCGATGAACTGAGACGGAATCTTATTTCCGGAGTTCGCGACGGTTGGATCCGCATCGACCGGAATACCGGTGCCGTCCGGGAAGATTGTCCCGGAGAGATCGTTGCACCATGCTCCTTCCGGGTAGCTGGACGTCGGAGTCCCGTAAAACCCTGTGGAGCAAAGCGTCTGGTTGTCCGTATTATCCGTGGTGAAATCTCCTGCCATCATCTCTGGCGTGGGGATAAAGGAACTCAGCACATTCTGGTTGCCCTGGTTCTGCAGCCAGCGTTCGTAACCGCCCCAGAAGAAGAGGGACTTCTTCGTGCCTGGTACGGGACCGCCGAAGTTGCCGCCAGGATAGTAATAGTGCTGGGGTCCTTGCGGGATGTGCTGATGGTTGCTCCTCCAGTCGTTTGCGTTGAGGACGCTGTTGCGCGCATCGAAGTAGGCCTCTCCGTGATAGCGCTCCCCGCCTGATTTGCTGATCGTGCTCACAACCACCGGACCAAACGGTGTGTCAGCGCCGAAGTTCGATGCCTGGACGCTCACCTCCGCCGTCATCTCCGGGTTGATAACCGATACCGATGACGCCATATTGCCGGGGTCGATGACGTTCGCGCCATCAGAGAGCAACGCCGTTCCGCCGCGATTTACCGCGCCATTGATATTGATGCCATTGCCGATCGAGCTCTGCTGTACGCCCGTGTTGAGATCGCTGTACGCGGGGCTGTTCTGAGTCAGACTCGCGGACATCGTGGTCGCTCCCGGCAGCACCTTCAGCAACTCGGTCGTGTCGCGGCCGACGAGCGCCAGGTTCTCGATCTCTTTGGAGTCGAGAACGTTGGTGCGCGCGCCATTCTCCGTGGGAATCATCTCGCTGGCTGCCTCCACCGTAACGGTCGAGGCCTCCGAGCCCACCGCGAGCGTAAATGTCGGGACGGCGCGTACGTCTCCGGCGTGCAGTTCAATTCCGGTGACTTCTTTGGACTGGAAATTTTTGGCGTCTGCCTTGATCGTATAAGTGCTCGGCACCAGAGCGGGAAAGGCATACAGTCCCTGACCATTCGTTTTTATGGTGCGCGATGTGCCGGCCGCCTGGTCGGTGAGCGTTATCTGGGCCCCCGGAATCACGGCTCCGGAGGAGTCCTGCACAACCCCTGTCAACTGGGCAGTGGTTTGCGCGCGGGCCGTCGATCCTGACACAAGCAGCAGCGCAATCCCAAGGAGGGCCAGAATCCTTCCGCCTGTTCCAAAAAATTGCCGCAGATATCGCCCGAGTCCCGTCCAGCTGAGCACTGCAGATGCGTTGTTCATTGAGACTGCCTCCTAAGATTCCACAACATGAACTCCGTGTCGGGCTCATGCCGTTTCAAAAGTCGTTGACGACAAGTTTGTTTGCGATCGAGACTATAAAGAAACACTTTGAGGGGTGTCAAGAAAAAAATCAACCCTTGGATGGAGAAAAATTTCAACCCGCTCCTTTTCTCTTGCTGTTGCAACAAAAGGGGGTTTAAAGAATTCTTCGTGAAACCTGCCATTCCCGGAGTTTTTTGCCATCCATCCATGACTTGGGGAAAGCTTGCAATCGGGTGACGAACACAGTCGCCACCGAGCGCCGCTCCGGCATTTCCTCGTCCCAAAATCGTCGCCAGGCGATTTCATCTGGAATCGCAACAAATTGGATAGGGCAGATATATCCTTATGATCCCAAACCGCCCCCCGGCATGCCTCGTCCGTTAAAAACTGCTCAAACCGGCTTCAGACAATCGATTCACCTGCTCCACTCTCCACTCCATGCCAGCCACTCGGGTCGCTCGCAACCATGAAGGGTCATCGCCGCACCCACCCCACGATCGCCTTATGCCGTGCTTGCGCTCGGTCACGTCGGCGCCCGGACTTACACTTACGGTCTTCAGTTCGCCGCGTGCGTCGGATAGCGGATGTTCTTATCGACCCACGCAATGAAGTACTTCATGTTCGGTGCATCGGTGTGGCCTCCATCATGCTGCCGCCACGCGAGTTGCCCCTCCAACAGCCCATCGTTTACCGGCGGCATCTTCGCAGTCTTCGGATCATCCGGAACCCCCATACCCCTTGCTCCCAGCAGCTCAAAGACAGGCTGCGCGGCCACCGTCGCCATATAACTTCCCTTATGGTCGAGCCACTTCGCATCCCCTTTCTCCGGGATGCCATAGCTGATGAAGGTGAGCCGCGGCGCACAGAGTGCGATCAACTCGTGCGAATCAACCGGCAAATCTTTCGCCGTCTTGCTGCCGAAAACTGCCTCCGAAGCGCCGTACTTCATAAAATTGCCGGCCATCCAGTAGTATTCGCCGCCCGTGAGGCTCTCCACCGCCTCGCCCCAGTTACGCCGGTTCAATTTCGCCCCACCCTCCCCCGAACTGCCGATCAGCCCCATGGCAAAGCGCTGGTCAAAAGCAAGGGTCACCAGCGCAGCCTTGCCATAGCGCGATACGCCTTCGATGCCCACATGTTTCGAGTCCACCGCGGGATCGGTCTCCAGATAATCCAGCCCGCGCCCGGCGCCCCAGCTCCAGGCTCGCAGAGCTCCCCATTGATCCGGTTTGCGCGGCTGTCCATGGTTGACGAGGCCGATGATGCCACGTGTCAGTCCTGCACCGTTGTCGGCTTGAACGCTGGCCGGATCGAACAGCGCATAGCCCCATCCGGCCTTGAGCAACTCCTGCGTGGGAGGTAAATCGCCTGGCTTCACGCCGAACTCCGGCGGCGGCGGCCCAAATCGTGGCGCAGCCGGCGCGGGTGTCAGCTCATATCCGGGATACTCCTGGAAGATAGTAGCCAACTCCGGATCTCGCTTCTCCAGCAGCGATTTGAGCGCCTTATTGATGCGATCCACATCGCCTCGCGGCGGCTGCGCCGGCGACGGCAGGCCGGTGCGGCGAAACATCATCAGCACCGGGACAGGTGTCTTGATGTCGGCCGGAGTCACCAGCGTCATCGACAGGTTCACATCGATCAGCGGATAGCTGGAGTTGTCTACGTGGCCGACCAGCTGTTTGGCGATGACGGCCACTCCACCCACCTCCTCTCGTTCGCTGGCCACCACAGCCCAGGTCACCTTCGGCACATCCCTGGGAACAAACCCATACACCTCCCGCGACATGGCCTCCACAATCTCTGGACGGCGCTGCTCTCTCCATTGCGTTGCTGTCGTGACGTGCCTGCCGTTGTTGAGCACAAGCACCGGCGGAAGGTCAGGGTATGGATTCGCGAGCGATTCATCGTAGTTGGCATGGTTGGGCGCATGCTCATCCCCGCTCGGCCCCGGACGCAGTGCCTTGATGCCGAGCTGATTCATCATGTTCTGATGGTCCTGTTCCGCTGTGAACTGCACAGGCGGCGGATAGCTCGTTTGACCCGTGATGGGAGCCGCAAAAATAAATCCCGACAGGATGAAAGGCAGAAAGCAGCAGGCGGGACGCATCAGGATTGTCCGGCTCCTCGGTGTCACCAATTGTTTCGGGACTCGCACGAAAGACATCCTATGCCTTCCCTCTCGGACTTCGTCAAGTGCAACGAACTGTCCTCGGCAATTTGAAAACATTCACACGGGTTTTTCAGTGAGTTCGCGCTCGCGAGTACACCCGCTCCTTCGTTCGCTGTGGAAATCCGTAATGCAGGAACGTTAGACTCCTCCAGAAAGGAGATCTCCGTTGTTACGAACCCTCAGTCTTTCCCTGCTCCTCTTCCTATCTGCCTCGTCCTGTTTGCCGGCCTGCGCGCAGGTGCTTTCGCAGTCTTCGTCTGCAGCCACCGTCTTGCAACCTGCGCAACTGCAGTCCCTGATCCCCGCAACGGTCTATTTTAGTGGCCAAATCGCCCCGGTCCAGATCCGGAACAGCGCGGCTGTCCGTTCGGCCGCGGGCAAACTGACGATATTTGCCATGGTTGATGCGGGCGGATATTCCTCCGGAGTACGGGAGCGTTATCAGTTCTATGTCCTGACGGACACCGCGATCGAGGTGAATGGGAAACGGCTGCCCGCTGGAGCATACGGAGGAGGATTTATCAACCCGGCCGGCTTTGAAGTAATGGACCTTGGCGGCAACGAACTCTTCCACACACCCACAATTCATGACGCCGCTTTGAAACGGCCACATCCCCTGGAGATCCTTGAGGACAGTCATGCAGGTGAGTACCGTCTCTACATTGGCCGCGATTATGTTGTATTCCGTCAGATGCAGAAATAATCTTATCCGGTCCGTCCAATCAAGCACTGCGGGCGCATCTGATGCATCCGCTCAATGCAGAACTATGCAAAGGCGCAAAAATTGCGGCTTTGAAATGACACGTTGAAGGTTCGATTCCTTTCGCATCCACCATCTCTCAATTAACTGTCTGTCACATAACTAGCATCGAGCTCTCCCCCCCTGTGAGCTTCTAGCGCCGGTTCGTCCTTCGCCCCGGCATCGATATGCAATAATCGCTCGACTCCCGATTACGGCCTTTCGTTACCTTTCGCCCAGGAGATTCCTCCATGCCTGATACAGCAGCCGCGGCGCCCACCCTCACAATGGAAGTGAAGCATTGTGCCGGCAATGTCATCGTCGTGTACTGCCACGGCAGACTCGTTTCGGAGGTCAGCGAGCTTCTCTACACCAGGATCAGTGAACTCATTCCGTCCACCCATCGAATCGTTCTGGATCTCTCCGACCTCAAGCATACGGACAGCATGGGCCTCGGCACGCTGGTTCGTCTCTACGTCAAAGCTAAGTCGGCCAATTGCAGTCTGGAACTGATCAACCTCAGCAAACAGATTCGCCATCTTCTCGGCCTGACAAATCTTTTTGCCGTGTTCACCGTCATTGGCGAAAACGGCGTCAAGTTTATGTGATCAAGTAGGATGCACCCGACAGACGCCTCATCATATCCAAGAGGCCGGCCGGACCCGCTGCACACAAAGAGAGCTGGCGCCGGCTTGAACTTGCACTCAGGAATGTGGGAACTGAGCGCTTTTTCATAACGCGGATCGACGCTCCACGCATTACTCCCTTGCCAGCCTGATCTCCCTAGGGACTCCCGCAAGACGCACCCCACCACCCACAATCTCGCCGGCGATTCCGCGGCGCATTGCCATCTCTCTTCCCACCGCGATCTGGTCCTCCTCTGTCAGTAAGAAGGCAGCCATCGGAAACACCTGCGTGTCTTCCACATCGAGATGATGTTCATAGAGCTCGCTCAAATCCTGCAACAGCGCCCGCAGCCTCGCAGCCTCCTCCCCGCCGAGAACGCCCTCTGCCAGCCAGCGAGCCCCCAGAACATCCACCGCATCGTGAGCCTTGTTCGCGCGCTCATGATCGGCCTCCAGCTCTCTAACCTTCTCGAGCGTCTCATCCAGCCGCGTATCCTTGATCGCGCGCAGACGCGGAAACAACGACTCCTCTTCATCGGCCGTGTGTCGCGGCCCGCTCTCACGAAAATACCGCAGTGCCCTCTCCAGCGCGACACGACGAGTTCCATCGAGCGGCTCCTCTGCACTTTCCGCCAGCCGCGCCAGGTCGTTCAGGAAAAATCGAATGCGCTTGTGGCAGTCGCCAAGCATACCGAGCGGCTCTGAAAAATCGCTCTCTCGTTTAGCCCCTATTTGCGTAAACATCTAAACCTCTTTTTCCTGTGCCGATCTCCGATAATGCTCCGCATTCTTCTTTTGATATTCGTCCCACTTCTCCGGCAGATCGCCTTCTGCATAAATCGCCGACACCGGGCAGACAGGAACGCATGCTCCGCAGTCGATGCACTCGACAGGATCGATATAGAGCATCGGAAACAACTCAAAATCGCTCTCATCCCGCTTCGGATGAATGCAGTCCACAGGACATGCATCGACGCAAGCAGTATCCTTCACGCCAATACACGGTTCGGCGATGACAAATGCCATTGGAAGCCTCCAGACTTGACCTTTATGCGCTGATCACAGGAACAGGAGCGTCGATCTCACCATAGTTGTAGGCCTCTTCCGTCACCGTAGGAACCTCAAGGAAGTTTGCCGTCAACGGCGGCGATTGGACCTTCCATTCCAGCCCTGCCGCGCGCCACGGATTGTTACCTGCAACCGCTCCATACTTCAGCGACCACATCAGATAAAACGCCGGCAGCAGATACCCGATCGCCAGAATCGACGCGCCCGCGGTAGACAGCACATTCAACACCTGAAACTCCGGCGGATACGAGTGATAACGCCGCGGCATCCCCAGATAGCCCAGAATAAACTGCGGGAAAAACGTGAGATTGAACCCGATAAAGAGGATCGCCGCCGCCAGTTTGCCGAACTGCTCGGAATACATTCTTCCGGTAATCTTCGGCCACCAGAAGTGCAGACCCGCCATGTAGGCGCTGACCATGCCTCCCACCATCACATAGTGAAAGTGCGCCACGATAAAGTAGGTTTCCGTCAGGTGAATATCCATCCCCAGCGAAGCCAGGAAAACGCCGGTCAGCCCACCCATCGTGAACAACCCGATAAATCCCAGCGCATAGAGCATGGGTGTATCGAAGCTGATCGACCCCTTCTGCATCGTAAAGGTCCAGTTGAAGATCTTGATCGCCGAAGGCACCGCCACCAGCATGCTCATCAGGGAAAACAGCAGCGCGGAGTAGTTCGAGATTCCCATGATGAACATGTGGTGCGCCCACACGAAGAAGCTGAACAGGGCAATCGCCACCGACGAGAACGCCACCGCCGTATAGCCAAACACGCGCTTCCTCGAGAAGCACGCGACTACCTCCGACATAATGCCCATCCCCGGCAAAATCATCACGTACACCGCCGGATGCGAGTAGAACCAGAACAAATGCTGAAACAACAGCGGGTCTCCACCCACCCTCGGATCGAAGATGCCGATCCCGAAGACTCGTTCCAGCACAATCAGCACCATCGAGATAGCGATCACCGGCGTCGCCAGCACGAAGATGATCGAGGTCGCGTAATACGACCAGATAAACAGCGGCAACCGAAACCAGGTCATTCCCGGCGCTCGCATTCGATGGATCGTGACAATGAAGTTGACGCCGGTCAGAATCGACGAAAATCCCGCAATAAAAATTCCCATCGCCGCGCTGACGACATTGGTATTCGCATAATGCGTGCTCAACGGTGTCGTAAACGTCCACCCCGTATCGACGCCGCCGAAGACCATCATCCACAGTTCAAAGCAGCCGCCGATCATGAACAGATACCAACTCAGCAGATTGATCTTCGGAAACGCCACATCCTTCGCACCGATCATCAGCGGAATTAAAAAATTCCCCAGCACCGCCGGCGCCACCGGCACCAGGAAGAAGAACACCATGATGATGCCGTGGATTGAAAACAGTTTGTTATAAGTGTCGGACGCCACCAGGTCGCCCGCCGGCGTCAGCAGCTCCAACCTGATCAGCGACGCCGCCGTTCCGCCGATGACGAAGAAGAAGCTCGTGGCAAATAAGTAAAGCAGCGCAATCCGTTTATGGTCCTGCGTCAGCAGCCATGACCCGATGCCATGAGTCTGGTTCAGGTAATTACGCTCCGGAAACACGGGAAGAGTTATCGGGGCCGCGGCCATATCTCCCTTTCAAACAACCGGCCTCTCACGAGACCTCTGGCTCCGTCACGGCTGAAGTTGAACCTGCTGCTCAGGCGCGCAGCGGGCTGTCCGAAGAACTTGGCGGGCCCACGCGCGTTATCCGAATCCGAAACATGCCCGGCCTTCGCTCCTCATACTCCCACTGAGCCTGCCCCGGCCGTATCGTGTCGAACTGACGATTCAGCGGAATCGGATCATGGTCGTTGATGAGCCGCAGCGATCCACCGATAAGAAGCGCATCGAATTTGGCGAAGATCATCGGATGGCGCAGCGGGCGAGGAACCTCACGGATGTCCAGATCCTCCACGCCATCCTTCGGAACACCGGCTGGTTGGCCGATACCTGTGACCGTCACCAGCAGCACCGAATCCTCGTGCGCCTCCACCCGGTGCTTCGCGCTGGGCTCCATGCTCACCATCTCCCCGGCATGCAGATCGCACGGCGTCTCGCCTTCAAAGAACGTCACGTGGCCTTGCACGGCATGGATCGTCACCTTCCCAGGCGCCGAATGCTCCGGGACCACATGCCCCTCGCGCATGCAGATGAGCATCAGCCGATGATCCGGCTCATTAACCAGCACCTTAGGATGAAAGCTGCCGCTCTTGAATTCAACCAATTCGTTGAGGTTGTACTTTTGCATGTCTTGGCATCCCCCTGCACTTCGTCGTCCATTGCATAGTTCGTCATGCTCGAATTTAGGCCGAGCCCGCGCGCTGTGCTATGACTTGAGTCGTAGGGAGAAACCATGGACCGAACGGCCAGAAAAGCTCAAGCCCTTCGCCAGACCCGGCTCTTCAGCTCTCTCGACGATGAGAGCCTCGCCTGGCTCGCCGCGCGCGCCCAACAGCAGCCTCTCTCCGCAGGAGAGATGCTCTTCTTCTCCGGCGAAGCCGCAACCGGCATGTTCGTAGTCGTCAGCGGCACCATCCGCGCATTCCAGCAGAACACCGACGGCCGCGAGCAGGTGATGCACGTCGACCACGCCGGCGCCACCATCGCAGACGTGCCCGTCTTCGACGACGGTCCCTATCCCGCCTCAGCCATCGCCGAAACCGACGCCGAAATCCTGTTCCTTGGCAAAGAAGACATTCGTCAACTCTGCCTGAAGCATCCCGCCTTTGCTCTCAGCGCTCTCAAACTAATGGCGGAACGCGTCCGCAAACACGCGCAGCTGGTCAACGTCCTGTCCTTGCACGAGGTTGGCCAGCGGCTCGCTCTCCTTCTGCTGTCGGAGGCAGAGAAGGCCGGACTCGAGCAGGAAGGTCGCATCGACCTCCACCTCAGTCTCTCCAATCACGAGATCGCCACACGCATCGGCACGGTCCGAGATGTCGTCTCGCGAGCGCTCGCCCGTCTCCAGCAGCTCGGTCTGGTCAAGCTCAAACTGCGCGCAGTCACCATCCCGGACGCCCACGCCCTCAAGGTCTACGCAGAAGGCCACCGCTAGCCTCACGCTCTTGCTTTTGCTTTACTTTTTCAGTCCCGCAGAAAACCTGCTTCTCCGCGATCGCGACACCTTACTCCAGATCGAAGTCGCGCAGCGGTTTCTCCGTCAGCGGCGACTCCTTGGCCTTCTTCACCGCCTCGGCAAACCGCTTCGCCATCAAGTCATCTTTATTCTTGTGTGCCTCCACCGACTGCGCAAAGATGCTCTCCCGCCGCGCATCCGACTCTTTCAGCGCCTTGGCTGCCTGCCCAAAGTCTTCAAACGTCTTCTTGCGCGGCGCCGAGGTGTGCGCAATGATCTGCCGCGTCACCGGATCGACCTTCAGCATCGCTCCGCAGTCCGGACACATCACCTCAAACGCCTGGTCGCTCAGTCCCATCGTCCCTCACCTCAACCTGCCATTGTACGGCGGTGCAGGCGGAGGGACATAGGCGACGAGATACTTCGGCTCATCGCGAAACGCCCAGACCAGCGCGATAATCCAGCCAACAATCGTCCATCCTAGAAACAGGTTGATCAGCAGGATCCAGCCGAAGTTCTGCGCATGCCAAAATCCAGCAACGATCGTCGGAAGAAAATGCAATGCAAGAAACGGAAGGATGAAGATCAAAAAGAACAGGTGCATCGAACAACCTCCAGCAACAACTTACGCAGCAGCTTAGGCCATTGTTCCTACAGGATTAAAGATACAGAACCCGATGCCCCGGACACTCCTGCGCCGCATGCTCCACCAGCAGCCTCGGCAGCTCCTCGCCATACCTCGCCATAAACCACACCCCACCTAACACCCGCTCCTGCAAGTGCCCCTCTGGCAGCAGGTTCAGCATCAACGCGTCCGCATGCTTGCGCAGCGAAGCCTCGCGCTGCAGCTGAAAGTTCGCCGCCATCGTCCGCAGGCGATTCATCTGGTAGCGCATCTTGCTCGCCGAAACCTCCGCCGCGCGCCCCAGGTCCTCGCTCATCGCACTCATGTGCGCGGTCAACGTCGTCAGCTCCTCATCCAAAGCATTCCCCGCCGCCGCCAGCTTTCGCTTCGTCTCGATCGGGATGGCGCGCGCGCCCAGCCGCTGCGCCAGCGCCTCCGCCGTCTTCGCCTCCCAAAGCTGCGGAAGCTCGAGCTCATGCTGCTCCATAATCTTCGCCACCGCCGGCTCTATCAGCGTCGCCGAGAGCCGCGGCAGAACCGTCGTCACTCTGCCCAGCACGCGGTCGTACACCACGCCTGACTGCGCAAAATAAGCAATCTCCGCCGGCCCTCCCACATAAGCCGCCGTGGGCAAAATCGCATCCTGAAACACCGGCCGCAGCAGCGCATTAGGGCTCAGCCGCTCCGGCTCCGCCTCAAGAATCGCCAACAGCTCCTCGGTCGAATAAACCCGGGCTCCGGCCTTCCACTGCCCTTCTGCTCCACGCCGCAGCGGCAGCCGCGCTCCACTCTCGTCGATCAGAAACAGCAGCGAGTGCCCCGGAGCAATCAGCACCTGCGCGTGATACCCCGAGCGAGCCAGCTCTTCCGACCGCTCGATCAGCGCCCCCTCAAGCTCCTCCGCCCGCTCCACCGCCGCCCGCAACACCCCAGCACCCAGCGCATGAAACGGCCGCGAAGCCGCATCCATCACGATCAATCCAAACTCCGCGAAGATCTGCGTCAGCAGCCTTGCAAAGCCCTGCGCCAGCGTCGCGCTTCCCTGCCCATCCTTCGACGCATAACACTCACGCAACACCTTCGCCACCGGAGCCCACCCCAGCAACTCACTCGCCCGCTCCAGCGCCGCCTCCAGCTTCGCGCGTCCTTCCGCGCTTTCGCCATCGACAGCCAGCGCTCCCACAGGCCCCGCAACTCCTGGTCGCAGCTCAAGCCGCAGCGTTTCTATCGCAGACTTCGTTGGCAGCGAAATCTGATCGACCTCCGCCAGATCATGGTCTTCGGTCGCCAGCCAGAATACCGGAACATGCGCTCTCCCGCTCCGCGCCGTCGCCTCCTGCGCCTTGCGGATCGCGGTGGCCGCCTTCAACAGCGTCAGCAGCGGGCCACCGAACAGCGCCACCTGCTGCCCCGTAACCACCGCGGCGGCTCCCTTCCGAAGCCGCTCAATATTTTCGAAGACAGCCGGCCCGGCCGCAAAGCCCGCAGCCTCATCGCGAAGCAGATCCGCCAGCCGCTGCCGATGCGCCTCATCCAGCTCCGGCCCGCGTTCGGCCCACGCCCACCCGAACGGATCGCCCGGATACCATCGCCTCAACGTCGCCGGATCGGGGGCATCCGCCGCGTCGGCGAAGTCGCGCGCCAGCGTTGTCGTGCCGGGCGCCATCGCGATGGGGTAACACTGAACGTCCATCTACCTCGTCTCCGCGAAAAGTCCGTGAGCCTTTTGGATGCACGCCCCGGCCCTTCGATGCACTATGACGAACCCGGAACCGTCATCGTGTACCGTACGAATATGCCTACGAAGAAGACTCCTTCGCCCAGAACAAACCGGCATTCCAGCTCCAACACGTCCAAAAAATCAGCAACTGCGCTCTCGGCAAAGTCATCGCACTCTGCCAGTCCTCCCAAGAAGCTTACCGGACGCGCCCGCGTCCTCTCCTCAAAGACCGTTTACAGAGGCAAAGTCTTCTCCGTCACCGCCGACGAAGTCATCGAGCCGGGCGGCGTCCGCGCGCGCCGCGACGTCGTTCGCCACAACGGCTCCGTCGTCATCCTCGCGGTCGATACGACCTCAAATCCCGACGACCCAAACATCCTCCTCATCCGCCAGTATCGCCACGCCGCCAATCAGTTTCTCCTCGAGCTCCCCGCCGGCCGCATCGATCCCGGCGAAAAGACACTCGCCGCCGCCAAACGCGAGCTCATCGAGGAGACCGGCTTCCGCGCCCGCCGCTGGTCGCACCATGTCCGTTACTTCGCCAGCCCCGGCTTCGTCGGCGAATCCATGGACATCATGCTGGCCGAAGACCTGATCCCCGGCGAAGCGACCCCCGAAGAAGACGAGCGCATCGAGCTGCACTTCACGCCTCTATCTGAGTGCGTCCGCCTCGCTCTGGCTGGCGAACTCCATGACGGCAAGCTCTTAATAGGAGTGCTCTTCTATCACGCACTCCGCTCTGCTGGTCCACCGCCTCGGACCTAGCGTTCTGCCGCCACACCACACCTGCCGCCATCCATCTACAATCTAGGCGAACCGGATCGCGCCCGCATGGACAACATTACGCTCGCCCGCCTTCTTGAAGAGACCGCCGCTTTGCTCGAGATCGACGCGGCCGACCCCTTCCGCATTCGCTCCTACCGCCGCGCCGCCGAGGCCATCGAGCAGCAGACCACCAACCTCGCCGCGCTCGCTGAATCCGACCCTAAAGCCCTTCTCGCCATTCCCGGCATCGGCAAGAGCATGGCCGCCAATATCTGCGACCTCGCCTCCACCGGCACCATGCCGCTGCGCGAAGCTCTGCTCGCCCGCTACAAGCCCACCATGCTCGAGCTGCTGCGCCTTCCCGGCATGGGCCCGAAAACCGTCGCGCTGGTCTACTCCGCTCTCGGCGTCGCCGACATCGACGCCCTCGATGAGGCCGCCAAGCGCGGCGACCTCCTCACTCTCCCGCGCATGGGTCAGCGCTTCACTGACAAGCTCATCAAAGGCATCGAAGACCACCGCAAGAACTCCTCGCGCTTCCGCATCGATGTCGCGCGCGAGCACGCCGAACGCATCGCGGCTCTCATCTTTCAGTTCCCCGGCATCGAGACCATTACGCCGGCCGGCAGCCTGCGTCGTGGCCGTGAGACCTGCGGCGATCTCGACCTGCTCGTCACCGGCCCAGCCTGCGAGCCCGACGTAGTCGCATCCGCCGTTGAGCACGTTGCCACCCTCCCACTCATCGACAAGCTCCTCGCCAAAGGCCAGAACAAGGTCTCCTTCACCCTCCGCAACAATCTTCAGGTAGACGTCCGTCTCCTTCCCCGCGCCAGTTACGGCGCCGCGCTGCAATATTTCAGCGGCTCCAAGCACCACAACGTCGCTCTGCGCCAGCGCGCGATCAAGCGCGGCCTCACACTCTCTGAGTACGCTCTGCTTCGCCTCGAAGACAACGTCATCGTCGCCTCCGCCACCGAGCACGAGATCTACGCCGCCCTCGATCTCGATTACATCCCGCCCGAGCTGCGCGAGAACTGCGGCGAGATCGAAGCCGCGGCCAAACACACCCTCCCGAAGCTCATCACACGCAGCGACATCCGTGGCGACGTGCACATGCACACCTTCGAGTCCGATGGCTCGGACTCCATCCGCGCCATGGCTGAAGCCGCCATCGCCCGCGGCCTCCAGTACATCGCCATCACCGACCACTCCAAGAACCTCGCCATGACCAACGGCATGGACGACACTCGCACTCTCGCCCACGCGCAACGCATCCGCGCAGCCTCCACTCAACTCCAGGCCGACATCGCCGAAGTGAATCAAGCCATCGCGTTAGAGCGCGATCTCTCCAAAGACGAACGCCTCGCCACTCTCTTCGCCGCCGCAAAAACTCTTTCATCTCGACCTGAGCTTCTGCCTCACGCCGCCAGAGATTTGCCATCTCGACCGGAGCGCAGCGGAGTGGAGAGACCTGCAGCTCCACTGCCGCAGAACTTCCGCATCCTCACCGGCGTCGAGGTCGACATCCTGCTCGACGGCTCGCTCGATCTCGCCGACGAAACTCTCGCCCAGCTCGACGTCGTCGTAGCCAGCGTCCACTCCGGCTTCAACCAGACCGCCGAAGAGATGACCGCGCGTGTCCTCCGCGCCGCCGAAAACCCGCACGTCCACATCCTCGGCCACCCCACCGGCCGCAAGGTCCTCAAGCGCGAACCCTACAAGGTCGATCTCGAGCAGCTCCTCGCCATCGCTGCCCGCCTCGGCATCGCCGTCGAGCACAACGCCTCGCCCGCCCGCTTCGACCTCTCCGACCTTCATCTGCGCCGCGCCAAAGAGCTCGGCTGCAAGATCGTCGTCAACACCGACGCCCACTCCACCAGCGAACTCGACCAGATCGACTACGGCCTCGTCCAGCTGCGCCGGGCCTGGCTCACCGCTGCCGACGTCCTCAACACCCTCCCGGCCGACGAATTCCTCGCAAATCTGCGCCACCCGGCCTGAACGCGCGCTAGCATTTCTCCTCAAGGTCGAAACCACAGCATCAGGAAAATGCTCTATCCTGTGCATCATGGCTGACTCCAACGACAACTCTTCATTTACGGGCGGCCCGATGATCGCTGTCGTCATCGCCGTCGTGATTCTCGTCGGCGTTGCAGTGGCTGTCTTCGCCTTCAATCCGCACAAGATGGCAGACTTCACCGTTGCCAAAGTCGATCTCTTCACTCCGCACACCGAATTTAAGTCCATGCCCGGAGCCATGCACGTCGTCGGGCAGGCCCCTGATGCCGAAGACGATCTATACGTCGTCGCCCACGTTCGCTTCACCGTCGACCAGCGGCTTCCACTCTTTCTCACCGACTGGACAGGCCTGGTCAAGCTCGCCGACGGCACCACCGTCGATGCCACAACCGTCCCGGCGCAGGAGCTTCCGCGCCTTGAGCAGATCTTCCCCGCGCTGGCGCCTCTCGTCACGCAGCCGCTCAAATTTGGCGAGGAAGTAGCTCCTCGCACGACCCGCGAAGGCACCATCATTCTCCTCTTCCCCAACACCACGGAGAGCGCCTGGCGCACCCGGCAAACCGCCATCATCACCATCGATCTGCACGACGAGCCGTCGCAGACCGCCAAGATACCCTAGTCATCCCCCCAAAAAAGAAGGGGCTGTACCAGATAACTATTTCATAGTGTTTTTAACTAATTGAAGTAATTGGTTTTGTTGTTGTTTTGGGCTGGGGGTATTGAATCTCCACTCGCACTCGCAGAGGAAGAGGTGGAAGCTCTGTTTTGGGATGCCAT